>DBQD01000014.1:32297-78277 GCA_002305715.1 Proteiniphilum sp. UBA1403 | reverse complement strand
GGCTTGATGGTACCTCTGTCAGTTGAACCGTAAGCAAGATCATAGGGAATATACAATCTCCACTTCGAGCCAACAGGCATGAGCTTCAACGCTTCTGTCCAACCAGCAATTACTTGGGTTACACCAAATGTAGCAGGTTCGCCACGATCTACGCTACTATCAAACACTGTACCATCGATCAATGTACCGTGGTAGTGAACCGTTACTCTGTCGGCATCGGTAGGAGTAGCTCCTGTTCCAGCACGAAGTACTTCGTACTGCAAACCGCTAGGCAATGTAATTACGCCTTCTTTTTTAGCATTTTCAGCCATGAAAGCATCTCCTGCAGCAATTGCATCTTTATACTGCTCTCTTGTATTTTTTTCTTGACGTGCTGTCTCTTCTGCTTGAGCTTTTTCTACCTCATTTTGAACAATAGAATTAGCTTCCATCTTCTCAATTGCTAGAGGTTGGTTCTTTAAGACTGAAATAAGACCAGCTAAGATCTGATCGCTGTTAACTTTCTTGGTTGAATCTGAACCAAAAAGCATACTGTTAAATTGGGGAAGCATCTGCTGAGAAAACTGAACACCAATGCTGAGTCCGGTAGCATAAGATGATTTCTCTTCCTGCTTCATACCTTCAATCAAACCTTTGATGAAATCGTTGAGTTTCGGTGCATTTACCTTATTTATTGAGTCGATTTTTGCCGTCAACTCTTTTTGAAGCGCCTCTTTCTCGGTTGAGTCGGCTGAAGCTATCTTCAGTTGATATTCATATTCAATATTAGATGTGTTCGCCAAAACACCCATTTGCTCCAGGTACTGTGCAAGTCCCTGATCAGCCATACTTACGCCATACGCATAAGAGACGCTATCTACTGAATTCTTCAGGGATGTTTTGGGAGTGGAAGCTCCACCACATGATACCATGGTGATAGCCATGATTGCCACCACACTGAACGTAGTCAAAATTGTTTTTTTCATTCTTGTTACTATTAAAATTACTGAAATGTTTTTTATTGTCTTTTTTATTGTCGAAGTAATATACACAGAAACGGCAAGGTTATACAATCTCCAACAGTTCTACATCGAAGACAAGCGTTGAATTGGGTTCAATGGAACCACCTGCTCCCTGTTCGCCATAGGCGAGATTTGAAGGGATAAACAAACGCCACTTTGAACCTACAGACATCAATTGCAGGGCCTCTACCCAACCTTTAATAACTTGATTTACACCAAATACAGCCGGCTGACCACGCTCAACAGAACTGTCGAAAACAGTACCATCAATCAATGAGCCGTGGTAATGGCATTTCACCTTGTCGCTCGCTTTGGGCTTTTCGCCAGTACCTTCAACAAGCACTTCGTACTGCAATCCGCTTGGAAGTGAGACAACTTGTTCTTTTTTAGCATTTTCCTCCAGGAAAGCGCGACCGGCATCCAAATTCTTACGAAGCATCTCGTCCTGTATACTGGTGAAATAATCTTGAATTACCTGATTAGCTTCCCGAGGACTCATTGAGGGGGTTGTGTTGTTCATTATATCTGTAAAGGCCTTCACAAAAGATTCAACATCCAATTGTTTCAACCCTGAGTTCATGAGGTTTGAGGCCATGCTCATCCCCAACGCGTAACTTAATTTATCCATTCACTTCCTTCTTTATATATTTGGTGACAAAAATACGATTTTATAATGATATAAATTCGACTTATACCAAGAAAAAACTATATTTGTCTGATATAAACGAAATAAGAGAGCAGCGATGAAGAAAAAGTTGGTTGTACTTACCGGAGCAGGCATGAGTGCCGAAAGCGGAATCGCAACTTTCAGAGATTCCGGTGGTTTATGGGAAAAATATCCGGTGGAACAGGTTGCTACACCGGAGGGATTTGAAGCAGATCCGGAGCTGGTATTGAACTTTTACAACATGAGACGCCGTGAACTATTGAAGGCTGAACCCAATGCGGGACATAGGGAACTGGTGGAAATGGAAAAAGACTTCGATGTGCAAATCATCACCCAAAATATCGACAACCTGCACGAAAGGGCCGGTAGCTCGCATGTTTTACACCTCCACGGTGAACTTATGAAAGCTCGATCGACAGGCGATCCATCGCTCATCTACGACATTGATCCTGCAAATTGCGACATTCACTTGGGCGACTTGTGCGAGATAGGCTTTCAATTACGTCCGCATATTGTATGGTTTGGAGAGGCGGTTCCCATGATTCAGGTTGCAGAGGAAATCACACACAGTGCCGATATATTTGTCATCATTGGCACCTCAATGAATGTATATCCCGCTGCCGGTTTGTTGAACGATGTTCGGAAAAAGGTACCGGTATACTTAATCGACCCCAAAGATGTTCACACCACGCGATATGATATCCACCATATAAAGAAAGGGGCATCGGAAGGAGTGAAGGTGTTGAGAGAACTTCTTCAATAAATCATAATTGCATGAGGAACAAAGGCGTTCCCTGTTTTTGAAGTATATTTCCCTCAAAACAGAATAAAGATCACTTTTTGAAAGTCCTGTTTTTTTTGTAATTTCGCTTCATTAATCCATTTCGCATGTAAATATACATGTGTGCGGTAAACTGAGAGACATGTGCGAAAATTGAGTGCTTAATTACAAACAGAGAGGAAATTAGTGGGAAAAATTGCAGAAACGCCAATGATGAAACAGTTTATCGAGATAAAAAAGAAACATCCCGATGCTATTCTCCTGTTTCGTGTTGGTGATTTTTATGAAACTTTTTCGGATGATGCGATCGTGGCGTCCGAGATTTTGGGAATCACCCTGACAAAAAGAGCCAATGGTGCGGCTCAATTTGTGGAGCTGGCCGGATTTCCACATCATGCTCTCGATACATACCTACCGAAACTGGTGCGTGCCGGCAAAAGAGTAGCCATATGCGATCAGCTGGAGGACCCCAAGCTGACCAAAAAACTGGTAAAAAGAGGGATCACGGAATTGGTAACACCGGGTGTATCGTTTAACGATACGGTACTGAACCACAAAGAGAATAACTTCCTCTGTGCCCTACACTCTGGAAAAAGCGATCTGTATGGCATTTCTTTTCTGGATATATCGACTGGGGAGTTCCTGACATCAGAAGGAAACCGAAATAATATCGATAAACTACTCTCTAACTTCACCCCAAAGGAATTACTTATTGAACGGGGGAACAAAAAGAAAATGGAGGAGGCGTTTGGCAATAGCTGGCTTTTCTCAGAACTAGAAGATTGGGTCTTTACCTCCGATGCGGCTAACGATAAACTTTTATCGCACTTTCAGACCAATAACCTTAAAGGATTCGGAGTGGAAAATATGCCACTGGGAATCATTGCGTCGGGTGTGATACTGCATTACCTCGACATCACACAACACCACAACAAAGGACATATTGTCTCGCTTAAACGAATTGAGGAGGAGCGCTTTGTCCGTCTCGACAAGTTCACGGTCCGCAGCCTTGAGCTAATTTCCACCATGAATGAGGAGGGAAAATCGCTGCTCGATATTGTGGATAAGACGGTCTCCCCCATGGGCTCGCGATTGATGAGAAGATGGATTGTTTTCCCACTGAAAGAGGTCAAGCCTATTAAAGAGCGATTGGATGTGGTGGAGAACTTTTTTCGTGAGCCGGATCTGAAGAGGCTGCTTGAGGAGCAGCTTCAGCTGATTGGTGACTTGGAACGAATCATCTCAAAAGCTGCAGTGGGGCGCATAAATCCTCGAGAGGTGGTTCAGTTAAAAGTGGCACTTACAGCCATCGAACCCATCAAGGAGGCTTTTATTGCTGCTGATAATCAGAGCTTGCGGCAAATGGGAGAGAAGCTGGATCCATGCACCGAGATTCGCGACCGAATAGCACGGGAAATAATGCCAGACCCTCCTGTACTAACGGCAAAGGGCGGCTACATCTGCAACAATGTTAACAAGGAACTCGACGAACTGCGCCAAATTGCCTATTCCGGNNTTGAAAGTGGCATACAACAACGTGTTTGGCTATTATATTGAGGTGCGAAATACGCACAAAGATAAGGTCCCACCCGAATGGACACGCAAGCAGACTCTGGTGAATGCTGAGCGCTACATTACCCAGGAACTGAAAGAATATGAAGAGAAAATTTTGGGTGCCGAAGAGAAAATAGTCGCCCTGGAGGATTCAATATATGTGGCACTGGTGCAAAGTTTGATGAAATTCATCCCGGCAATACAGGTGAATGCGGCCATCATTGCACAGGCAGACTGCCTACTCTCTTTTGCTCAAATAGCACAACAATACAACTATATTCGTCCTGACGTCAACAATGACGATGTCATCGACATAAAAAATGGTCGCCATCCGGTTATTGAACGCCAGCTACCTCCCGACCAACCCTATATTGCGAACGATGTCTACCTCGATAACAACACGCAACAAATCATCATCATTACCGGACCCAACATGGCCGGTAAGTCGGCTCTACTCAGACAAACAGCATTGATCACGCTCATGGCCCAAATAGGTTGCTTTGTTCCGGCCGACGCGGCAAAGATTGGCCTGGTAGACAAAATCTTCACCCGAGTGGGGGCATCGGATAACATTTCGCAGGGTGAATCTACCTTCATGGTGGAAATGAACGAAGCAGCCAACATTCTCAACAACTTGTCGGATCGCAGCTTGGTTCTGTTTGATGAATTGGGAAGAGGAACCAGTACGTACGATGGCATATCCATTGCGTGGGCAATTGTGGAATATATTCACGAGCATCCGAAATTGCGGGCAAAAACACTTTTTGCTACACACTACCACGAGTTGAACGAAATGGAGAAGTCGTTCAAACGGATTAAAAACTACAACGTATCGGTAAAGGAAGTCAAAAACAAGGTAATCTTCTTGCGCAAACTTACTCCGGGTGGAAGTGAACACAGCTTTGGTATTCATGTGGCCAGAATGGCAGGAATGCCTCAGAGCATCACCAAAAGGGCCGATGCAATCCTTGCGGCAATGGAGTCGAATAACCGTAAAGAGGGTATTAATAAACCCATTAACGACTTCATTGAAAAACGTGAGGGGTATCAACTCAGCTTCTTTCAGCTCGATGATCCAATCCTCAGTCAGGTGCGGGATGAGATACTGAACATCGATATCAACAACCTGACTCCAATGGATGCCCTCAATAAGCTAAACGAAATTAAGAAGATTGTAAAAGGAAAATAATAAGAACGGATTCGCGTGGAAGAATTAGGTCTACCACGGACCGGGCAAACAAAAACAATGTACAACGAACATTCTCATAATGAAGCTGTCCGAGCCGGACGCATTGAAGTGATCTGCGGATCTATGTTCTCCGGAAAAACGGAAGAGCTGCTACGACGCCTACGACGTGCCAAGATTGCACGACAAAGAGTGGAGATTTTTAAACCATCTCTCGACACAAGATACTCACAAGATGAAGTGGTATCGCACGACAGAAACGCTATTCTTTCCACTCCAGTGGAGCATTCGAGCAACATCTTGTTGCTTTCTTCGGAGGTTGAAGTGGTGGGTATTGATGAGGCTCAGTTCTTTGATGACGGATTGGTTACAGTCTGCCAACAACTCGCCGATCTGGGTATACGGGTGATAATAGCTGGTCTCGATATGGACTTCAAACGGGTGCCTTTCGGTCCAATACCGGCATTGTGCGCAATTGCAGACGATGTGACCAAAGTGCATGCCATATGCGTGAAATGTGGCAACTTGGCCAATTATTCTCATCGACTCGTAAAAAACGATAAGCAAATAATGCTGGGGGAAACAGAGGAATATCAACCTCTTTGTAGAAATTGCTATACCAATATCTGATTTAAATTGGATTTCTTTTTGGGTTCATAAAAAACAATACGGAGTATTAGTTGTTATTTTATTAGATGAAGACTAAACAATCTATTCGAGATTGATACTATTTACTTAAACTAGAATTTATGAGACTAAAGAAATTACTCTTCGTTACTGTTCTGATTGCAGCATTCACAACTACTCTTAATGCACAACAGTATGGAAATGCATTTGGGGTTAGACTTGGATATGATAGCGGACTGACTTTCAAACGCTTCTTTTCGCCGTCAAATGCCGCAGAGTTTATACTATCTGCTTCTCCAAACTATTTCCAACTCACAGGTTTGTATGAATATCAACTGCCTGTGGAAGGGGTGAACAACCTCGATTGGTATGTGGGATTGGGTGCACACCTTGGTAGCATTCATAAAAATAAGGATGATTACAAGAACTCATCGTTGATTGGAGCCGACCTGATAGCCGGACTCGAATATGTCTTCCCACGGGCACCTTTTAATGTGTCGCTCGACTGGAAACCATCTTTCAACTTCACCAATAATTACAACGATTATTGGTTTAGCGGATTTGCAATCAGCTTGCGATATACATTTATGTAACAGATATTTGCAATTTATTAGAAGAAAGCCGCTTTCAGCCGAAGGCGGTTTTTTTATGCCATTCAACTAGAATTGTCTACTTTTGTAGCCATGCAACAAAAAGGAAAAGATAATGCTTCGTCGCTACTCGATAAACTTAACGAAGCGCAACGTGCCGCTGTGGAATTTTGCGACGGACCTTCATTGGTGATTGCCGGTGCAGGTTCAGGCAAAACACGCGTGCTTACATACAAAATTGCTTATCTACTTGAAAAGGGACTCCCCCCATTCTATATACTGGCGCTCACCTTTACCAATAAAGCAGCCCGGGAAATGAAAATACGTATCGCGGAATTGGTGGGAGAGAAAAAGGCACGAAGCCTATGGATGGGTACTTTTCATGCCATCTTTTCCCGCATTTTACGAAACGAGGCGGAAGCAATCGGTTTTCAATCGAACTTCACCATCTTCGACACGTCTGACTCAAACAACCTGATCAGACTCATCGTCAAGGAGATGAATCTCGACGATAAGCTCTACAGGCCGGGTCACGTGCACGGGCAAATATCACGCGCCAAGAACAGCTTAATTACACCGGCAATGTATGCTGCAAACGATGAGATACTGCAATACGACCGTATGGCAAAACGACCTCGTCTGTTTGAGATATACGAGCGCTATCAGAACAGACTGCGTTCCGCCAACAGCATGGACTTCGACGATTTGTTGATGTATACCAATATCCTGTTTCGCGATCATAAAGATATACTGGAGAAATATCGTAACCAGTTTCAGTATATTCTGGTGGATGAGTACCAGGATACCAATTTTGCTCAACACCTAATTGTGAAACAACTGGCCGATATTCATCATCGCGTGTGTGTGGTGGGCGACGATGCACAGAGCATCTACTCCTTTCGGGGTGCCAATATCGACAACATCTTGAAGTTTAAATCGAATTTCCAAGAGACGCAGATCTTCAAGCTGGAGCAGAACTACCGCTCCACACAGAATATTGTGAATGCAGCAAATAGCTTGATAAAGAAAAATAGTGAGCAGATATTTAAAGATGTCTTTTCGGAAAACGAACCGGGGGAAAAGATTGAGATCAGAAGCTCTTTCTCCGATTTTGAAGAAGGACTGATTGTCGCCAACAAAATCGCAAGGATGCGACTTGAAGAGCATGCCTCATATGGTGCATTTGCTATTCTATATCGTACCAATGCTCAATCGCGCATTTTTGAGGAATCGCTGCGTAAAAACAACATCCCATACAGAATATATGGCGGTCTCTCTTTTTACCAACGCAAAGAGATAAAGGATGTAATTAGCTACTTCCGACTCATTGTGAATCCGAGCGATGAAGAGGCGTTTCGCAGAATCATCAACTACCCCACCAGAGGTATTGGAGATGTTACTGTCGGGAAAATATCGGCAGCAGCTGCATCGCATCAAGTAAGCCTATGGCAGGTGTTGAGTTCTCCAACGGCATACAATTTGGAGATAAATGCGGGTACGCTTAAAAAACTGGATGCTTTTCAAACACTTATTGCTGATTTCATTGACAAGAACAACCAACTTAATGTATTCGAACTGGCGCAGGAGGTGGTAAAGAATAGCGGTATTGCCAAAGAGGCCTATGAGGATATGACGCCTGAGGGCATGAGCCGCACACAAAATATCCAAGAGCTGCTCAATGCTATGAGTGAGTTCGTGGCGACAAGACAGGAGCAGGGAGAGGAAAACATTCAACTGGTCGATTTTCTTTCGGAGGTTTCTCTACTTACCGATCAGGATACAGACAAAGAGGGGGAAGCAGAAAAGGTTACCCTGATGACGGTACACTCAGCCAAAGGGTTGGAGTTCGACCATGTATTTGTGGTGGGTATGGAAGAGGATCTGTTTCCTTCGCAAATGGCCAAATCGGAGATAAGGGGATTGGAGGAAGAGCGCCGTCTCTTTTATGTGGCCATCACACGAGCAAAAAAGACCTGCTCCATCTCCTATGCAAAGAGTCGCTTTAAAAATGGAATAACCAATCCGGCGGTGCCGAGTCGCTTTTTGAAAGATATTGATCCTAAATACCTCTCTTCGGATAGTATATTGGGAGCGGAATCTTCCTTTATGACTCAGGCTGATGATTTCTGGGGATCGATGCGGACCGAGAGGATCCAAAAACAGGAGAGGACAATAAGTATCCCGAAAAAAGTCACCCCATTACAACAGGTAGCCAGCAGCATTCCACTTTCAAAAGAGGCGGAAAATCTGGAGGAGGGAGATGTTATTGAACACGAACGATTTGGTCGTGGTGTGGTTACATCCATCGAAATGAGTGGAAACGACAGACGTGCATTCGTAGATTTTGAATCGGCAGGGAAGAAGCAACTGCTATTGAAATTTGCGAAGTTTACAATCATAGGCCATAACGAAAACAACCGGTAATATTTCTATTCCGGTTGTTTATCTTCTTTATTTCGCCTATTTCCTTTTATACAGGCGAGCATTTATCTCCAATTTATAAAGGCGTTGTTTTGTTAAATCTCTAAAAGGCTCTTTTCACTGCTACTCTTGCCAAACAACATCTCTGTTGGGTGCTCCAGCAGGTATTTTACCCGCACCAAAAAGCCAACCGATTCCTTGCCATCAATCACACGATGGTCGTACGATAGCGCGACATACATCATTGGACGTATCACAACCTGACCATCGAGGGCAATCGGCCTTTCAATGATATTGTGCATACCAAGGATAGCAGACTGTGGGGGATTAATTAGCGGTGTTGACATCATGGAACCAAAAACGCCTCCATTGGTGATGGTGAATGTGCCTCCGGTCATCTCCGGTATGGATAGTTTCCCTTTGCGCGCTTTATCTGCTGCTTCGGCAATGGCCTTCTCAATTTCTGCCAAACCCATGCTCTCCACATTTCGGATGACCGGCACCATCAATCCTTTCGGTGCACTCACGGCAACGGCAATATCGGCATAATCGTATGTTACAAGATTTTCTCCATCAAGCATCGCATTCACATTGGGGTACTCCTGCAACGCAATAGCGCACGCTTTCATAAAGAATGACATCATGCCCAACTTGATTCCATGCTTCTCCACAAACGCATTTTGATGCTTCTTGCGAATATCCATGATCGGCTTCATATCAACTTCGTTGAATGTGGTCAGCATGGCTGTCTCGTTCTTAACCGATACAAGACGTTCGCTCAATTTACGGCGCAATTGACTCAACTTAGAGGTAGTGGAATTGCGAGTGGCCGTTTTTTTCAAACCACTTGGGGTTTCACTGCTCAATAACATGATAGCTTCCACATCTTCACGCCTCAGCCTACGTAGTCCATTGATTACCTCTTCTACAGACAGGTTGCTCTCCTCCATCACTTTCTTGGCAAGTGGGGTCAATCGTACTTTGTCGTACGAACTGCTACCCATGTTAGCTGTAGTAGATTTTACAGAGTCTTGATTCGCTGCTTTTTCAGCTGGCTTTTCTTTATCATTATCTGCAACAGGTACTGTTTCTTGCTTTGATTTCGCTGTATCTTGAAATGTTTCAGGATTGGACATCTCCTTTTCGGGTAGTACATCCGCTTTATTAGTAATTTCCTGGACATTTGAGGCTTCTTGCTTCAAAGATTCAGCGGGTTGAGTTGACTCATCTGGTTGCACAGACGTATCAATTGTGCACGCTACTGAACCCACCGTGAGCATTTCCCCTTCGGCAGCTTTGAAACTGATTTTTCCGGATTCTTCGGCTACCAACATCAAGGTTGCCTTGTCAGATTCCAATTCGGCAATTTCAGTCGCTTTCTTAACGAAAGCCCCATCTTTCACCAACCAATGAAAAAGCTCGACATGGGTAATGGACTCCCCGGGGCTCGGGATCTTTATTTCAATAAGTGCCATAATATTTTGTAATTACAGGGTAATTGCTTTCTGAATGATTTGTGCTTGATTAATCTTATGCAATGCTGTCAATCCTTCGGCTGTTACGCCACTGGCGGGACGACTGATAACTTGAAGCGGAAAATCGATTAACCGCTCTCGAATGAAACAGGCTGGCCCCATATTGGATGGCTCCTCCTGAACCCAAACAAGTTCTACATTTGAGGGATATTGATCTAAGAGGGTTCGAAGCTTTTTATCCGGGAATGGATAAAGTTGTTCGATACGTACAACCGACACCTCATAAGCTTGGGCTTCTGCACGAGCAGCATCTAACTCGTAGTAGATCTTACCACTGCAGAGTAATACACGTTTTACGTTTTCGTAATTGGAGAGTTTAGGATCCTCCATCAGTTCCTTGAATCCACCTTCTGTAAAATCAGCCAAAGAGGAGACACAGGCTGGGTGACGCAATAGACTCTTTGGGGTAAAAACAATCAACGGCACCCGAATGTTGCGATGCAACTGACGACGTAGCACATGAAAGAAGTTGGCGGGAGTGGTGCAATTAACAACCTGCATATTGAGATTCGCACACAGACTCAAGAAACGCTCTACACGTGCACTGGAATGCTCTGCTCCCTGACCCTCGTAACCATGGGGTAGCAACATGACCAATCCAGATTTGAGACCCCATTTTTCTTGTGCGGCTGAGATGTATTGATCTACAATCACCTGACCAACATTATAGAAGTCGCCGAATTGTGCCTCCCAGAGAGTGAGGCCATTTGGATGGGCTAGCGAATAACCGTATTCAAAACCCAGTATTCCATATTCATTGAGCGGTGAGTTGTAGACTCGTACTGTAGCTTGCTCCTCACCCAGATTTTTTAATGGGAAATATTTCTCTTTGCCATCCTCGGTAATGATTTCAGCATGACGATGTGAGAAGGTGCCTCGTTCGGAATCCTGACCACTTAATCGCACACTATGTTTTTCCCATGCCAATGAGGCATAGGCCATCAATTCACCCATTGCCCAGTCGTATGTGTCAGCCTCAATCATCGCTGCGCGTTGCTGAAAGAGACGAATGGTTTTATTGAAAAACTTCTTGTCGCCTGGTAAAACGGTAATCTTCTTTGCCAATTGGAGAAAAAGTTCTTTTGAAATGGCCGTATCTGTTGACGTTTCGAAATCAGACGCTTCAGGTAGACGAATATTTGGATAGCGATCGCCCAGAAAGAGATGAAGATTCAGCAAATCGGTGTCAAGCGATTCTTCGTATGCTTTATCCAGTTGCTGATTAAAATCTGTCAACTTTTTGTCAAACTCTGGTTGCGTAATTACCCCTTCCGCTAGAAGTCGCTCGGCATAAATATCTCGTGGATTCTTATGCTTCGCAATGATATCATACAACTCCGGTTGAGTGAAACGAGGTTCATCTCCTTCATTATGTCCGTATTTGCGATATGATAATAGGTCGATGAATACATCGATATGAAATTTCTGCCGAAACTCTAGTGCCAACTTGGCTACATACACCATGGCCTCAATATCGTCGCCATTCACATGGAATACGGGTGACTGTGTGACCTTGGCTACATCGGTACAATAGGTACTTGAACGGGCCTGCAGATAGTTCGTTGTAAAGCCTACCTGGTTATTGATTACAATGTGGATGGTACCACCGGTTCTATAACCATCGAGCTTCGAGAACTGAATAGTCTCATACACTACACCTTGACCAGCAATAGCGGCGTCTCCATGTACCAAAATGGGCAGTACTTCATGGTAATGAAGATCATGCTCATTCTCCAATTTCGCACGGGAAATACCCTCCATTACCGGGCCTACTGTCTCCAAATGGGAGGGATTTGGTGCTAAGCTCACTGATAGAGTACGACCTTCGTAATCAATGGTGCTGTTGTATCCTAAATGATATTTTACATCACCATATTTGATTTCCTCCTTGTAGTTATGGGCATTGAACTCACGAAAAACCTGAGTATATGGCTTTTTCATGATGTTGGTAAGCACGTTCAGTCGACCCCTATGCGCCATACCTATCACAATCTCATTCACGTCATAATCTTTACCGTGAGCTATGATTGCATCCAATGCCGGAATTATCGACTCCGAACCCTCAAGGGAGAAGCGCTTCTGTCCGACAAACTTCTTGTGTAGGTAATCCTCAAATCCGGAGGCTTCAACCAGTCGATCCAAGATTCTCAATTTGTCATCCTTGGAGAATGATCCCTGATTGCGAGAGTTCTCCATCTTTTCTTGCAGCCATCGAACAACCTCAGGCTTAGTCATATATCGATATTCAACCCCGATGGATTTGCAATAAGTTTCATTCAAATGAGCCACAATTTCTCGTAGGGTTGCTCTGCCAATTCCTATCTCTTTTCCGGCTTCGAACGTTACATCCAGATCCTCCTGTGTAAGGTCGAAATTCTCAATATCCAACGTTGGTGTATAACTTCGTCGGGTACGCACCGGATTGGTTTTCGTAAAAAGATGACCACGACGTCTGTATGCTGTGATCAACCGCATGACGGACAACTCCTTTGGAGAATGTTCCAACGCAGTTTTTCCATCCATAGGCTTGATTGGAAAGTGTGAAGCAGCTAAATCAAATCCTTGAAAAAAGTAGCGGAAGCTTTCATCCACACTATCAGGGTTTTCTCTGTATTTTAGGTATAAAGCCTCAATGGCTTCAATATCCATTGTGCTGAATTTGTTTTGGGCATTCATCGGTATATTCATCATCGTTTTGATATAAATCGTAAATATGGCTAAATTGTTCATTGAAACCTAGACTTTTCACCGAATTGAACGTTTTTGCAGTTTGCTTCGCTTCAATATGTCCCGAAAAAATGCTATTTTTGATGTCCAAATTAAGAAATCTGCATTTTCAGGATAAATCATCATATTAAAAAATCAACTTTATGACAAAAAGCGCTTTACAGGTTGCACGGGCAAGCTATATACCCAAAGTACCCGCAGGTTTGAAAGGCAATGTGAAAATTGAAGAAGGTGCCGCCACTGAATCGGTACGTGACCAGAAGGAAATCAAAGAACTCTTTCCCAACACATATGGCATGCCCATTGTGAAATTCACCGAAACAGCCGGAAATCCAGGGATGGATAAACCGATTAATGTGGGTGTGATTTTGTCGGGTGGTCAAGCTCCCGGTGGTCACAATGTAATCGCTGGCATATACGATGGCGTAAAAAGACTACACCCAGATGGTAAGCTCTATGGTTTTATCTTAGGTCCTTCCGGTCTCATCAACCACGAATATAAGGAACTCACCGGTGATATTATCGATGAATATCGCAATACAGGAGGGTTTGATATTATTGGATCTGGTAGAACCAAACTGGAAACTCAGGAACAGTTCGACAAGGGACTTGAAATATTGAAGAAACTAGACATCAAGGCTCTCGTAATTATCGGTGGTGACGACTCGAACACCAATGCTTGTGTATTGGCAGAATATTATGCGAAAATTAACGCAGGTGTACAAGTTATTGGTTGTCCAAAAACCATCGACGGTGATCTAAAGAATGAACAAATCGAGACTTCCTTTGGTTTCGATACGGCTTGTAAGGTCTATTCTGAACTTATTGGTAATATCCAACGCGACTGTAACTCCGCTCGCAAATATTGGCACTTCATAAAGGTAATGGGTCGCTCTGCATCACACATAGCTCTTGAATGTGCCCTACAGACACATCCTAATATCTGTATCGTGTCGGAAGAGGTAGCAGAGAAAGAACAATCACTCGACGATATAATCGAATATATAGCAGGAGTAATTAGCAAAAGAGCAGAAAAGGGACTGAATTTCGGTACGGTAATTATTCCGGAAGGGCTTATAGAGTTCATTCCTGCAATGAAAAAACTTATCAGCGAACTGAACGACTTCCTCGCACACAATCAGGAAGAATTCGACTTAGTACGTCGTTCTGGTAAGCGTGATTACATCATCAGCAAGCTCTCTCCAGAGAATTCCAGCATTTACGCTAGTCTCCCCGAGACTGTTGCTCGTCAGCTCACTCTCGACCGTGATCCACATGGAAACGTACAAGTTTCGCTTATTGAGACTGAAAAACTCTTAGCAGAGATGGTAAAGAATAAACTCGACCAATGGAAGAAAGAGGGCAAATACAATGGAAAATTTGCATCTATCACCCATTTCTTCGGTTATGAAGGTCGTTGTGCAGCCCCATCGAACTACGATGCCGACTACTGCTATTCTCTTGGCTTTACAGCTTCTATGCTCATTGCTGCAGGTAAAACTGGCTATATGTCTTCGGTTCGTAATACGACCCGTCCTGCTGCAGAATGGATTGCAGGTGGCATACCCATCACCATGATGATGAACATGGAACGTCGCCACGGAGAAATGAAACCCGTAATTCAAAAAGCATTGGTAGAATTGAATGGTGCACCTTTCCGATATTTCGAAAGCCAGCGTGAAAAGTGGTCCATTGAAACCGATTATGTATACCCTGGTCCAATCCAGTACTTCGGACCTACTGAAGTGTGTGACCAGCCAAGTAATACATTGCAGCTGGAACAAAACGGCACAATCGGACTAGATTAACAAGTTTAATGAATGTACAGTAGAGAGGTTGTCTCATATTAATATTGAGATAACCTCTCTTTTTATTGGCCTGATACACCAAGTACATACGTTTCTTTTAATTGATAAAGACACAAAAAAGAGGCGGCTCATCAATTGATAAGCCACCTCTTTTTTATACTAACTGTAGACTATGATTGGAGTATCAGAAGAATCTAAAACGATTGTCTTCAAC
Organism: Proteiniphilum sp. UBA1403; assembly: GCA_002305715.1. GTDB lineage: Bacteria > Bacteroidota > Bacteroidia > Bacteroidales > Dysgonomonadaceae > Proteiniphilum. Next base: position 63,166 of record DBQD01000014.1, on the reverse strand, counting down.
GCCCAATTTGTCTTTTAACACTTCAATAGATTGCATCTGCAGTCTATATGCATTATCGTTAGACATGCTCATTTTCTGCGTTTCTGCATCGTAGCTTTCCGAACCTTCGGTACGGTTTACAACTTGGGTAACATATACACCCATATTCCCTTTTAGAGGTCCTACCACCTTATTGAGAGGTGCAGAGGCAGAAACCGCATTAAACACAGGTTCAATACCTAAGCCGGTTATGTTTCGAGTGGTGAAGTTGACAAAACGTACAGTATCTGTTGTACTATTCATAGCTGTTGCATATTCATCAAGCGAAGTAAAGTTCTTAGCTTTCAAATCGGAGATGATTTTCTCTGCTTTCTTTTCATTCACCAACATCATACGAATACTGGAAGAAACTTCAGACAGCGGAGTAGTTCCTGCTGGTATCACTTGTTCCACTCGTGCAATGATACGAAGGTTGGTAAGGTCGAATTTCTTTACTGCACCACGGTTTTTCTCGTTTGCAGCCCAAGTAATGATCTGACGAGTTCCGGGAATCTGATATAACGAGAAGTCGTTTGCTGATACCGTAACATTAGGCATTACCATATACCCTTTTTCTGCAGCCAACTCATTGAATTTCGTTTCCACATCAGAAGCAGAAACAAATTGATTCAATTCGTTATCGATGTTGTTTGAGGTTTTTTCACTCGCAACAACCGGCATATTAATAAGAGCGACTTTATATTTACTAACAGGTTTTGTTCTCTCTTCTACTTGAAGGATAAGCTGCTGTCCAGGAATTGTAAGCTTTACAGGTTGTCCCACAGGTGTATTGAAAGCAGCTTGCACCAAATTTGACCCCATTTGAACAAGGTCAATCTCACGAGCCCAACCTATTTCACCACCATTAGAGTTTGGATTTAGGCTGTTTGCAACGTCAGCAAAAGCTGTTCCAGTCTTTAGTAAACCATATATGCTGTCAACAAAATTGGTGATAATTGAATCTTGTCCCACCATGGAAGCATCGGGTATTGCCATTACACGTAGGCGCACCGAGTCTGGAGCCACAGTTTTGTCAATTAATTTGATGATCTGATATGCATTACCTTCACGGCTTGGTCCAGCCATTTCGTTGATGCTAGCATTCCGTACAAACTCAATCTGAGAAGGAGTCAACATGTACTCACTAAGGAAAACATCACGATATGGGGTATCTGAATAATCTGCAACCACACTCATCGGATTGGATGCATTCTGCAGTTCGGTGAAAGCCTTTCTTGATTCAGCTTCTACATCAGCAAAATCTTCACTGCTTGGAACTATCTCTTTGGTGAAGTATGACAGCTTCACAAGAGGAGCTTCCAATTTCAACGATGCTTTATGTTTATTATAATATTCCTGTATCTCTTTATCGGTCACAGTAACTGCAGAGTCGGCTATTGCAAAGTAGCTCTGCATTGCATAGGCTACATCTGCATTTTGTTGAGAAAGATCGAAAGTAGTTTTAGCTTCCTGATCGTTTACGATTACAGCATTTGAGAGTAATGAGATATACTTTTCTTCCAGCCTCTGAGTACGAACCATCTCTTCAATAAATAACCAGAGAGATTTATATTGGTTGATCAATGCCTCTTCCTGTGGTCCAGGGTTGGAGATGTTAATGGTATTAAGAAAATCTACTAATGCGTTGCGGCTAAACATACCTGTTTGCGGATCAACGAAGAATGGGAGTTGTTGCAATACCGGTGAAATATAATCACCATGAACCAAGTCATTCAATTCAGCCTTAGTCACTGTGAGTCCCAGTTCTTTTGTCTGATCATCTAGCAGTCGTTGGCGTATCATCTGTTGGTATACAGCTTCGCGTATTTGCGATGATGTATTCTCATCGAGTGAGGACTGGCCGCTGATCATTTTCTGGAATTCTTCGAATTCTGTAATTTTATCGGCATATTGCTGCGTAGATATCACTTCACCATTTACCACAAATGCCTTATCGCGTGCTTTTCCAAACAATGTGGTACCTGAAGTGAACAAGTCTCCCAAAACAAAGGCCAGCAGTGCCAAACCAATAACGATCACCAGCATTGTTCCTTTGTCTCTAATCTTCTGTAAAGTTGCCATTTAACTATTATTTAGTTCTGTTTAAACGTTAAAAAGAAAATCGATTTAAATAAGGGCACGAAGTTAGTAAAAATAAAGCAGATAAAGATATTTTTTTGGAGAAAAGTATATTCCTCTCATGTTAAAACCGGCAGTCCTACTCCCCTGTTTGTTGAACTTTAAGACGTACAACCTCTATCTTACGCGCAGTAACTTTCAGAATTTTAAAGGTATATTTCCCAATAATTACTGTTTCATAGGTTTTAGGGAAACGTTGAGTGTGATGTAGCAAGAAACCAGCAATGGTAGAATAATCATCCGACTCAGGGATGTCAAGGCCATAAATCTCGTTCAAATGGTCAATTTCTACTCGCCCAGAGAGAACATACTCCCCCTCTCCCTCTTGTTTAACGAATTTCGACTCCACGTCATATTCGTCCTCTATCTCACCAAATATTTCTTCAACCAAGTCCTCCATGGTCACGATACCGGAAGTACTGCCAAATTCATCGACAACCACAGCAATGCTTTTACGTTGCTGCATCATGTCACTCATAAGTTGGTTAGCCGGCATACTTTCTGGAACGAAGGAGATCGATGCAACATTCTGTTTCCAGTCACGAGGATAATTAAAGATTTCCCAGACATGTATGTAGCCAATAATGTTGTCAATATTATTCTCAAAAACTAATATTCGAGAGAATCCTGTTTCAATGAATTTCTCTTTAAGTATTTCAAAGTTGGTATTAACATTAATAGCAACAATATCGGCACGAGGCACCATACAATCCTTTATCTTGGTAGCAGAAAAGTCAAGAGCATTTCGAAATATTTTCATTTCAGAATCTACCTCACTCTCTTTCGACATATCATCTATACTTTGCCGCACATAATTGTCCAAATCGATCTGACTAAACAATTCATTATCTGGGCTCGGATCATTAATGCCAAACAGTTTGAGCATTCCTCTCGACACATCAACAAACAACCTGGCAATTGGGTACATAAGTATATAACTAATGAAAGCAGGTACTACAAAAAGGTTCACCCAAAAATCGGCATTTTTTTGAAAAAAAGTACGAGGTAGGAAATCATCAAGTAGAAGGCTCAGAAAGCTCACTATCAGAATGAAGATTAACATCATTGCCCACTCGTTTTCCAAAGACACTGAAAACTGGTATAAGACAATTTGGGAAGAGAGATAGACAAACAAGACCATTAGAATTACTTTCCATACCACTATAGTAGCCAAGAACTGATAAGAATGGCCATATATGCTGTTCAGCATGTAATGATAAACCCCATTGGATTTCTTCCGTACAGCATAACGCAGTTTATCGGAAGAGACAAATGCTACTTCAATGCCTGAATAAAATACAGACAAGAACAAAGTTATCCACCATCCAATCAGTAGAGAGTCTACCATGTTTTACCCTGGATTATAGTACGAATGTCTTAAAAGTTATTTTTCAGTCAACAATCTGCACAGAATCGATTTGCAACGAATCTGTTTCCATCTCATCGGAGAAAGGCAATTTACCATCGTGAGGTCTGAAAATTCGGTACTCTGTCATAGCTTGGTTTGATTCAAATCCATACCCTCGAATTTCAGTCACTCCTCTTTTAATTTCAATATAAGTATCGGAATAAACACGTTCTTTTTTCTGATCCCAGAAGACCTCGTCACTATCGAATATTTCCCCCTTCATGTTTTCGATGTGTACATTCTTTTTTAGTCTCCACAAATCTTTATTGCTATAATACCAGGCTGTATCGGCAGAAACAGTGGCTTCGATATTAAAATCGGGAGTAAAACGTTCCAGATAGATTCCTTCGGGAAAGAACCAGTAGGGGTCCTTAGCTTTGTCGAACACCTTCCATACATCCGCTATTAGCTTATAGCGTGTAATGCCGGAGTCAGAAATCAATGTCGTCACAGTGTCTGTTATCATCGTGGGCACAACCTCAGGGTCGTAAACAATTGAGAGTAGATTTTTATCTTTCTCCTTGCACGATAGTAAAAAAAGAAACATAACCACCACAAAAGTGGTCGTTATGTTTCTTAATATGGATATGTTGTGTTGTTTCTTCAACACGATTCTGTTCAAGATTTATCGTAAACGGATAGTTGTACTTTCACCAATCCATCCCGGGATAAATACCGTTTCTCCCGCTTTGAGACCCATCATGAAGGCAGTCTCAGTGTCCATGAAAGCAGCAGAATAACGGTTGATTAAGCTATTTGCTTTTTCAGCAACACTGGGGTCTACTGATCTTGCTTTCTGTAATTTGTCTACAGCCACCAAGTAGACTAAACCTGCTTTCTCGGGTTCAGAGAAAATGTTGTTTGCTGAACTAGCGTAGAGCTGCGCGATAAGAATATATGCTTCACCATTGGAAGGATTAAAGCTCAATGCTTCGTTGGCAGCTTGTCTTGCTTTTGCAAAGTTACGTTGGTTCGCAAAGATCCCTGCTAACTGCATCATATAGTCGGAAGCTTTGTTTTTATCAGTTTCCAAATTAGCCGCTTGTTCGTAATATTTCAAAGCCGTTTCGTAGTCCTTATCCTTCAGGCTCTTGTTGGCCAGACCTATAGCTGCACCTGCAGAAGGTTCAAGTTGATAAAGATACTCCGCAACTGTAAAATAGAAATCTGTTTCGGAGCAACCCACAGAAGCTAAGGCGTTGATCACCTCGTTCAAGAACTCTTTGTTTGTCTTGTTTGGCTCTACCTTATCGGCATAATACTCAGTCAGTGTCTTGCAGTCACCGGCACCACTGTTCACAAAGCCCTTAACAATACCATCTTTCACCATAACCAAGTAATCGGCGCTGGCCTGATCGTTAGCATTCTTTGCTAATGCAATTGCCTGATCTACATATCCAACAACGGCAAAATAATCGTTTAAATATTGCTCTTTCTTGCTGTTATCGCTCAGATATAGATTCAGTGAAGCCACCATGTAATAAGAATATGCATCGAGAGGGTTCAAGTTCTCTTTCATATCATTTACAGCCTCACCTAACCATTGATATACCACTGCCTGATCGGTCTTTTCACCCATCAGTTCCATGTAATCATAGGTTTTGTATGCTAGAATTGTTCCTTTTGCATCATCCTGACCAAAATAGATGAGACGAGTATCGTATATTTCCATAGTTTTATCAAGATACTCCTTCTTCTTAGCTTCATCGGTGGTAGTTCCATAGAGAGCCTTAAAGATTCGTGGTCCGTAGATGTAAATGTTTTTGCTAGCTGCCGGACAATTCTCGTATGCATCCATCCAAGGTTTCAGCGCACTCTCATACGCCTCAGCTTTGGCAGAAGTCTGCATAAGACTTAAATTAAGACGACAATTCACACTGTCCTGTCCATGTCCAAAGGGTGCATTTACAGGATCATAGCCAGCTTTCTGGGCGCTGACACCAACGACCATTGCGATAGCCATGAATCCCGATAACAATAATTTTTTCATATTCGCTGATGTTTTTAATTAGTTCATTTCCATTGATGTGATTTTGACACATTGTTAAAACAAAAGTTTAATCCGTTTTTTACTATTCCAATCACACCTGTTTTCCGATTAATTAAATTGACGCTTAAAGAACCAAAACTCATTGATATTCATATTCACGGATATCTTAAACATATCCTGACTAATCATAAAAACATGATCGGGTTGTTGTCTCGAATAGCCCAATCCAATGTTAAGCATTGATACACGTCCTGTCATATAATCGTGAAAGGGTAATCCCACGCCTATATTTAGACCATATTCTTTAAAACTTCCCAACTCAGTACTATTTGCGACACCATCAGGCGGGGTAACACTAAAATTGGTATAGGAGTTTGAATAGGAAACTCCTCCTCTGAAACGGATACGATGAAAAAAGTTCTGGCTCAATGGATCAATCACATACTCCATACCTGCATTCAAACGATATACGTTATTGAAGCGATTATCAGTAGTAAGATCATCGAGCATGGAGGGGTATTCCATACCTTTCCAAAGTTGGTAGGTTCCATCGAAACCTATCAGAAACTTACGGGTACTATATGTGAACCCAGCGCCAAAAGTATGGGGCAATTGAAACGATGCTCCTTTTAGACTGTCAGTTTTCAAAATCTGAGAAGGAGATAACCAAGGATTATCATATGGATCTCCTGTGTAAAGCATTTCTGTTGGGTTTACATCGGCGCTAGCATTCAGTTGTGGTGTATAAACCGCACCAAATGTCAATGAACGATTCTTGTCGATAGGGAACGTAAACTGCGCTCCAAAGTCATATTTCAATTCACGAAAACCATACGTATACTTTGTCTCGCCAACAAGAGCAGATGATGAAACAGGAGTCACGACGCTACTATGAGAAAAATTCCCAAACAGATAGTGCATGTTTGCACCCAACGAGATATTCTTAATTGGCTCCCATGCCAATCCGGCATACACTTGAGTTAATCCACCTGTACCTCGGTAGGTTTCCACATATTGAATATTGGAAAGTGAACGTGCTGCGCCGAAATTGTATCCAGTCTTTGAAAAAGGGAGCAAACCCAGACTTGCCCCAAAATTACGAATCAAGGGGAATTGAATAGCTACATAATCAAGATTTCCGTTGTAGAAATCTCTTTTATTCAAATCATCGTTCAAACGAGCCATATGGCCAGAAACACCGAAGTCGAAAATGAAGGTAAGTGAATCGAGCTCAGAGTATGAAGCGGGATTGCCGGGATTTACCTGTTGACTACGACGCAGACCATAACTAATCCCTCCCATTGCTTCGGAAGCGCCAAGGACAGGATTCGATAAGAGACCGTATCCATATCTGCTGTAGGGCGAATTGGAGCCTACCTGTTGTGCAAAAGTTACTACGGTAGTCGTTAGGAGAGCGATCAACAAAAAGAAACGTTTTTTCCTAATATTCATCTGTTTCTATATAATAAACCAGCTCATGGCCGCCTTATTCTTAAAATATTTGAGAGTGCAAAGATGACACATTTTTGCGATGCCACCAACAAAAGAACAAAAACATCGTGTTAAAAAGAGTAAAGTTTATATATTCTAAACTATTCATACTCTCTACACTGTCTGTTTATTGCTAATTTATTGTGGGCCGCTCTTGTATCCATTATAAGAGACTACATCTTGAAATGGCTTACGCTTTTTAGGTCTTAGAGGTTGTGCGCTGTACCCAATGGCTATATCCAGCCAAATTCTTTTGGAATCGGGTATCATGAGTAATTCTCGCATCTTGGGTTCATTGAACCAACCTAAAATACAAGAGCCAAGTCCTTCAGCATGGGCAGCAAGTACAATATGTGCAGCAAGTACCCCCATATCCATTTGTGCATAATCCTTTTGTTTCACCCAACCTCCCAAACCGGAAGTAAGATTAACCTTCTCTTCCACAAGCACAATATGTACCGGTGCCTGCTTGGTGAAATGATTCATCCCCAGAGCCCGAGCAGAGGTGGCATCGGCCACTTTGTTCTTCAGTTCCGGATCATCCACCACAATGATGTGCCATGGTTGAGCATTACATGCCGAAGGAGAGAGGCGTGCAGAGGAGATAATACGTTCAATTTTCTCTTTCTCTACCGGACGACCAGCATCAAAAGCACGCACACTCTGTCGGGTTGAAACAAAATCAAGAAAATCCATAATCAGGCATTCAATGCAGTTATACGACTGATATATTTACCAATTATATCAAACTCTAGATTTACCACACTTCCCTCTTTAATCTGATGAAAGTTTGTGTGTTCATATGTATAGGGAATGATAGCCACTTTAAAGCTATTCTCTGTTGGCTCCACCACAGTAAGGCTGACACCGTTTACGGTTACTGAACCTTTGTCTACAGTGAGATACCCTTTTTTGGCCATCTCCTTATCAAAGTCATAGATAAACGTGTAGTACCAGCTTCCCCCTGCTTCCATCACCTCTTTGCACACAGCAGTTTGATCCACATGCCCCTGTACAATATGCCCATCGAGGCGGCCATTCATGATCATGCTTCGCTCAAGATTCACCTTGCTACCTATTTCCAGGAGACCTAGGTTTGAGCGCTCCAGCGTTTCTCGAATGGCTGTCACCGTATAAGTATCCCCATCAATTGAAACCACTGTCAGGCAGACACCATTATGTGCCACGCTTTGGTCGATTTTCAATTCTCCGGTGAACGAGCATTTCAATGTGATGTGGAGATTATCTTGTTCCTTTTTAAGAGCCACTACCGTGGCTGCTTCTTCTACAATTCCTGAAAACATATACTGATTAAATGAATTGACAATTTGCTGATTGGGTGCTTACCAGATAGAAGCACGAGCCTCTTTGGGAAGATACATTGGATCGGATGGCTGAATATTGAATGCTTCATACCATGCATCGATGTGAGGCAAAGCACCATCTACACGCCATCTTCCGAGCGAGTGTGAATCAACCTTAGTCAGACGAAGAATCTCTGCATCGCGTACGTTTCCAGCCCAAAGGTTTGCATAGCTAAGGAAAAAGCGTTGTGCAGGTGTAAAACCTCCTAACAATTCTCCCGATTGAGCCTGTGTTGTTTTCTGGAAAGCTTGATATGCAACCTGTAACCCTCCATGGTCGGCAATATTTTCACCCAGTGTGAATGTTCCGTTCGCATGCACTGTATCGAGTACAATAATTTGATCGAAGTAATCAACCAAGACCTTTGCTCTTTCATCGAATTTTTGTGCATCGGCAGAAGTCCACCAATCGGTTAGGTTACCATCCTTATCAAATTTCCTTCCCTGGTCGTCGAAACCGTGTGTCATTTCATGACCTATTACCACACCAATACCACCATAGTTTAGGGCATCATCACCATCCATATAGAAGAAAGGAGGCTGCAGAATTCCGGCAGGGAAGCAAATTTCGTTGGATGATGGGCTATAGTATGCATTCACTGTTTGTGGCGACATGTACCACTTGGTTTTATCCACCGGCTTGCCCAGATCTGCCAACATATCTTCGTATTCAAATTCAGAAGCACGCACCATATTCTGCCAGTAAGAATCTTTTTTGATTTCTAGAGCAGAATAATCTTTCCATTTGTCGGGATACCCAATCTTTACAATGAATGTATTCAACTTCTCCTGTGCTTTGCTCTTTGTTTCATCTTCCATCCACTCGAGTTGGCTGATGCGTTCACCCAAAGACACCTTCAAGTTTTCCACCAGGTTGAGCATACGCTCCTTAGCCTCAGCCGGGAAATATTTCTCTACATAAAGTTGTCCCACAGCTTCGCCTAATGCACCGTTGACAGCATCGACTGTTCTTCTCCAGCGTGGTCGAAGCTCCTTGCTACCGCTCATGGTCTTACCATAAAAAGCGAAATTGGCCTGAACAAAATCATCGCTCAAGAAATTAGCAGCCGAGTTGATTACTTTCCAACTCAAATAGTCCTGCAATGCTGCCACCGGTTCGTTTTTAATGAGGGTGATAGCCGCTTTTACCGGCTCAATCTGAGCGACGTTGAGGCTGTCGAATGCCGGAGCACCCAACGACTCAAAATAAAGCTGCCATTCAAAATCGCCTACTTGCGTATTGAGTTCACTTACCAGCATTTTATGGTAGTTCAGTTCCGGAAGGCGGCGCATCTCTCTAGTAACATGTGCCTGTGCCAGTGCTGTTTCAATCTTCATCACATTGGCAGCAGCCTTTTTGGCAGCAGTTTCTTCATACCCCGCATGTTGGAATTGGGTCTCCATCAGGGTGATATACTCCTTGCGTACCATCTTCGTATGATCATCAGCCAGCAGGTAATAATCCCTATCGTTCATGCCGATACCCGACTGAGAAATATGAACGATGTTCATCTCGCTATTTTTGTCATCCGGTCCCACATAAAATCCAAAGAATGGATTCGAAGCATAACGACTCACTTTCGCCATCAACCGAATAATATCATTTTTATCTTTTGCAGCAGCAATCTCTTCCAACTGAGCTTGAATAGGGGCTGCACCATCTTGGTTCAACTTCACGCTATCCATACCCAGCGAATAAAGGTCTCCCACCTTCTGTGCATTTGTGCCAGCTGGATTCTCTTTTGCACCAAGTTCCTCGATAAGAGTCTGTATCTGATGTTGATTTTCGGCCCTCAACTTATCGAAGGAGCCATAACGTGCATATTCATCGGGGATAGGATTTTTCATTTGCCAGCCGCCGGTGGCATACTGATAAAAACTCTTCCCCGGAAGCACTGTAGTATCCATATTCGATGGATCTAGAGCATCAGCAAACGATGTTCCTTTTTTTTCTGTACAACTTGAAATATTCATTCCAGCCAATAGGATCATGAGTAAATAAAAATATTGTTTCATATGGTTTTGTATTTAGCACTTTAATTCAGATGTATGACAGCACTACAAATGTATAAAATTATTCTATCTAATTGAATTTAGTAAGTTCAGCTTTGATTTCCAGCATCGTCTTTTCGCTAACCGGGACCAGAGGGAGCCGCAACACATTCTTTATCATCTCTTTGAGACTTAGAATACACTTCACACCAGAAGGATTACCCTCCACAAATATCAAGTGAAAGAGCCGACTAAACTCCTGTTCCATCTTATCACGAGCATCCACAGCATTCCCTTTGAGTGCATTCTCTACAAGCCATGCCATCTCTTTCGGAAAAGCATTACCAAATACCGAAATCACCCCAATACCTCCCATTTGAATGACGGCGGTTGTAATACCATCGTCGCCCGATATAAGATGAAACCCTTCCGGTGCACCCTCAATAATACTCTTCATCTGCTCCAAGTTTCCCGATGCCTCTTTTATGGCGATGACATTTTTACAATTGTGAGCAATGCGTAGCGTAGTCTCTGCCGCTAAGTTCACACCGGTTCTGCCAGGCACGTTATATAAAATAATGGGGAGCGGAGAAGCCTGCGACAGTGCAAGATAATGCTGATAGAGTCCCTCTTGCGTTGGCTTGTTGTAATAGGGTGTAACAGAGAGCACAGCACTAATACCTGTAAAATCGGTATTCCGGAGATCATTGACCACATCGGCGGTATTATTACCTCCCACACCCATTACTACAGGGACTCTGCCATCCACATTTTTAACAATGAATCGAACAACTTCTGCCCGCTCTTTTTTCGAGAGAGTAGGTGTTTCCGCAGTTGTACCCAGTGCCACAATATAATTAGTTCCGCTCTGAAGCTGAAAATCAACTAATTTTGCAAGGGCGTCAAAATCTATGGAGCCATCATCGCAGAAGGGAGTGATCAATGCAACTCCCAAACCCTGAAAGTGAATATTTGACATGAAATGATTGTTTTTACTTACAGTTTATCTCCTTTGAACACCTTTAAGTCTAAAAAATGCTCTCAAATCGCAAAGGTACATAAATTTCAAAATATTGACCCACACCCTGCCAAAAAACCTTTCACAAGCACAAGAGAGAGTAGTTAAAATTAGGAGATATCCATCAACTGTATGCTATTTCTACCTGTAACACATGGGTATATAAAACATATTTTAAGCGTCTTATTGCAACGGAATCTATATAAAATGTAGGCATTCGAAAATATATTTTGTATTTTTGCACAAAATATGGGTATCACTCCCCCGAACTACAATCAGAACATGCAAAATATTGAACTTAGCGAACAGGAGATTATCCGCCGGCAGAGTCTCGACGAATTACGTTCGTTGGGCATAGAGCCTTATCCCGCTGCACTGTATCCTGTGGATGCTTGGTCCACAGAAATAAAAGAGACATTCAAGGACGACGAGGAGCGTCGCCAAGTATGCATCGCAGGCCGCATCATGTCACGTCGCATCATGGGCAAGGCCTCTTTCATTGAACTGATGGATGCCCAAGGGCGTATTCAGGTTTACATAACCCGTGACGATATTTGTCCGGGTGAAAACAAAGATTTGTATAACGTCGTCTTTAAGAAGCTGACCGACATTGGCGATTTCATTGGAATTACCGGTTTTGTATTCCGCACCCAAACGGGAGAGATTTCCGTACATGCCGAAACACTCACCATCTTATCCAAGTCTCTCCGCCCACTTCCGGTTGTAAAGATGAAAGATGGGGTTGCATTCGATAAGTTTTCCGATCCGGAACTTCGTTTCCGTCAGCGCTATGTGGACCTATTGGTGAACGACGACGTACGCGATATTTTTATAAAACGCACTCGCATCTTTGATGCCATGCGTACCTACTTCAACAACCAAGGTTACCTCGAAGTAGACACCCCCGTCCTCCAGAGCATTCCAGGAGGAGCAGCCGCTCGTCCGTTCATTACACATATGAATGCGCTCGATATTGACCTCTACCTCCGTATTGCCAATGAGCTCTACTTAAAAAGGCTCATTGTAGGCGGATTTGAAGGAGTGTATGAATTCTCCCGCAACTTCCGCAACGAAGGAATGGACCGAACTCACAACCCTGAGTTCACCGTGATGGAAATATATGTAGCCTACAAAGACTACCGTTGGATGATGGAGTTCACCGAGAATATGCTGGAGCATGTTGCGCTCAAAGTACTCGGAACCACCAAGGTGAAGGTTGGTGAACATGAAATCGACTTTAAGGCACCTTACAAAAGGGTGACCATGTTCGATGCCATCAAAGAACACACCGGTATCGATATCAGCGGAATGAACGAAGATCAACTCCGTGAGGTTTGCAAGCAACTGGGTGTGGAGCAGGATGAGACAATGGGTAAAGGTAAGCTAATTGACGAGATCTTTGGAGAAAAGGCCGAAGGCAAATACATCCAACCAACATTCATCATTGATTATCCTATTGAGATGTCGCCTCTTTGTAAACGTCACCGCGACAATCCCGATCTGACCGAACGCTTTGAGTTGATGGTCAACGGAAAAGAGCTTGCCAACGCATACTCGGAATTGAACGACCCCATTGATCAACGTTTGCGCTTTGAAGAACAGCTTCGTCTCTCGGAGAAGGGCGACGATGAGGCGATGTTTATTGACCAGGATTTCCTTCGCGCGCTCGAATATGGTATGCCTCCCACATCGGGTATGGGTATTGGAATGGACCGACTGACCATGATGCTCACCGGTCAGACCACCATTCAGGAAGTGTTGCTCTTCCCGTTGATGCGTCCCGAAAAGAAACCCAATAAAGATACAGTTGCCGATTACGTTAAACTCGGCATACCGGAAGAATGGGTCGAGGTGATTCAAAAGGCAGGTTATCTTCAGGTGAAGGCCCTGCAAGAATTAAATCCCAATAAATTCCATCAGGAGATTTGCGGATTGAATAAAAAGTTCAAAATGGGCTTGACGAACCCCACTCCCGAGGATGTTAAAAATTGGATCGTCAACGCTGCTGAGTAAACATCATTCCTCTTTATAGCGACAGTATGAGGGATTCAATCGGAAAGGTCTGTATTTTAGGAGGTGGTACTTGGGGCACGGCACTCGCCAAGATAGTTCTGATGAACCAGAAACATATCAATTGGTTCATCCGTCGTGATGACCAGATTGAAGGGTTCCACAAACTAAGGCATAACCCCAATTATCTGACCAATGTTAGTTTCAACTTAGACCAGATCACCTTTTACTCCAGCATTGAGAAGGCGATCAAAGCGTCAGATACAGTCATAATCGCCATTCCGTCACCCTATGTAAAACAATATTTCCGCAGGGTAAGGAATGCCACATTCCGCGACAAATTCATGGTGTCGGCACTCAAGGGAATAATCCCATCTTACAACATGGTAATGAGTGAGTTTCTCTCATCTACTTATGCTATCCCTGCAGAAAACATTGGTGTCATCTCCGGGCCATGTCATGCCGAAGAAGTGGCATTGGAACGACTGTCGTTTCTCACTGTTGCCAGCAGCGACCTGAACAAAGCGACACAACTCTCTGAGGCAATCACCTCTCGCTTTTTGAAGGCACATGTATCGAACGACGTAGTAGGAATTGAACTTGCAGCTGTTTTAAAAAACATATATGCCATTGCAGCCGGTATTTGCCATGGCTTGAAGTATGGAGATAACTTTCAAGCAGTATTAATGAGTAATTGCGTTCAAGAAATGGAGCGCTTTCTACGATGTGTAGTTCCCTTGGAGCGCACCATTACTGATCAGCATTATTTAGGCGATATGCTCGTCACCGGCTATTCACAATTCAGTCGCAACCGAACACTTGGCTCCATGATTGGAAAAGGATATTCTGTTAAAACAGCACAATTGGAGATGGAGATGATTGCAGAAGGATATTATGGCGCAAAGTGTATCGATGAACTCAATAGTCGTTTTCAAATAGACATGCCAGTAGCCCGTATGGTGTATCAGGTTCTCTATGAGAAGCTGCCACCACAGAATGCGATCAGCAACCTGATTGAATATTTTTAAATGAATCAGGAAATAAATGTATACACCCGACATAACAGCTTAAAAAATGGATAACATTCAATTACACATCAGAGAGGTGCTCGGTTTTCTCACTGAGCAGGAGATTCTGAACCAAGCATCACTTGCCACAGCCTGCAATCAGGCATTGCACAATGGTTCACGCGAAGGAAGTGATTTTTTAGGATGGGTTAATCTACCCTCCTCCATTACCGAAGAGGAAATCAAGGATATTGAAGATGCTGCTACCGTGTTGCGCACACGTTGCGAAGCCGTAGTGGTAGTAGGTATTGGAGGTAGCTACCTAGGAGCCCGGGCAGTAATCGATGCCCTTTCAAGCTCGTTCGACTGGCTCGAGGAGAGACAATCACGCAAGAATCCCGTAATCCTTTACGCCGGTAACAACATTGGCGAGGACTACCTGTATGAGCTAATGGACTGGCTGAAAGACAAAGAGTTTGGTATCATCAACATCTCTAAATCGGGAACAACGACCGAACCGGCTATCGCCTTCCGTCTTTTGAAAGAACAGCTAGAAAGTAAAGTAGGCAAGGAAGAAGCTCGTCAGCGCATTGTAGCCATCACCGACGCAACAAAGGGTGCACTCCGTTCGTTGGCCACCATTGAAGGATACAAAACATTTGTTATCCCTGACAATGTGGGTGGTCGCTACTCAGTACTAACCCCCGTGGGACTGTTGCCAATTGCCGTGGCAGGTATCGACATCAGCAAGCTGGTACAGGGCGCTGTTGAAATTGAAAAGGCCACAGCTCCCAACGTGTCGTTCGATTACAACCTGCCAGCCATCTACGCAGTGATTCGCAACTTACTCTATAAACAAGGTAAAAAAATAGAGATTCTGGTAAACTACCATCCCAAGCTCCACTTCTTAGCAGAATGGTGGAAACAGCTCTATGGCGAAAGCGAAGGAAAGGACAATGTGGGTATCTTCCCCGCAGCCGTGGATTTCACTACCGACCTGCACTCTATGGGACAATGGATTCAGGAAGGCGAGCGTTCCATCTTTGAAACCGTTATTTCGGTGAAGAAACCCACTCATACCGTACAAATACCGTACGACGAAAGTGATCTAGACGGATTAAACTATCTGAACGGTAAACGTGTGGATGAAGTTAACAAGATGGCCGAACTGGGTACCCGCATTGCGCATGTGGATGGTAAAGTGCCCAACCTGCTTATTGAGCTTCCCGAGTTGTCGGAACGATATATTGGACAGTTGATCTACTTCTTTGAAAAGGCGTGCGGCATCAGCGGTTACATTTTGGGAATCAACCCATTCAACCAACCTGGTGTGGAAGCATATAAGAAAAATATGTTTGCGCTACTCGAGAAACCAGGTTACGAAGAAGCAACAAAAGCGATCAAACAACGTATTTAATTGCGTTACAATCCATAGAGTCACCGGTCGCCTTGCAGGTAACCGGTGATTTTCATTATTTAATCACCCTACAACAATCTTCAATGGAACATATAATCACCACCTATTTGCAGCAACATAATTTTACGCACTTCGATCTCAAAGCGGTCCTTTTCGACATGGACGGGGTGCTATACGACTCTATGCCTGCGCATGACAGATCGTGGCAGGAGACGGTGGAAGAGTTCAACCTACAGCACGAGCCGAACGAGTTTTACATGCACGAGGGAAGAGTTGGTAAATCAACCATCGATATACTCTTCCAGCGAAACCTGCATCGGAATGCTACCGAAGAGGAGGAGCAGGAGATTTATGCGCGCAAGACAGAGTTATTTCAGTTGTACAACAGCGGTGCAACCATACCGGGCTCCAAAGAGATGCTGGAGTATATCAAAAAAGAGGGACTCACCCCGGTGTTGGTCACCGGCTCCGGACAACCCTCCCTTCTCGACAAGCTAGGCACAAACTTTCCGGGAATCTTCACCCCTGCCACCATGGTCACCGCATTCGACGTGGTGCATGGCAAACCCCACCCCGAACCCTTTATAATGGGACTGCAGAAGGGAGGCGACCTCAAGCCCAACCAAGCCATCGTAATAGAGAATGCACCATTGGGTATTGAAGCAGCCGCAGCAGCCGGTATCTTCACCATTGCCGTCAATACCGGTCCCCTACCCAACTCCATCCTCATTGAGGCAGGCGCTTCGCTGGTGTACGACTCCATGAATGCCCTGGTTACTGTCATGCCTAATCTCCTTAAGCAGATGCGAACCATCTATATTTAAATAGGCTCAATTGCCTCTCTTGCAACATTCCCAAATTATTTGTTTATTTTTGTAGACAAAGCACCTTAGAGGAATGAAACATAAATTTTTCATCATACTCACTTTGCTGTCACTACAGGTTACAGCAAGTTTCTCACAGCGCACATCCTCCTTTACCGAAAGAGAGTTGGAGATCATCGGCAACGGAGCCGAAGATAGCATGTTCCGCATTCTGCAGACAACCGACCCGGTAGACTCGTTGATTTTGCGGATGTCATCGAGCGATATCCTGAACCCCGACTCCATTGCGGAAGATGAAGCCCTGCAGCTACTCATCTCCCGTCTCCGCATCACCATGGATCAGGCTGGAGGAGTTGGCATTGCAGCACCACAAGTGGGCGTACTGAAGAATGTTTTTCTGTTTATGCGCGTCGACCTGCCGGAGAGTCCCGTACAGGTTGTGATTAATCCCCGCATAATAAGCCACGCAACAGAAACAATCTGCTTTGAACGTGATGGCTGCCTCTCCATTCCCAACAAGAGTGGTAACTCCGAGCGCTATCCTTGGATAGATGTTGAATTTTGGGATGAAAAGGGTGAATTCCATCGGGAACATCTAGAGGGATTTAGCAGGAGAGGCAACTTTGCAGCGATTATTTTCCAGCACGAATGGGACCATCTGCATGGGGTCCTTTATATTGATAAGGAATGTCTTTTGAAAGAAGAATTATGGAACTAAAAGATTACGGCTTTATACGCGTGGCTGCTACCTCACCTGCACTGAAGGTAGCCGATTGTGATTACAACATTGGAGAAATAAAATCGATCTTGGAGCATGCCTCGCGGGAGAGTGTTCAGATAGTCTGTTTTCCCGAACTATCTCTCACGGGCTACAGCTGCGGCGATCTCTTCTTGCAAGAAGCATTACAGCGCAAGGCGATTGATGCACTGAAAGAACTGGCCATCTTCATGCAAGTTAAACCCGCCCTCATTGCCATTGTGGGACTTCCCCTTCGCATTAAGAACAGTCTTTTTAATGTGGCAGCCGTTGTTTCGTCCGAAGGCATTATGGGTATTGTACCCAAAACGAACATCCCCAACGACCGTGAATATTACGAAAAAAGATGGTTTGCATCGGCTGTCGACATTCCTGTTTCTTCGGTTAAAATTGGCGATGAAACAGTACCTATTGCACCGGAAGGAATGATTTTCAATACCTCCTTCGCCACCTTTGCGATTGAGATCTGCGAAGATGTCTGGACACCCAATCCGCCCTCTTCAACACTGGCTCTGCAGGGAGCGGAGATCCTGTTCAACCTCTCTGCCAGTAACGAGCTGGTGGGCAAACACCAGTATAGGAAGTCGCTCGTATTACAACAGTCGGCTCGATGCAACGCTGCCTATGTTTATGCATCGGCAGGGGTTGGCGAATCGAGTACCGACTTGGTCTTTTCCGGCGCCTGCCTCATTGCCGAGAACGGATCACTGTTGGCTGAATCGAAACGTTTCTCTTTGGAAAGCGAGCTTATCATTGCCGATATCGACCTCAATGCGCTTCGTCACGATCGGATAAAAAACACCAATTACCTGACAAAGGATGCCGGAATAGTAACGGAAGTAGACTGTTTCCTCCCTTCAATTGCTCCCGATAAGTTGTATCGCAGCTTCAATCCCCACCCCTTTATCCCTACCGAAGAACGAGCCAATGAATATCTCTCGGAAGTATTTCATATACAGTCGTACGGGTTGGTGAAGCGACTACAACATACAGGTGTGACCACAGCCGTCATCGGAATTTCGGGTGGTCTCGATTCCACCTTGGCCCTCCTCGTCACCATCAATGCATTCGATATACTAGGGCTGCCTCGTGAAAACATCTTCGGCATCACCATGCCGGGATTTGGGACCACCAACCGCACTCGCAACAACGCCGTTGAGCTGATGAAGTCAGTGGGCGTCACCATAAAGGAGATCCCCATTACAGAAGCAGTTACCCAGCATCTCAAGGATATTGAGCACGACATCAACCAGCACGACATCACCTACGAAAACAGCCAAGCGCGGGAGCGCACCCAGATTCTGATGGATTATGCGAATAAGACAGGAGGGCTTGTCGTGGGTACCGGAAACATGTCGGAGCTCGCTTTGGGGTGGGCAACCTACAATGGCGATCACATGTCGATGTATGCCGTCAACGCAAGCATCCCCAAGACACTGGTGGCCAGACTAGTAAAATGGATAGCCGACAACCAGATGGATGAACCAGCTCTCAGTATCCTGCACGACGTGCTCGACACACCTTTTAGTCCCGAGCTCCTTCCCGCGGACAAAGAGGGAAACATTGCCCAAAAAACAGAACATTTTATCGGTCCCTATGAGCTGCACGATTTCTATCTGCACCGCATGCTTCGCTACGGTGACGGCCCCAAACGCATTCTCTTCCTGGCCGGTCAGGCTTTTCAGGGTAAATACACACCCGATGAAATTGAGAAATGGTTGCGAGTCTTCTACAAACGATTCTTCTCGCAGCAGTTCAAACGCTCCTGCCTGCCCGACGGCCCCAAGGTGGGTTCTGTAAACCTTTCGCCCCGTGGCGACTGGCGCATGCCGAGCGACGCTTCCGTTGCCCTCTGGCTGAAAGAACTGGATGAATCCTGCAGCAATTGAATTACCACATACTACTTATTGAATCGTGTGTGCCTCGCAACAGTAGAACGGTCGCAACAGAATATCGGATCCTCCGTAAGGCGACAAATCATTGTAAACAACTAAAATTGCAACATGCAACAACTCATCACCCTCTTTACACAACATACAGGAAAAGTAAATCCAAGTCTGGAAGCACTCCCCTCCTCGGGTTCCAACCGCAAATATTATCGCATTCAACAAGACGGCATATCGCTTATCGGTGTCCATGGTGAGTCACGCGACGAAAATCGCGCTTTCATCCATCTGGCAAAACATTTCCGCGCCCAGCACCTGAATGTGCCCGAGTTGGTTGCTGTATCAGGCGACGAGATGTTTTACCTCCAAGAGGATCTGGGTGACAGTCATCTGTTTGATTTAATTAAAGGAGGCAGGACGACCGGTGTGTTTGACCACGAAGAGAAAGAGCTTCTTCACAAGACCATCACCCTGTTGGCCGATTTCCAATACAGAGGAGCTGAGAACCTCAACTTTAACGTGTGCTATCCTTTGCCCGAGTTCAACCGCCGCTCTGTCATGTGGGACCTCAACTATTTCAAATACAGTTTTCTGAAAACCACCGGTTTGGATTTCAGGGAAGATCTACTGGAAAATGATTTTGAAAAACTGGCAGATAACCTGTTGAAAGAACAGACCGACACATTCATGTACCGCGATTTTCAGTCGCGCAACGTGATGGTGGTACAGGGTGAACCTTACTATATTGATTTTCAAGGAGGCCGAAAAGGACCCGTTTATTACGATGTAGCCTCCTTCCTCTGGCAAGCGAAGGCCAACTTCCCCTCCGGACTACGAGATGAACTGATTGAGACCTATATTGTTTCCTTGCAGAAATATCAGTCGGTCGATGCCCATCACTTCCGCAGTCGTTTGCGTCAGTTTGTCTTTTTCCGCACACTTCAAGTACTTGGAGCCTACGGCTTCAGAGGCTATTTTGAGAAAAAGCCCCATTTCATCCAAAGCATACCCTTTGCACTTGACAACCTGCGAGAGTTACTTCAGGATGATTTCTGTGAGTATCCCTATCTCTGCAAGTTATTACGAGAGATGACCGAGTTAAAACAGTTTGCCGACTCCCGCAAAAGAGAGTTGGAGGTACGTGTCTACAGCTTTGCCTATAAAAAGGGCATTCCGAACGACCTCTCCGGTAATGGCGGAGGATATGTATTTGACTGTCGCGCCATCAATAACCCGGGAAAATATGAACGCTACAACAACGTCACCGGGCTCGACGAGCCGGTCATTAAGTTCTTGGAAGAAGATGGCGAGATCACAACCTTTCTGGAGAGCATCTATCCCCTTGTCGACCGCCACGTGACCCGCTATATTGAGCGCAACTTCACCAACCTCATGATCTCCTTTGGCTGTACCGGCGGCCAACACCGGTCGGTCTACGCTGCCCAGCATGTTGCCGAGCACATCTCCAAGAAGTTTGGAGTGAAGGTATCACTGATTCACCGCGAGCAAAACATTGAACAAGAATTCCGGAAACGATGAAAGCAATGATCTTTGCTGCCGGAATGGGCACACGCCTGAAGCCGCTGACCGACACCATCCCCAAAGCATTGGTGCCGGTTGGGGGAAAGCCTTTGCTGCAACACATTATCGAAAAACTGAAACGATTCGGATTCAATGAAATCATCATCAACATCCATCATTTCGGACAGCAAATCATTGATTTTGTACAGGAGAACAACTCTTTCGACATCCGGATTGAGTTTTCCGATGAACGAGAGCAGCTGCTGGACACTGGAGGAGGCATCAAAAAAGCAGCCTGGTTTTTCGACGACAACAAACCGTTTCTGGTACACAATGTAGACATCTTATCCAACATCGACCTGCAGGAATTGTATCACTTTCATCTGAAAAACAACACCATTGCAACCCTTCTGTGCAGTATACGGCAGACATCACGCTATCTGTTGTTCGATACAGACAACCACTTGAGGGGTTGGATCAATACAAAAACGGGTGAAGTGAAATCGCCCATTTACAGTATCGACCCATTCGACTATCAGCATGCAGCCTTCTCGGGAATTCAAATACTCTCCCCCGCAATTTTCTCCTACATGGCATCATTTGAAGAGAAATTTTCGACCATCGATTTCTATCTCTCGATATGCGACAAGGCAAATCTCACAGCATTCATTCCCAACAATCAACAGGTTTTCGATGTAGGGAAGATCGATACTTTATCCGAGGCAGACAATTTCATTTTCTCTTGAGAGAAAAAATGCATCTCGCGTATAGTCTAGCGCCATACGTAAAATGCACCTCGTTCGGTACCCCTCTGTAGTCCCTCTGTAACCCCTCCGTATATACCTTATATTTTATATAAGGATATACCAACGATGGATCGGAGAAAGTCCCTATTATTTTCACTCCTTAAAGCTACTTCAGTCCTGTTTCAAGCACCCGAGCAAGTCAACATATGTGCAAAAAAAAAGCTGTCTCAAACGTTTCTTTGAGACAGCCTATCCATAAAAACGTGGATATTACAGGATAATTTTCATCACCGGTTGGCCCTCTTGCACCATTGTACCCGGATTTGCATAGACCTTACAAATTTTACCGGCATGATCGGAGATGATGTCATTCTCCATTTTCATTGACTCCAGCACAAAAAGCTTGGCACCTCTACTTACCACATCTCCCTCTTTCACAACAATATTCATCACTGTCCCAGGCATGGGGCTAACGACGAGTACTCCTTCGGGTTCCTTTTCTTCTTCGGCAACCGACGCATCATGTTGCTGTCCGGCTGCGGCAACCTCTTCGACTGCTTGGTGACGAATGAATTCCTCCTCGCGTACTTTCTTTAAATAATTGCCAGCCACTGTTGGGAACAACTCCAGCAACAGTACCTCTTCCTCATTCTGAGCAAGCTGCACATTTCCAAATTCAGGCAACAGCGGATTCTCCTGTCTTTTATATTTAGAGGTATCATAGGGGACCTCCACCGGAGAGCCTGTGATCTTTTCACGAAATTCCGGCTTCACGGGAACGGGTGTTTTACCATATTCCCCTTTCACCAACGCTACAAACTGATTGGAAGGATTGGCATATTTGTCGCGTCCATTCTTCAAGTTCAGGATGGAGTTCACCGCCTGCACACCAACGATCTGACTGGTGGGAGTTACCAGGGGTGGCAAACCGGCATCGAGTCGCACGCTTGGAATCAGCTTCATGGCATCTTCCAGAATATCGAGCGCGTTAAATTGTTTCAATTGAGCCACCATGTTGGTATACATGCCACCCGGCACTTCAGCATTTTTTACCTTCTCATCNNTTGGCTGCATTAATTGCATCGTCGAAGAGGCGATCGATATGAGCGGGTAACACATCGGTGAGCGGATTGAACGCTTTGGGATACTGTTTCACAGCATCATACGAAGCCAACTCTTTGCGTATATTCAACAGCTCAGCGTTAATCTTTGCTACCGCCTCCATATTTACATCCAGCTCAATACCCATCTTTTTGCAGAAGAGGTAGATCAGCTCAATGGCGGGAGCAGCCGGTCCTCCGGAGAAATACCATATATTTGTGTCAACCACATCCACACCGTTCACAATGGCCGTAAGTACAGAGCCCAAGCCATAGCCGGGAGTACAGTGAGTATGGAAATCGACCGGAACATTCAATTCTCTTTTAAAAAGTGACACAAGGGCAGCCACACGTGAAGGTGGAATAAGACCACTCATATCTTTAATGGTGATCATATCGGCCCCCATGGCCTCCATCTCCTTGGCAATCGACAAAAAGTAGGCATCCGTGAAAACAGGCTTGTGCGTTGTTTGTTTCACTTCCTCTTTTTTTCCAATTAAGCGGGCAAACAATCCACCTTTTTTCTCTGACTGCGAGGTCGGCTCGTCATCATATTTGGGATCAATGGTATAGCATACCGCACAGTCTGCCATACCCCCATATTTCTTGATTGACTTAACACTCGAGCGGATGTTGTCCACATCGTTCAACGCATCAAAGATTCGCATGATATGAAGACCGTTGGAAACAGCATGCTTAAAGAATCCATCGATAATTTCGTCTGGATAGGGAGCATACCCGTACAGGTTTCTACCTCTCGACAAAGCGGTCAAATGCGACACTCCACCAACACCTTGGTACACTTTTTTAAGTCTGTCCCAAGGATTCTCACCCAGAAAACGCATTACAGAATCGGGGACAGCTCCACCCCAAACTTCCATTGCATAAAAATTAGCATCCTTGTAAAATGGCAATACCCTGTCTACCTGTGATTGGTTCATACGGGTGGCGAATGCTGACTGTTGCCCGTCTCTTAATGTCAGATCCCTGATTAAAAGTTTACGTTGCATACAAAGTGGTTTTAGTTAATAGATTAACAGCGAAGATCCGTCAATTTGTAGTAGTTGAGAGACTTAGCTGTGTGGTTTTGTTTTTATTGTATTTTGTTATGCAAAGTAAAGAATTAAAAATGAATAAAAGATCGAATTACGGAAAAATTTCTTTAATTTATTTTTTTGCATAAAAAATGGCATCTAAAAACAGATGCCATCTCTCAATTTATATCGAAACTGCGTGCAATGAAGCAGATCAGTCAAACATTTTCTTGAACTTATTAAATACACTCTTACGTGCCGAGGCAGACGGAACAAAGTTTGTTGAATTCTTCAAATCCTCCATCATCTTTCGTTCTTTATCTGTCATGTTCTCCGGAACATAGACATTTACATTGATCAGTTCATCTCCTTTTCCATAGGAGTTGACCGATGGGAGCCCCTTATTGCGCAAGCGAAGTACCTTTCCTGGTTGCGTTCCGGGCTCAATCTTCACCTTGGCTACCCCATCAATGGTGGGCACTTCCACCGTTCCACCCAATGCAGCCATGGGGAAACTAAGAAACAGGTTATAGATCACATCATTTTCATCGCGAATCAGGTTTGGATCTTCCTCCTCCTCAATCACGATCAACAGATCTCCGTTGACGCCACCCCGGCGGGCAGCATTACCTTTTCCCGACATGGAGAGTTGCATTCCTTCGGCCACACCGGCAGGTATACGAATTGGTATTACCTCTTCTTCCCGCACAATGCCTTCACCGTTACAGTGGACACATTTCCGGGTAATTGATTTTCCTTCTCCGTTGCAGGTTGGACAGGTTGAAGAGGTCTGCATTTGCCCCAGAATGGTATTGGTCACCCTTGTCACTACTCCCGATCCATTACAGGTTGGGCATGTTGAAAGAGAAGTACCATTCTCAGCTCCATTGCCGCTACAATGAGCACAGGAAACATATTTTTTTACTTTGATCTTCTTTTCAACACCATTGAGGATCTCCTTTAAGTTCAGCTTCACCTTCACGCGAAGGTCGGATCCTCGGTTCACCCTTCGTCCGCGCTGACCTCCACCAAAGCCTCCGAAGCCGCCAAAGCCGCCAAAATGTCCTCCGAAGATATCTCCAAACTGAGAAAAGATATCGTCCATTGACATACCTCCGCCAAAGCCACCGCTTGAAGCTGCTCCTCCCACGCCGGCATGACCAAACTGGTCGTAACGGGCACGTTTATTTGGATCGCTCAGCACCTCGTACGCTTCAGCCGCTTCTTTAAACTTCTCTTCGGCCTCTTTGTCACCCGGATTTTTATCGGGGTGGTACTGAATGGCTTTCTTGCGGTAAGCCTTCTTTATTTCTTCGGCAGATGCAGTTTTGGCAACTTCCAGAATTTCGTAATAATCTCTTTTTGTTGCCATTTTATTCTCCTACTATTACTTTTGGAAAACGGATAATCTTCTCATTGAGAGAATATCCTTTCATGATACAATCAACAATTGTACCTTTTTGTGCTTCATCCTGTACCGGGATTGTTGTTATTGCCTCGAAGCGGTCTGCATCGAAAGGTTGACCAATGGTCTCTATTTCTTTTACACCATGTTGCGTGAGGAAGTTGGTGAATTTACCATAAATAAGATTCATTCCTTCCAGCATGGCGGCTTTATCTTCAGCCGCATTGAGAATGACCAGGGCGCGTTCGAAATCATCTACCAACGAGATGACATCCATAAGTACCCGTTCACCTCCATTCTTAATGAGGTCGCTTTTTTCTTTCAGTGTACGTTTGCGAAAGTTATCGAATTCAGCGTGCAAGCGAAGGTAGCTATCATTTAGTTCATCGTATTTCTGTTGCAGCTCTACCACCTGCTTCGAGACATCATCCGGATTTGGTTCGTCTGACAATTTGTCTTCCTTTACTTCAGCCGTTGCCACATCCTGCTCCGGCGTTACATCCTTGTTCAACTCCTCATCCCGTTCCGGGGCATCGTTATGCTGATTATTCTTCTTTGTCATAATTTTTTCATTAACTCAATAAGACACTACAAATAGTTTGCCAAAAATGTTGATTTCACTATAAAATAGGTCGTTTATAGAAATAACTCGCACCATTCGTCGAATATCTCGACCTGTTGCTTGCCGTGTTTGCTAAGATTTTGTCTGATTTTCTTGACCGTTTTCTCTTTATCAAGTTGCGATTTAGAATAGAACTTATCTGCAAAGCAGATTATTTTCTCCTCCAGACTTACCGGTCGCATATCGCGATGAGGGATCGGTAATTTGCGGTTGATGATTGTCTCCAGGCTCAGGCCGGTACCGGTGTGTCGTTCACATACCTGTCCATGTTTGGGAAAACCCTCTGCGGTGAGCAGTTCACGCCCCAGATAACCGTGACAAATATAGGGGAACGTACCTTTGCAAGCAATATGAGGTGCATCGGTCATAAAAATACCTATATCGTGCAGCATGCCTGCCTCCTCAATGAAGCGCACATCCACAGCAAGCTCTGGATGACGTTGGGCAATTGAAAGTGCTTTCTCCGTAACCTGGGTTACATGGGTGAGGTAAATATCATACAACTTTGTTCCTTCTGTATAGTATTTTTGAATAATCGACAGTGGGTCCATACTTCTAATTTTCCAGACGCAAAGGTACTACAAATTTCCAAGACGATAAAAACCTGATGGTTTGACATGTTAGCATGCCAAATCATGAAACGGTTATTCAGGGTACGGAGGTTAACAAAAAACAAGCAACACTACAACGGCACCACGTATTTCTTCATGGCTTCGTCTTGCAGTGATTTCGGAACAGCCATCTTCACCTCATCGATCAGGATATAGAGCAGTCGCTCCCGGAAATACTCTTTCCGTGTAATCAGGCTTACCTCCCGCACTGGTGTACTGTTTTTAAATGGACGTACATTCTTCATCTGGGCTTCACTCAGATTGCTCAGTGCCATTTCAGGAATAACGGTCAGCCCGTCGTTCTTATCCACAATATTAATCAATGTATCGATGCTGCCTGCTTCATAGGAAAAGATCGATTGGTTACTTCCCCCTCTTCTTTTCTTGAAGTTACACAAATGCAATATTTGCGTTCTGAAACAGTGAACCTCATCGAGCAACCAAAGTTTTGAAGAGGTGAGGTCGTTCTCATCAATTGAATTCTTGACGTAAATGGCCTTCTCTGTTGGTGAAATATAGGCAAAGAAGCGCTCATAGTAGATTGGGTATTCCTTTATTGTTGGCTCCTTTAGCGGAGTAGCCAGAATACCGCCATCGAGTGAATCGTTCGACAGCCCTTTCAATATTTGGTCGGTGGTAAGTTCTGAGATTACAATGCGTATATCGAATTTGTTCTCAGTGTGCACCTGCATGAGCTTGGGAATGAGATAGGGAGAGATGGTTGGAATGATTCCCAATCGGAATACACCTTTCACTATTCCCTTCTCTTCCTGCACAATTTCTTTAAGCTGATTCACCTGAGCCACAGCCACCCGCGCCTGATCAATTATTCGTTTACCTATTTCGGTAGGGAGGACAGGAAGCTGAGAGCGGTCGAAGATCTTCACGCCCAACTCCTCCTCGAGCTTTTGAATCATCATACTCAATGTGGGTTGGGTAACAAAAGAAGCTTCAGCAGCTTTGGAGAAATGGCGGTAATTATCGACTGCAATAATGTACTCAAGTTGTTGGATATTCATAACCTACTTATAGTTGGAGAAATATTTCATAAACTGAACCCGTTCGTATAAAGAAGGGCTTTCAATATTTGCATAATTCAATTTACCCTTGAAAGCATCAATGTGATCGTAGTTGTTTTGTAACATCCACTCTTCCACCAAGGTGAGTATATCACCAACCACATCGGGTCCCTGTTCATAAAGTATGCTGCAAAGTTGAATTCCACCGGCTCCGGCAAGTATCCCTTTAATCACATCTTCCCAGCTATGTACTCCATAGGAACAGGCAATATCGAAATCGGGCACCTTCCCCGACACAATGGCGGTCCAACGAAGTGTATCGCTAAAATCGGAAGGAGTGCTAAACACCGGCCCCGAGGTAATTTCCATCGTCTTAATATCTATATCGAGCTGATAAAAGCGGTTGAATAGCACCACCCCATTGGCGCCCAACGCCTTGAGCTTACCTACCAGCCCGGGCAAATTGCTGATGTTCTTCGCCATCTTGATCACCAATGGAATATGAACGACTTTCTTGAGTTCTCTGACCACATTCACGTAGGTCTCCTCGAGGTAGGTGTCGCTATATTCTCCGGCGTTGACAGTGAAGAGATTTAGTTCCAACGCATCGGCACCGGCATCTTGGATGGTCTTGGCGAAATCTACCCAACGGGCCGATTTGTAGCAGTTGATACTTGCTACAATGGGTACCGTACAGGCCTCCTTAGCAGCACGAATCAGATCGAGATACTTCTCTACATGATTCATCTTAATATAGGTGTTGATGTAATCGGCTGCCTCGGGATAATCGGACAACTGCGACAGCTTGTCGGAATGATTTTCAATCTGCTCCTCAAAGAGCGACTTTAATACGATGGCACCTACACCAGCTTCTTCCAGCTCCTTAATCTTTTGAATTGAATTGGTCAGACCGCTACTCCCTGCTATAAGCGGGTTCTTCAGCTTTATGCCTGCAAACGTTGTTTCTAAATTAATCATGGGCGTTTTATGTTCTTCGATATAAATGATGAACAAAAATAGAAATTTTAATCGATGATATCGATATGCTATCGATAAAAAAGCAGTTATCGCTCCCCAAAGATCACAGTTCCCAATCGGATCATGGTGCTTCCCTCCTCAATTGCCAACGAAAAATCGCCCGACATACCCATCGAAATCTCCTTAAAAGCAGCTATATCTGCAAAATATTTTGCCTTAAACTCCTCAAAAAGTGACTTCAAGTGCTGGAACTCTTTTCGAATTTGTGCATCATCGTTGGTATACGTGGCCATTCCCATTATGCCGGAGAATTGAATATGGTTGCACTCCCGCCATCTGCCGTTTTCCAGAAATGCTCGACATTCATCGGGAGTGAATCCCGACTTGGTCTCCTCCTGGGCTACATGAAGTTGTAGCAAGCAAGGAATGACCCGACTGCAGGCTGCGCCCTGCTTCTCAATTTCCAGCATGAGCCTCTCACTATCGAGGCTGTGAATCAAGGAGATGAAGGGTGCAATCTGCTTTACTTTATTCCGCTGCAAGGTGCCGATAAAATGCCACTGAATATCGTTGGGCAACTCCTGCTGTTTCACAAGAAGTTCCTGTACACGACTCTCGCCAAATACACGTTGCCCGCAGTCATAGGCTTCTTGTATCATCGATGAGGGATGAAATTTGGAGACCGCTACCATGGTCACACCTGTAGGAATGATCTCCTGCAATTCCGCTATGTGTGCCTGAATGCTCATGTTGTGGTTTCGGTAGCTTTTCCTCCCGTGTAAGGGAACACATCCATAATTGGTGTTTCATTGACGGCGGCAATGGAGTAGTCGATCATTGTCTTTTTCATCTCCGCCTCTACTATCTCTACTGCTTCTTTCAATTCAGATGCTTGCACCAGCATGTTGATAGCTGTTTTCTTTTCGGAGCCACTTTTCTCATCGAGGGTGAGAAAGTAAAGCTTGGCCTTGTAATAACGGTCGCCTGTTTCGTTGAAGAAGGATTCTGTATATTTTACCCGTTTGATATCGGAGACGGTAAACTCGCCCGAGATAAAGGGTTTGATCTCTTCAATGATTCGGGCTTCTGCCTCGGTGAACGACAGCGCGTCAACCAGATAAGGTTCAGTTACTGTTTTCTGGATGCCGGTCTCCAGCATCTTATCATATCGTATTTTACACTCAAACCAATTGTACATATTCTATTTCTATAAATTTTGATGTATCGCAAAGGTACGAATTTTGTACCAAAACAGTTCTTTTTTCACTGTTGCAAATCTTTAAGGCATCATCGCTATTTATATCTCACAATTATTGGGTATTTTTGCCAATTATTTCAACAGATGATGATTGGAACCCTTGTAAATACTGTAGCGGTATTGGGTGGCGGAGTGATTGGACTGCTGCTTAAAAAGCGAATGCCGGAACGTATATCCACCATTTATTTTCAAGCTGTAGGTCTTTTCACATTGGCTATAGGTGCGTCCATGGCCGTGGAGATGCAAAAAATACTGATCGTGGTGAGTAGCCTGGCCATTGGCTCTCTATTGGGAGAATGGTGGGATCTGGAAAAAGGCACCGAACGAATGAGCAACAGGCTGAAACAACGTTTTCGCATCGGTAGTGAAAGGTTCTCGGAGGGCCTCATCACCGCTTTCCTCCTTTTTTGTGTGGGGTCTATGACCATCCTAGGAACCATTCAAGAAGGAACAGGTGGTTCGCCCGACTTGCTCTACACCAAATCGTTNNTTTTTTCTGCATTACCCCTATTTATTTTTCAGGCTTCGCTAACACTTTTGGCAGGTATTGCAGGAGGTTTCTTCGACAGTGAAATTATTCTCGGACTAACCAGCGTTGGTGGTATTTTGCTGATAGGTCTCGGTATTAACATTTTAGAAATCAAAAAGCTCCGCATCATGAATATGCTCCCGTCATTGGTTATCGTTGTGTTGCTGATTTGGATATTTGGTTGACAACTATTCGGAGCGCGGGCATTTACTCTATCGTAAAAAATGGCAAAAAAAGAGGAAAAACTGGGTTTGACGCTACTTGTTTTTGTGGCACTCGGCTCCATGATTGGATCCGGTATTTTCAACTCTCCCAAAGATTTAATTCAAGTGGCCAACCCGCTAGGCACCCTCATTACGTGGATCATTGGCGGNNCGTGAAGGTTTTGGCGATTACATGGGTTTCAACTCGGCCTGGGGTTATTGGTCGGTTGGCTGGCTAGGCAATATCAGCTATGTTGCTCTCTTCTTCAAGACATTGAACGACTTGCTGGGAGACCGGGCTCTCTCTCCAATGACTGCCTTTATCATCGGATCGGTACTGTTATGGTTCTACTTTGCCATTCTGATGGCAGGCATCCGCGAGGGAGCAATCCTTAATTTTATTGTGACCGTCGCAAAGCTTATCCCCATTGTCTTGATTATCTTTTTGGGGGTTTCACTGGTACAGAGCGACCTCTTCTTTACGGCCGACTGGCACAGTAGGCTTGCATCAACAGGCGAACC
>DBQD01000014.1:24026-32154 GCA_002305715.1 Proteiniphilum sp. UBA1403 | reverse complement strand
AAATTGGGAATCATGGTCTCGGTATCGGGCGCCAGCCTCTCCTGGTTTTTACTATCGGTAGAAACGCTGAATGCTGCCGCGCAGGATGGGGTCCTGCCTCGCATCTTCAAGAAGGTGAACCGAAAGGGTACACCGGTGAATGTGCTGATTCTTACCCATTGCTCTACACAACTCTTTCTACTCTCTATCCTTTCGCCACGACTTAACGAGACCTACCTCGTTGCCATCACAATAGCCACAACACTCATATTGATTCCCTACCTGCTCTCGTCGCTCTACGCAGTGAAGGTGGCACTTAGTCTCCGAAAGAAAGAATCGTTTCTACACCTTGTGATTTCTCTGCTTGGTTCACTTTACTCACTTTATGTGATCTATGCGGTGGGCATTCGATACCTTTTTCTGTCCATCCTCTTCTACGGCATTGGCTCACTGTTGTTTATTAGGGCAAAAAGAGAACAAAAACAACAGCCCAAACGGTGGGAATGGGCTGTCATTGTGGTCTTATTGATCGGCTCGGCAACTATTGCCGCCTTGATAATGACTGGAAAGATTACTCCGTAAGGCTGGAGATGCCGGAGTTTTATCTGTTGAACGTGTAACGAAGGGTGACTCCCATTCGTGTGGGATATCCGCGCTGTACAAACTGGTTGACTTTGCCGGTGGTCATGTCTGATGCTTCAAATAAAAAGGAATTGTAATCGGTATTGAACAGATTCTTCACCCATAACTCGAGAGAGAATTCCCCCTTTTCGGCTGCAATACTTCCATTCACCAGTCCGTAGAAAGGTTGATAAAGCTCTACCCCTTCGGCATTGGCTTCCGGCGTTGTCTTGTTCGATTCTGTCCAATAAATCCTTCCAACACCGGAGTATTGAACGTTTGCATTCAGTCGCTCTATAAAGGAACCATAACCAAATTGATGCACATATCCGGCACCCAGGCTCAGAGTATGCTGTGGCGCAAACGGAATATAATTACCGGAGTAATCCACGCCTTCAGCTGCTTCATAATCCACAAAACGAGCATCGGCAAAACCGTAGTCACCATATAACGAAAGGTTACGAATGGGACTGTATTTCATACTCAATTCAAATCCTTTGCTCTCTGAGGTACCGGCATTCTTCACGGTGCGACCGGAGGTAGCTTGATCCTCGAGTTGAATGATTTGGATGTTATTGACACGTGAGTAAAAAAGTGCGTAGTTAATCGACATCTTGTTATTGAGCAATTCATACCGACCTCCCATCTCATAGGTCCAGCTTGTTTCGGGGTCGTACGAAAGTTGTTCTTCCAATGAGGTTGTCTCAGCACCACTATTGCCGGTGCCGGGTGCACCACCAGGAAACATTCCCGGAGGCATTCCACTCATAGCGTTCTTCATAATAGATGCTGAGAGCGCGTTTTGCAGTATTTTTGAGAAGGCCTGCTCATTGTAACCTCCTGTTTTATATCCCTTCGAGGCAGATACATAAATAGTGGATGTGGGGGAAAAAGCATATTTGAGGGCAACCTTTGGAAGCACTTTCCAGAAATCTTTGCTGTAACTTCCTTCTAACAACGTGTCTCCTTCAACAAACATGGGAGGCATGGGCCTGTTTGGTATATTGAATACTAGATTCACGTCTCCACCATTGCTTTCTGTAGAGAAATCGATGCCGGTATGTTCATAGTCGAGTCGCAATCCGGCTGTTGCAGAGAGGCCCTCCACTCCAAACAGATCAGACAATGTGGACTGATGGAAAAGGGCTAGTCCGCGAGACGGTTTTGTATAGATACCGGGGAGGTCGATCCTGTCATTGGCATAGACAATTCGCAATGGAGCGCCCATCCGTTGCATGACAGCATCGAGATGTCCCTGCATGGCTACCATGCCATCCTCTTTAATGGCGACAGGGGTGTCGACAACGCGACGGTCGTAAAAACCAAATGCACCCCATACCCAACTGTACTTCTTTGCGGTGTTGGACTTCAGTGTGAACTCTTGACTGACAGAGTGCTGCTCTTGTTTCTGGTTGATTGAAAAGACCGATTTTTCGGTGTAATCTTGGTCCATCTTCATATCATCTTTCAGATATTGAAATCCGGTAGTTGAGTGGATGGTGTATCCATTTTTGTTCCAACTGAGCGATAACCCGTTCGTGAACAGGCGACGGTCGTACGAAGAGGGTTCGTTAAAACGAGAAGAAATGGAATCCACATGCATATATGGGAATGCACCTCCCGACAAATAATCGAAATGAGAAAAGAAGAGCGCTTTAAAATTGGGATTAACCTGCCACTCGAGCTTTACCTTGCCACCGGCATTCTCAGAGTCATCGACCTTTTCATTAAGGTAGCTGTTCAGGAAATAACCATCCTCCTTCTTATAATATGCATTAACAGAAACTCCAAAATTTTTGGACAACTGGCTGTAGTTGGATCCGTTTACAGAGAACTGACCGTAATTTCCTCCACCCAATGTAAGGCGTGTACCTTGATAGGTGAGCGGTGAGAGAGTGTACATATTAACAATCCCACCAATGGCATTACGCCCATAGAGTGTACCTTGTGCTCCACGCAATACCTCTATACGTTGGATATCTTGGAATTCGAAGTCGAATGCCGAGGGGTTAAAACTGGGTACATTATCTACGTACAGACTTACTGTCTGAGCCCCTAAACGGGCACCAATACCGCGGATATAGATGGGGGTAGATACCTTGGAACCATATTGCGGGATAAAGAAGTTGGGAATAAAAGAACTCAACGCCGGAAGAGATTCAATCTGGTTGTCTTTCAACTGCCGAGGTGATACCACAGACACAGCGGTAGGTAGATTCTTTAGATTATTCGTCTCCTTTACGGAACTACGAACAACCACCTCGTCGAGGTAATACACCTTTAATGTATCTTGAGGATTTACTTCCTTTGCGGGTTTATTTCCCATAGAGTACGTAACAAAAATATTGCTAAATAGCAAAATAGATGCTATTAATAATTGTTTCATGTCCTGTTTTTATTGGATTTGTAATGAAAAGCAAAGAAACATCAATTTTTTATGCTTGTCAATCACTATAATTAGTGATATTATCCTGATCCGCATGAATTAAGATTTTCATTTTCTATCGGATGTGCCATCGTTTTAGGGAACTTGACTACAGCAACTTCGTTTTTTTAAGATTTAATTCTTAATTTTTGTTATTTATTAGACATTTCATTAATATTTTTATTATATACCTTGCATATATAAATTATTTGGTATTAATTTGCCCTATAATAAAATATTTTATTATTGCCGCCATTAAGTAGCTATTTAAATTAATAAATCATATATGAATAATCTCAATGCACTACTAGCTCAATATAGAAACGAGCTTTTAGACAATGTGGTCCCATTTTGGCTCAATTTCTCCCAAGATAAAGAACACGGTGGTTATTTCAGCTGTCTCGACAGAAAGGGCAATGTTTTTGATACCGATAAATTTATCTGGTTACAGGGAAGAGAAGTATGGCTTTTCGCAATGCTCTACAACAAAGTTGAAAAACGACAGGAGTGGCTTGATTGTGCCATACAAGGGGCTGAATTTTTGAAAAAATATGGCCATGATGGGGAATATAACTGGTACTTCTCTCTCACTCGGGAAGGAAAGCCATTAATTGAACCATACAACATCTTTTCGTACACTTTCGCTACTATGGCATTTGGCCAATTAAGCCTCGCAACGGGAAACAGTGAGTATGCGGAAATTGCAAAAAAAACATTCGAAATTATTCTCTCCAAGCAGGATAACCCAAAAGGGAAATGGAACAAAGTGTCGCCGGAGGGTCGCTCGTTGAAGGGATTCTCTCTACCGATGATTCTCTGCAACTTGGCTCTGGAGATTGAGCATCTTTTGGATGAGGACTTCCTGTTGCAGGTAATGAACAAGTGCATCCACGAAGTGATGGAAGTCTTCCGTCACCCTGAAATGGGAGGTCTGATTGTGGAGAACCTTAATCTGGATGGTTCTTTATCAGACTCATTCGACGGACGGTTGATGAATCCTGGTCACGCGATTGAGGCTATGTGGTTTATCATGGACCTTGGCGTTAGATTACAACGTCCTGAGTTGATTGATAAAGCAATCGAAACTACCTTGAAGACGTTGGAATATGGTTGGGATAAAAAATATGGTGGCATATTCTACTTCTTGGATCGGAAAGGATTTCCACCACAGCAACTGGAATGGGATCAGAAACTATGGTGGGTACACATTGAAACGTTGATTTCCTTACTCAAAGGCTATCAACTTACCGGTTCAAAGGAATGCCTCGACTGGTTTGAAAAAGTACACAAGTATACATGGGATCATTTCAAAGATCCCGACTTCCCGGAATGGTGGGGCTACCTCAACCGTCGGGGTGAAGTATTGCTCGATCTGAAGGGTGGAAAGTGGAAGGGTTGCTTCCATGTTCCCAGAGGATTGTATCAATGTTGGACTATTTTGGAAAAAATAGAAAAACAAACCAATTTGAACACTAAGGTAACTGAGACGTTGGCAAAATGAGAAGCAGAAGAAATTTTATAAAAAATGCAGTTCTGGGATCGGCCGGAGTGATTGCAGCTCAATCTCTACATGGTGAGAATTTTAGCACTGGAAAAGGGATAGAACTGCCAAGTAATGATGGCCTACTTTCGAACAAGCAATTTGAGACTCCCGGCATTTTTAAGGGAATGCCCATACATGCTACATTTCTAGATGAAGTGAGCTGGGATATTCCTCATCAAAACTGGGGAGTACATGAGTGGGATCGCGATTTTCAGGCGATGAAAGCAATCGGAATCAATACCGTTGTGATGATTCGTTCAGGATTGGGATGGTGGATTGCCTCCCCTTTTGAATCAATACTTAAAACTGAGGATGTTTATTATCCTCCCGTCGACCTGACAGAGATGTTCCTGACGCTCGCTGATAAACACCAAATGAACTTCATGTTCGGTATGTACGACTCTGGTCGCTATTGGATTGAAGGAAAATTTCAGAAAGAGATTGACCTCAATTTGAAACTAATAGATGAGGTTTGGGCTAAATATGGACATCATCCATCATTCAGAGGATGGTACCTCTCACAGGAGATTAGTAGACGGACGAAGAATATGTCGAAGATATATGCAGAGGTAGGAAAGCATGCCAAACAGGTATCGGGTAATTTAACCACATTGGTATCTCCGTATATTCATGGTGTTAAGACCGACCAAGTAATGAGTGGCGATGCCGCAATCACAGTACAGGAGCACGAGAAGGAATGGGATGAGATTCTAACGAATGTAGAAGGAGCTATCGACATACTTGCATTTCAAGATGGACAGGTAAACTATAACGAGTTGGCCGACTATTTGGAAGTGAATAAAAAGTTGGCCGATGCCCATAACATGAGATGCTGGACAAACATTGAATCATTCGACCGGGATATGCCCATCCGTTTCCTCCCTATTAAATGGGAAAAGCTGTTACTTAAATTGGAAGCAGCCAGAAAAGCAGGTATGGAAGATGCAATCACCTTTGAGTTTTCACACTTTATGAGTCCAAACTCAACATACCCTCAAGCGAAATTTCTTTACGATAGATATAGAGAACATTTTACCATCTAATAATAAACAGTAATTACAAAAACAAAAGCAAATGAAAAGCAAAAACCGATCTATTAAGTGGAGAAGCAGCTCCTTGCGGGGCTTGTTTCTAGCGCTCTTCATTCTCTCAACACTGATCACCTATGCGCAGGTCAATGTTAGAGGAAAGGTAGTGGATGCGACAGGGGAAACCCTGATTGGCGTAAACGTCGTACTCAAGAATACTCGGATGGGTACCGTTACAGATATTGACGGTGAGTTCAACTTATCGGTTCCTTCAACGAACAGCACACTTGTGTTTTCATATGTTGGTTACAAAGAACAGGAAGTTGCGCTTAACGGGCGGAACTTTGTGAATGTAACATTGCAGCAGGATACCGAACTACTGGATGAGGTTATTGTTGTGGGTTATGGAACACAACGCAGAACCAGCGTGACTGGAGCAGTTTCAACTTTGTCTGATACTGAGCTTATAAAAGCTCCGGTTGTGGGTGTGACCAACGTGTTGGGCGCCAGGGTAGCTGGTGTTACCTCGCTACAACAGTCGGGACAGCCGGGACAAGATGGTGCCTCTCTGCTTGTTCGTGGTGAAGGTGCAACGTACATTGTGGATGGCGTAATCAGAAGCATCAACGAAATTGACCCCAACGAAATTGAGTCAATCTCTATCCTTAAGGATGCGACCTCTGCCTCTGTATACGGGTTGAATGCAACTTCAGTGGTTATTGTTACTACTAAACGGGGTAAGGATGGTAAATTGGGCATCTCTTACAACGGAAACTATGGTATCAGCCAAAACGCCAATCAAATTGAATGGCTCGATGCACCGGGATATGCATACTGGTACAACAGAGCTAGAGAGATGGATGGTGACACACCAGTATTTACGTCTGAGATGGTTGAAAAAATGAAAGCAGGAGTAGATGGCTGGGGAAATACAAACTGGTATAAAGAAGTATTCGGTATTGGTACAAACCAAAATCACAACGTAAGTGCTACAGGTGGTACAGAAAAGGTGAAATTCTTCTCTTCATTGAGTGCTTTCCAACAAAAAGGTAACGTAGATAATTTCAATTACACTCGTTACAACATGAGAGCAAATGTTGATGCTAAAATTACCGATCGCCTTACATTTGTAGTGAATGTGGCAGGACGTCTCGACGAACATGACCGCCCCAGTTATTCAGCAGACCCGAACGATTGGCACAATATTCCACAACAGGCTGTTCGTGCCGTTCCCTATATTCCTATTAAAACCACAGGTGTTGATGGCAAAGAGTATTATACTTCAACTCCAACCAACTCCTCACCTGTGAGCCCCATCGCTGCAATCTATGAATCGGGATACAATCGTCCGAAGAACACAACTATTCAAACTAACTTCTCACTGAACTATGATGTACCCTGGTTGGAAGGTTTAAGCTTGAAATTCATGGGTGCATATGACAAATTCTTCCAGTTCAATAAGGTACTGATGATACCCTACGAAACAAGATTGGCAGCATTGCCATCAAGCACAACAGAGTCTATCAGCTACACCTCATTCAAAAATAACTCCGGAAACACCTCTCTGTCTGAGAGTGCATATAGTTCGACAAACGTGGTTACACAGTCGAGCTTTACCTTCGACCGTCAGTTCGACAAACATAAAATCAATCTCTTCGGTCTTGCAGAAACACGTAATGGCTTCTCCAACACAATTGCTGCAACAGGTTACGGTCTTAATTTTCTTAGTTTAGATGAATTGAGCATGATCACCAACACCACTGGCAATGGGCAAGAGAAAGTTCCCTCTATCTCCGGTGGTAGCGGTCAATCACGCCTGATCGGTTTCGTAGGAAGATTAAATTATGATTTCGATAACCGCTATTTGTTGGAGGCGTCGCTTCGTCGTGATGGTAGCTACCTCTTCAGCGGTATGGCCGGATCAAGATGGGTTAACCTGCCGGCTATCTCTGCTGGATGGAGAATGAATAACGAGGAATTTTTTGAAGCTGACTGGATTGATAACCTCAAACTTAGAGGTGGTATTGGAAAAACAGCAACTTCAGCAGTGAGTGCATTCCAATATTTGAACCTGATGACCATATCTTCCAATGCTTTGATATTGAACGGACAAAGTCAAAGTATGATCTACTCTGGCACACTGGGAAATCCGTACCTCTCTTGGGCGAAAGCAATAACCTACAATGCCGGTGTGGAATTCATGGCATGGAAGGGACTACTCGGCGTGGAAATGGACCTGTTCTACAAATATCAGTATGATTTGCTGGCGAGTGTAGGTGGTTCTTATCCTCCATCTATGGGTGGTTACTATTTCAGCTCAGACAATGTTAACAAAATTGACTACAAAGGTTTTGACTTCACTATTACACACAACAATAAAATTGGAGACTTCCGTTATGGTGTAAAATGGATTGGAACTCTTGCTAAACGCAGATGGTTATACTATGCAGGCGACTCTGAAAATACACCCGATTATCGTAAACTTACTGGTAAGGAAGTAGGGGCTCAGCTCGGTTTCATTGCTGAAGGACT
>DBQD01000014.1:0-23949 GCA_002305715.1 Proteiniphilum sp. UBA1403 | reverse complement strand
GACTGGAAAGGTTTCGACTTCGATGTACTGTTGCAATCAGGCCTGGGACGTACAGTTGCGTTAACCGGTGTATACACCTCATCAGGATCGGAAGGTGTAATGGATAACACCGCCTTCACAAAGGTCTTCTATCATGGAGGAAACTCTCCAAAGTTCTTACCTGAGAACTCTTGGACACCAGAACATACAAATGCTGAATTTCCACGTCTTTCAATGGTTACGGTCAGCACAAACAACGCCTACTCTTCAACTTTCTGGTATAGAAACGGAAACTATCTTCGCGTGAAATCATTCCAGTTGGGTTACACCATACCGGGTGCTATCACACGTAAAGCTGGTGTAGATAAACTCAGACTCTTCGTAGAAGGATCAAACCTTTTTACATTCAGCGAACTGACCAAGTATAACATCGACCCAGAACAACCGGGAGTAAACAACGGTTACTATCCACAGCAGAAAACCCTTTCATTTGGGCTTAACTTCTCATTATAATCACTCAAAACTGACAGAAAATGAAAAAAATAATACGGACATTACTCTTGACCACTGCTGTGATCATTTTCAGCAGTTGCTCGGATTGGCTGGACCTAACTCCTACAGATAAACTGACCGACAAAGTGATATGGGAGGATGAGTCGAGCGTAAACCTCTACGTAAATGGTTTTTATACATATCTGAACCAATATGGTCAGTTTGGATCGGCACAAGCAAGTGGCAACTTGTCTGAAAGCTTTACCAATACCTTCAAATATGGTTCTTATGCAGCAGGCCACAAAGCAGGTCATCCAAACAACTATGTGTTTGATCCAAGCTTGATTACTTCTGCTACAGGTGGATTCTACAGCGTTTGGAGCGATGCCTACAACAAGATTCGCAGAATGAATGAATTCCTTGACTCCATGGAAAAATATGGAAAGTTCTCTGAAGAGCAGAACACAAAGTGGAAAGCACAGATATTGTTCTTCCGTTCATTCATATATTTCCAACTGGCAAGACGCCACGACGGGGTGATCATTTACACTTCACTGGCTGAGATGGAAAAGGATAAAGCTCGCAGCTCAAATGAAGCTACATGGGATCAGGTTGAAAGCGACATCGATTTTGCTATCGCAAACCTTCCAGAGTCATGGACAGGGCAAGATCAAGGAAGATTGACCAAATATGCAGCCTTGGCTTTTAAATCGAGAGCGATGCTTTTTGCAGAACGATGGCAGTCGGCTTATGACGCTGCAGATGCTGTTGTAAAATCAGGAAAATTTGAACTGGTAAGCGACTATGAGCAAGCTTGGAAGGGTAGCAACAAGGAAACAATACTTGAGTTCAAATACAATATCCTAGGACCAAACCATGCATTCGATAAAGATTATGTGCCCTTGAGTGATGGATATGAATTTGGAGGGTTAGGTACTCCTACACAAGAAATGGTGGAAAGCTATGAAAAGAAAGACGGCACAAAAATGGACTGGACTCCATATCATATCGCCACAGCTACACGACCACCCTACGAAGATCTGGAGCCACGTTTCAAAGCGACTGTAATTTATCCGGGAAGCACTTGGAAAGGAAAAGTGATGCAGAACTCAGTGAATGGCACCAATGGTACCTTCATGGCATACAGAGAGCAACCATATACCTATGGACATACCACTACAGGTTATTATCTGAAAAAACTGTTGGATGAATCACTAACCGATGTGAAGGGTAGACCAAGCACCCAGAGCTGGGTAGAAATCCGCTACGCAGAAGTATTGCTTAATAAGGCAGAAGCAGCATTTCGTCTCAATAAAATGAGCGAAGCAAGAGATGCTATGAACCAAGTACGTGCTCGTGTAGGTCTTCCTGCTAAAAACTCATCTGGCAATGAATGGTTTGAAGACTACAGAAACGAACGTAAAGTGGAATTGGCATACGAGGGTCATCTTTTCTGGGACATGAGAAGATGGAAGTTGGCACACATCGAATATACCGATACACGTGCACATGGATTCAAAATTGTGGGTGACAACTATGAATATATTGATGTAGATTATCAAGATCGTAAGTTCTCTGCGAAAAACTACATTCTTCCAATCCCCGATGCAGAGTTGGCAAACAACTCACTGATTGAACAATATGATAGTTGGAAATAAAAAAAACTAAGAACAGTATGAAAAAAATATATTCAATCCTAGCGACACTGACTGCATTGGTGATCATTCTTAGCGGATGTCAGCAGGTGGAAGATCTCACGCCTTCAATTTCTCGCTATGGAATCAACAGTCTGACTGCTTCCTTCTATGGAGATCAAAGCTCTGAAAACAGTTTTTCGAGCGAAATTGACTACGAGCAAGGAATTATTACCATTGTGTTCCCTTACAATTATCCACGCACATCCAACAATGTGCTGACGATGGATGCATTAAAGAAAGTGAGAATTGAAGCAAATCTGGATGATAACGTAACAATTACTCCAGCATTGCTCTATATGGACCTGACAAAAGAGAATATTATCACCGTTACAGACCAGGCTAAAACGAAAAAAGACTACAAAGTTGTGGCTGAGATTCGTAAAAGTGCTGAAGCAAGAATTACGGACTTTAGCATTAATAGCCTAGGCTTATCTGGTATAATTGACGATGCAAACAAGACAATATCGATCATCTCAATTGAAGAGATTGGAAATGTATTGGCAGAAGTGAGCATCTCACATGGAGCGACAATCAGTCCCGACCCAACGCAGACTGCACTGAATTACGACGAAGAGTTAACTTTAACTGTCACTGCCCAAAATGGTGTGACTAAGACTGTCTATACTGTGCGGAAAGATGTGCCCAATAAAGTTGATCGGGGTATGCGAAATGGAAGTGCAAAAATTCTTTGGAGCAAGAAACTACAATCTGACTTAGGTATTGCTACTCTTCACAATACTACAAGTATTGCAGTGACGAAAGACTATGTGGTGTTGAACACACGTAACGAACCGGGTATGCTGCTCGATAGAAAGACGGGCGCTAACGTTGGCACAATGCCTAATATGGGATCAATTGTTGGAAACCTCCGGAACTTTTTCGCTACTGCCGATGATGCAGACAACATATTAATCAGCAATTTGGCTCCTAATGATGGTACGTATAAAGTATGGAGATTTAAAGGCGTTAACGCATCTCCTGAGGTATACATCGACTGGACCAACAGCCCTGCAAGTGGAATAGGACGTAAGTTATCAATCAAAGGTAATCTAGACGGTGATGCTATTATTACTGCTGCACTGATGGGTGATGCACGTAGTTTTGCACGTTGGCAGGTGAAGGATGGAGTCCTACTCTCTCAAACACCTACGATTGTGGCAATCAATGGTATTAACGGAGCATGGTGGAACAATGCCGACGTAGTAGCAACCGACCCAAGCGACCCAACTGGTGACTACTTTGTTTCTTGCTATGCAGGACCCTATAAATTTGCTTGGGTAGATGGTAAAACGAACACTGTAAAAGCTACAGGGCCGGAAATTAGCTCTAACTGGATTCAGAATGCAACTGATTACGTTGTATTCAACAACACTCCATACGCAGCAAACATCTCAATCAACTCCTTCACTTGGGGTAGTGACGATAAAGTTTATCTACACGATGCTACAGCTGTAAGTACTTTCACAGAACCAATCTGGACAACACCTATCGGCACCTATGGTGGTAAGGATAATGGTGGTACCAATACTAACGGAACCGGTGATGTTATCCTGAAGGTTTCAAATGACGGATATTATATGTATCTCTATTTCATGTTTACCAACGGATGTGTTGTCTGCGTGCAATACGACTGTATCGACATGTAAAATGAGGTTTAGACTAACCGTATGAGTTCGTTGTCCGGGTTTTGTACCTGCTTAAAAAGAAGATTTGTGTTACCTTTGGTACCGACTTTGATTTAGTTGCATGCAAAGCCTGGACAACTTTTTTCAACTGGCTTAATTCATTACAAACTATGCTGGAATAGGTAAACCACCATAGTGAATATTATGAATGCCAAAACAATAATCAAGAATGAAAAGAGGTATCATTGTTTTACCAATTCTATGGATATTAGTCAGCCTACTCTCCTGCTCTGATGAGAAGGAATCCATTGCGACCATATCCAAATCAGAGCTGAATGATAAAATAAAGGGAGCCTGGGCCGGAAAAATGATTGGCGTAATGAAAGGAATCGGCATGGAATTCAAAGCCGCCGGTGTCACCTATGAAGACTCAATTACATGGTACCCCGAAATGATAGAACGAGCCTTGCTCGAAGATGACCTATACGGTCAACTTACTTTCATGAGCACAATGGAGAAAAACCAAGGCTTGCAAACACCTGTATCCAAACTGGCAGAGGATTTTGCCAATGCGGAATTTAACTTGTGTCATGCAAACCTGCAGGCTAGAAAGAACTTTTTCGATGGAATCATGCCTCCTCTATCTGGAGCTCCAGCCTATAATATGCATGCAAATGACATCGA
Source organism: Proteiniphilum sp. UBA1403 (assembly GCA_002305715.1). Classification (GTDB taxonomy): domain Bacteria; phylum Bacteroidota; class Bacteroidia; order Bacteroidales; family Dysgonomonadaceae; genus Proteiniphilum. The sequence continues at coordinate 19,472 of DBQD01000014.1, read as the reverse complement.
TTTTCAAATTGAATCGGACTTTATAGGCTTCATTCATCCCGGATTGCCGCAATCTGCAGCTATAATGGCAGACAGCGTGGGACGGATAATGGCCTATGGTGATGGACTCTACGGAGGTATGTATGTGTCGGCTATGCAAACACTGGCTTTCTTTGAAAAGGATGCAAAGGTGGTTGTACGTAAAGCATTACAGGCAATACCACGTGAGAGTCAATACGCCAAAGCAATTCAAACAGTGATAGATGGTTACAATCAGGATTCGGTAAATTGGCGAAGAACATGGCAAATGGTACAGGATAAGTGGGGTGAATCGGACCTATGTGTGCCCTACCACCCCTTCAATATAGATGCTACAATCAACGGTGCTTATATCGCAATGGGATTGCTATATGGTGAGAATGATATGGAGAAAACCATTGATATTGCTATTCGATGTGGACAGGATACCGATTGCAACGCGGCAAATGCTGCAGCAGTGCTGGGAATTATCCAAGGATACGAAGCAATCGATGAAAAGCTTACATCGCACATCCCAATAATTGCCGACAAAGCTTTTTTATACACAGATATTTCGTTCAACAAAGCTGTATCACTTACTCAATCTTTTGCGGAGGATAATATACTGGCAAACGGGGGGAAACTGCAAGATGATCTCTACCATGTGAAATTGCAAACCATTCAATTCGCAGGCCAGTTGGAACAAGCCTTCCCCGACATGTCAATGTCATATTTCATTCAAATGAGTGACTCAGAAAAGTTTAAATTGGAAGGCAATTGGGTAGATTTTAGATATGGTGAGGGAGATAATGACCTCTATAAGGTTTCTACCACACCGGGTGATAGTTTTGAGATAGCCTTCAGTGGATCTGGCATATCTGTACTGGGCAGTTATCAAACTGACGGAGGAACAGCCATGGCATATATCGATGGAGAACCCTTCAGAGAGTTCAACTGTTACCATCGTACTGAAGCTGGAAAATGGAACGGCAACAGACAACACATCATTCACAAGATGGACCTGACCGAAGGGGACCACACTTTAAGAATTGTGGTTTTAGACAAAAAGAAAGAGGCCTCAACCGGCCATAAGATATACATCGAGCGAGTCATCATTTACAAAGACTCAACCATCTCATCTACATGATAAATGGATGAGAAATCATTTTCATTATTCATCACAATGATACATCATATGACAAGTAAAAAAACTCTTTTTCATGCAATTACGACCTCATTCCTGCTTTTCAGCTGGCTTTTCCTATCTTTTGCCTGCAGTGGAGAGGACAATCCGGATCCAGGATATGAGTTTCCAGATCCGCCCAAGGAGAATGTTGAGAAACCCCGTTATATTTGGATCGATGCGGCAGCTAACTTCCCCGATTTTGCCAATGACAAATCAAAAATTGCACGTGATTTGAAACTGGCCAAGGATGCCGGATTTACCGATATCGTCGTGGATATCCGTCCTACCAATGGCGACATCCTCTATCAATCATCTGTACCGGGATCAGCCAAAGTGCAGTGGCTCGGAGCATGGGTAAATGGGGTTTACTCCAAAGTAGAACGAACAGCCACATGGGACTACCTACAGGCTTTTATTGATGAGGGTCGCAAGCTCGATCTGAAAGTACATGCCGGATTCAACACTATGGTGGGTGGGCATAGCAGCGGTCTTGGGAGCCAAGGTCTCCTCTATCGCGACGCATCGAAGAAATCCTGGGCAACTTCAGAGAATCTCTCATATGGCATCACCAACACAATGGATGCCGGTGGAGGTACCAAGTTCTTCAACCCGGCCAATGAGCAGGTACAAACCTACCTATGTGATCTCCTGAAAGACCTAGCTAAGTATGACCTTGATGGAATCATTCTCGATAGGGGACGGTTCGATGGTATGCAGTCCGACTTTTCTGAAGAGACACGTAAACAGTTTGAAAGTTATCTTGGAAATGTGAAAATTAATAACTTTCCGGGCGACATTGTTCCTGTAGGTGCCACCATGCAACAGGTAATGGCACTAACTACTTATCCTACTTACTTCACCAAATGGCTCGAGTTCAGGGCAAAGGTTATACATGACTTTATGGAAAAAGCACGTGCTGCCGTGAAGTCTGTCAACCCAAATATACAGTTTGGGGTCTATGTGGGTGGTTGGTATTCAACCTACTACGAAGTGGGTGTTAACTGGGCCAGCAATCGTTACAACACAAGCCTTTATTATAAGTGGGCAACAGCCAAATACAAAGATTATGGCTATGCAGAACTGATGGACCAGATGCTGATTGGTGCCTATGCTTCTCCCTTACAAGTCTATGGAATCTCAGAATGGACCATGCAGGGCTTCTCGCGACTAGCCAAAGATAAGATAAAAGATACTCCAATCGTTTCAAGCGGTCCCGATGTGGGTAACTGGGATACTGACAATAAAGCCACCCAGGAACAAGAGAACCAGGCAATCGTAAACTCAGTGAAAGCTTGTATGGATGAGTGCGACGGATATTTTCTGTTCGACATGATTCACCTGAAGATGGCCAATCAATGGCAATATGCTAAACAGGGTATCGAAATCGCCATCGGGAAAAAATAATACATCACTCCACTATGAAATGTGGACTATCAACAGAATAAACAAATTGATTACTAGTTAAGAAAATGAACACCATTACAAAACTCATATTATCCCTCTTTATTGTTGCTGGACTCTTTTCTTGCACAAAGAGTAGCAAAAGTGAACCAACAGAAGTAGCACCCAAGCTCATGTGGATTGATGCTACTGCCAACATCGAACGCTTCAACAACAAAGACACCATCGACTTCTATTTGGAAAAATTGAAAGATCTTGGATTCACCGATATAGTTGTTGATATGCGTCCCATCTCTGGTCATCTCCTCTATGAAAGTGAGTATGCCCCTTTGCTTACTGAATGGAAAGGAAAAGAAATTATCTACACATTCGACTATCTCGGTTACTACATTGAAAAGGCACATAACCTTGGTTTGAAGGCACAAGTGTCGCTTAACACCTTTGTTGCAGGTCACAATTACACAGATGAAGGTCCAATCTATGAAGGAGGTAAATCCGATTGGGCAACAATCGTCTACCCTCCTAGTGAAGAGGTTCAATTTATCCCCATTACTGAGCAGAAAAACAAATACTCTGCCATGGTCAATCCGGTCAATGAAGAGTACCAAGAATATATTCTGAACATCTTCCGGGAGATTGTGACAAAATATCCGAAGCTGGATGGCATTATCCTCGACAGGGTTCGTTACGACGGATTCACAGCTGACTTCTCGGAACTGTCGCGTCAAAAGTTTGAAGAATATCTTGGCAAGAAATTGGATGTATTCCCGGATGATATCTATCGTTGGAAGAAAGATGAGCTAGGTAACTTCTATCCAGAACGAGGCCAGTATTTCCTTCAGTGGTTCGAGTGGCGGGCATCTGTGATCTATAAATTTATGGCAAAAGCAAGGGAAGTGATTAAGGAGGTAAACCCTGAGATCACCTTCGGGACCTATACGGGCGCATGGTACCCTTCCTATTTCGAGGTAGGTGTAAACTTCGCCAGTAAGAATTATGATCCATCGGTCGACTACGACTGGGCATCACCCCAATATAAAGAGTATGGATATGCCGAGTTGCTCGACCTCTACACTGTGGGTAACTACTATACCACCATCACCATTGAAGACTATCAGAAAGAGAACCCTGAAGTGAAGAACGAAACCGATATGTGGGGGCAAAAGAGTATCTGGTACTGTGTTGAAGGATCGAACAAGAATCTTAAGACTATCCTCAACGGAAATAAGTTTTATGGTGGTATTCTGGCCGATCAGTTCTACGACAATCCGGAAGGACTTACCGAGTCTATCAAGATGAACCTTGCCACCTCCGACGGATTAATGATCTTCGATATTGTCCACATCATCACAAAAGATATGTGGTATTATGTTGAGAAAGGAATGCGCGAAGGTGGGGCTATAAGTGAATAAAACAATGTACAAGCAATATCCTGTTCAATCTGTTTCTCGCAAAAATCTCTCTTTCAGGTTACCTCCCGCGCTGCTAACCCTTTTACTTTTGTGCCACTTGAGTGGCGCAACAGCTTCAACAATAAAATGGAAAGTGACTTCCGAGGGAGAAGGTTTACCCAACGTGGTGGTCACAGATGGCTACCATTGTGTTATAACAGATCATGAGGGAAACTTCAAGCTAACTCCAGACCTGAATGCCAGATTCATCTACATCTCCACCCCGGCAGGTTACCTGCCGGCGGAGGAGAATATGGTGCCACGCTTTTTTATTCCGATAGAGTTTACGCGGGAAGAATATGATTTCTCTCTACGAAAGAATCCGCTGGACGATACCAAACAGTTGTTGTTGGTAAGCTCTGACCCACAATTTCACAAGGAGGAAAACTTCGTTCATTATGCGAAGGTGGTTGACGATATGATTGCGTTAAAAAAGAGTTATAACAACTGGAATGTTAAATGGCAGGAAGATGGCGTAGACATGGGCGAGATGACTCGTTTCGAAGGTCACGATCCCAAAGTGGAAAAAGCATACAGTAACAAGGAAAGACTTGAGTTCAGTTGGATTGCACCCGAACTGACCGATCATCTCTTTCGCGCTACACCCCTAAAGAGCGACTCCAAATTAACCATTATCGCCACAGATCCTTTTGGTAACATTTACAAGGAAACCATCGAACGCTGAATATAAACAACTAAATTTATACCACAATAACAATCATCACATCGACCGATATGCAAACAGAAAAGAACAACCGCCGCGATTTTATCAGGAAGGCCGCACTCGCTAGCGCTTCCATCGCCGCCACCTCCGGATTGGCAGCCTGTGCCGGAAACTCCAATCAACATGTTTCCTCCAAATCATCAGACCTGATAAGGAAAGACGAATCTCTGCAAAGCACATTGATCGTCCCTAAGAAAAACGGATTACAGATCACCGGCGCTTTCCTCGATGAGATCTCACACGATATCCCTCACCAGAACTGGGGTGAAGCAGAATGGGATCTTGATTTCCAATACATGAAGGCTATTGGTATCGACACAGTGATCATGATACGCTCAGGTTACAAGAAGTTTATAACTTATCCTTCCAAGTACCTTCTTGGTAAAGGTTGCTATATGCCTTCTGTCGATCTACTTGATATGTTCCTCCGCCTGGCCGATAAGCATGGTATGAAGTTTTATTTCGGACTCTATGATTCAGGTCACTACTGGGCAACCGGAGACATGAGCTACGAAATCGAGGACAATAAATTTGTGATCGATGAAGTGTGGAAAAACTATGGAGAAAAGTACAAGAGCTTCGGCGGATGGTATGTAAGCGGTGAAATCAGTCGCGCTACCAAAGGCGCTATCGGAGCCTTTTATGCGATGGGCAAACAATGTAAGGATGTATCGGGTGGACTGCCCACCTTCATTTCTCCTTGGATTGACGGCAAGAAAGCAGTTGCTGCAAGTGGCGGAACACTCTCGAAAGAGGAGGCTGTTTCTGTGCAACAGCATGAGAAGGAGTGGGATGAGATTTTTGCCGGTATCCACGAGGTAGTTGATGCTGTTGCCTTCCAGGATGGACACATCGACTACAACGAGCTGGATGCCTTCTTTGAAGTAAACAAGAAGTTGGCAGACCGATATGGCATGGAATGTTGGACCAATGCAGAGACCTTCGACCGAGATATGCCAATCAAGTTCCTCCCCATAAAGTTCGACAAACTGCGCCTCAAACTTGAGGCCGCTAAACGGGCTAACTATGTGAAGGCAATAACCTTTGAGTTCTCACACTTCATGAGTCCCCAATCGGCCTACATACAAGCAGGTCACCTCTACAACCGCTACAAAGAGTATTTTAACCTATAAGTATACTGGTACAATGCAAAAATCGAACAACATTCTTTATGTCTCTTTTTTGTCTGTGGTTGCAGCCCTGGGAGGCTTTCTATTTGGGTACGATACCGCTGTGATCTCCGGTACCGTTTCAAGGGTGACTTTACAATTCAATCTCACCACCCTACAAAGTGGTTGGTATGTGGGATGTGCATTAGTAGGCTCCATTGCAGGAGTAATTTTTGCCGGTGCACTCAGTGACAAGTTGGGTAGAAAAAAGACCATGATCCTCTCGGCCATTCTCTTCACCATGTCGGCTGCAGGATGTGCTATCTCGGCTAATCTTGACCAGCTGGTTATTTACCGCATCATCGGTGGAATTGGTATTGGTATTGTCTCTATTGTCTGTCCACTCTATATCTCTGAAGTCTCACCTGCCACACACAGAGGACGAATGGTTTCACTCTACCAGTTGGCTGTAACTGTCGGCTTTTTAGGCGCTTACCTAACAAACTACTACTTACTGGAACAATCTTCCAGCTTTGGATCATCGAATGCTTTGCTAACAAAAATCTTTGCGACCGAAGTTTGGAGAGGTATGTTGGGTGCTGAAACCCTCCCGGCATTGCTCTTTTTTATTGTGATCTTCTTCATTCCCGAAAGTCCTCGTTGGCTCATCGTCCGGAGTCGTGAAGCAGATGCCACCCTCATCTTTGGCAAGATCTACAGAGATAAAAATGTGGTGAGCAGTCAGATCAACGACACCCGTGCCATGCTCTACACAGAAGGGCAATCAGACACCAAGTTACTTTTCACACCCGGTATTTTCCGTGCCGTACTAATAGGTTGCGCCATTGCTATACTGGGACAGTTCATGGGTGTGAATGCTGTTCTCTATTACGGCCCTTCCATTTTCGAAACCAGCGGTCTCTCAAGCGGAGATTCGCTCTTTTATCAGTCGCTCATCGGTCTTGTGAACATGGGCACGACTGTGTTGGCACTCCTCATCATCGACAAAGTAGGGCGCAAGAAATTGGTTTATACCGGTGTGAGTGGCATGATTGTCAGTCTCATCCTCATCGGCCTCTATTTTCTCAAGGGCGAAGCATGGGGCATGAGCAGTCTCTTCCTGTTGGGTTGCTTCCTAGCCTACATATTCTTCACGGCCGGTTCTATCAGTGCCGTAATCTTTGTCTTCCTCTCAGAGATGTACCCAACAAAGATACGCGGATTGGCCATGTCAATTGCCGGACTATCGCTTTGGATTGGAACTTACTTGATTGGACAGCTCACTCCTTGGTTGCTGGAAAATGCCACACCTGCAGGTACATTCTTTCTATTCGCCTTCATGTGTATCCCCTATATGCTGATTGTTTGGAAGATGATGCCGGAGACTGCCGGTAAGTCGCTCGAAGAGATTGAACGTTTCTGGCTCAAAAAAGGAAAACGATGAAAATTAAAAACAACCGACTGTTGGTCCTGCTGACACTCTTTGTGTTGGCAGTCAACTGTCTCGCAATCGAAATAATTCCCCCTACCCATCCGGCTATCCACTATGTAGGCCGTGTGGACAGGAGTAACCCCACCGAGGTTCGCTTCGACTGGCCTGGAGTATCCATTGGATGCATCTTTACCGGCAATCAGATAGGAATAAACATTGAAGGAGGAGAGAAAAACTACTTTAACCTCTTTATTGACGGTGAACTGCTATCGGTATTCTCTGCACCACGAGACACTACACTCTTTTTTCGGCTAACAAACGATGTTGTACATCATGAGTTGCTGTTAACGAAACGTACAGAAGCCGATATGGGCATGGCACGCTTTACAGGATTCATCCTCGATGAAAAAGCAGAAATTCTCCCCTCAAGCAGGAAATCAACCAGACGGATTGAGTTCATTGGCAACTCCATTACCTGTGGCTATGGCACCGAAGGGGCCAACCGGGACGAACGATTTAGTCCCAACACCGAAAACAACTACAAAAGTTATGCTGCCATCCTAGCGAGAGCTTTCAATGCCGAAGCCCATTTCATTGCACACTCCGGTAAGGGCGTTGTACGCAATTATGGCGATGAAAAAATGGTATCAGACCCAAAAGAGACTATGCCGGGCCGTTACGATCGAACCCTCGACAATGACACAACACACCTTTGGGATTTCAAGCAATGGAAAGCCCACTGTGTGGTGATTAACCTGGGAACGAACGATTATTCTACGCAGCCACATCCTGACAGGGTAGCCTTTCTGAATGCCTACAAGGAGCTAATTGCAAAAGTACGAAGTAGCCATGGCAACGTTCCCATCTTTTGTGTGGTTGGTCCAATGATTAATGAGCCCTGCTTTAGCTATCTCAAAGAACTTACTTACTTTTACCGCACAGAGGTAAAGGATACAAACATTTATTTTGCAGGTCTCCCCGACAAGCTACTTAACGATGGCGTGGACCTTGGTTCGGATTGGCACCCCTCCTACAAGGGTCAGTTAAAGATTGCGGCTCAACTATTGGCCCCCATTGCTACTGTAATGGACTGGGATTTCCAAACCGAAGAGATTTACCCCTGACCGGTTAATTACAAAGAAACATGAAAGAGAAAAAATACCGTTTTGAAGCACTCGATGCATTGCGCGGTCTGGCCATCCTGATGATGGTCTTCTCCGCCAACATTCCTTTTGAGGGAGCCTTACCCGGATGGATGTACCACGCACAGGTACCTCCTCCTCTGCATCAATTCAATCCCGATCTGCCGGGTATCACTTGGGTCGATCTGGTCTTCCCCTTTTTCCTCTTCTGCATGGGAACTGCTATACCCTTTTCAATTGGAGGGAAAATGGACAAAGGTGTCAATCATTGGCATATGGGACGAGATTTGTTGATTCGTTTCTTCGGATTGGCCCTGTTCGCCATTGTCTCACAGCATGCACGTCCATGGGTAATGAATGCAGGTCCAACTTTACAATGGCCACTGGCACTCCTCGTAATGGTGGGGATGGTTCTCTTTTTTGGATCCCCCTCCTCCGGATGGTGGAGTCGGCACCGCCATATAATGCTCACGATTGGCATACTCATTCTGGTCGGACTATTTGTCGCGTTACAGCAATTCGACAGAGTCACCTTCCGTTTACAACGATTCGATATTATCATCATGGTACTTGCCAATAACGCATTAGCAGGAGCCTTCATCTACCTGTTGCAACGTAAATACAAGCATACACTTTGGATCGCGTTTGCTCTGATGAGTATCTTCTTCCTCTCCGGCCGCGCTGGAGGTAACTGGATTGCGAATATCTATAACTACTCCCCCATACCTTGGTTACTCTCTTGGAATTACCTTAAGTACCTACTCATCATCATACCAGGCATTTACACCGGTATTGTTGTGCGTGATTCGGTACTTTCTGGAACTTTTGCTGAAAATAAATCAAGCAAGTCGGGACGTATCTGGCTTTTGTTGCTCACTAGCATCGCACTGATCGTTACTTCGGTTGTGGGTCTCTATATAAGGGCTTTGAACAGCACCTTCCTTATTTCGATTGTATTAGTTGCAATTTTCGTTTTAGGACTCCGCAATTGGGAACATCCTTGGAAAAATGTTATTGAGACTCTGCTTCCCCTAACCATAACATTATTGGTAGCAGGATTTCTAAGTGAGCCACTCAACGGAGGCATCAAGAAAGACTCCGCCACACTCAGTTATCTGCTATTGACAGCAGGACTGGCTATTTTTGCGATGTTTGCCTTCGTCATACTCATCGACTTGCTGAATTGTAAAAAAGGTGTCTTCCTTCTCTGCGGTTCAGGTAAAAACGCCATGCTGGCATACATCGCAGGAAGCAATCTCGTATTACCGTTGCTTCACCTCACAAGAATCTCCCAACTCTTTCGGCTGGATGGTTATTCCACTACTCTTCATACCATTGAGGCAGTAGTAATAACACTCCTCGTTGCATGGGTAAGTGCCGTAGCTGCCCAGAAGAGATTTTTCATGAAGGTCTAAATTTTAACTCAAACATCAATTATATAAACATCATAGAAATGGATAGAAGAAGTTTCATCACCTATGCATCCATACTGGGAGGGAGCACCCTGCTACAGGGCTCTTCAACCTTCACCGCCAAAAACAAGGCAAAGGGAGGCAGTAAAAATGCATCGCGTGAGCTCCATGCCGATGTGATCATCGCTGGAGGAGGACTCGGAGGTGTTGCGACAGCACTTGCCTGCTGCCGAAACGGTCTGAATGTAATCATGACCGAAGAGACCGACTGGATCGGCGGTCAGATCTCACAGCAAGGAGTTCCACCCGATGAACACCAATGGATTGAAACCCATGGTGCACCCCGTTCCTATAGAGAGTACAGAACCAGAGTTCGTGACTATTATCGTCACAACTACCCCCTAATAGAGGCTGCCCGCCAAGATCCGAACCTTAATCCGGGCAAAGGTAGTGTTTCTCGTCTTTGTCACGAACCCAGAGTGGCTGTATCAGTGCTACAAGATATGCTTGCACCCTACATGAGTAGCGGGAAACTAGTGCTGCTCACCATGCACAAAGTTAGGAGTGCAGTAGTATTGGGCGACAAGGTACAGGCTCTTGTTATGGAGAGCCTGATGACGGGCGATAAGTTGGTACTTTCCGGAAATACTTTTGTAGACGCAACAGAATGCGGTGACCTCCTTCCCCTCACCGGTACAGAATATGTGACTGGAACAGAATCGAAAAAGGAAACCGGAGAGTTGCATGCACCAGAGAAGGGAGATCCAAAGAACAACCAGTCCTTCACGGTCTGCTTTGCCATGGACTATCAGCACGACAAGGACAATGTGCAGGCTCCACCCAAGAACTACACTTTTTGGAAAAACTATATTCCCGAAATGACTCCAGCATGGTCAGGCCGACTAATTGATCTTTCCTATTCTGATCCCCGCAGCTTAAAGCCCAAGCGACTTGGATTTGACCCCACCGGTAAAGAGATGGGTGACGTGCTCAACCTTTGGAACTACCGGAAGATCATTGATCGCAATCTTTTCACCAAAGGAAGTTATGCCGGCGACATCACCATTGTGAACTGGCCACAAAACGATTTCTTCCCGGGTAACCTGATTGATGTATCGGAGAAAGAGTTTCAAGAAACCTTCGAGCGGGGTAAAGAATTGAGTCATTCACTCTTTTACTGGTTACAGACAGAAGCACCCCGTGAAGATGGAGGCATAGGATGGCCCGGACTTCGACTACGAGGCGATGTAATGGGTACGTCAGATGGTATGGCCAAATATCCCTACATCCGTGAGTCCAGAAGAATAAAGGCTGAATTTACGGTGCTGGAAGAACATGTTGGTGCCGACAACCGCAAGCTGGTCGCCGGAGAGATTGAAGGCCAAAGAGCCGCAAGTTTTTACGACAGCGTAGGTATTGGTTACTACCATATCGACCTTCATCCCAGCTCTCGCGGCAATAACTATATCGATTTTGCTTCACTCCCCTTTGAGATACCTCTTGGTGCCCTGCTACCACAGCGAATGACCAACCTATTACCTGCCAACAAGAACATTGGCACCACCCACATCACCAACGGCTGTTACAGACTGCATCCCGTGGAATGGAGCATTGGTGAAGCGGTAGGATGTCTGATTGCCTTTGCAGGAAAGAATAATGTTCCTTTCAGAGCTGTACGTGAGAATCAGAGGCTGCTCCATGACTTCCAACGCGAAATTGAGAAGCAGGGTATTGAAACAAAATGGCCTAAATAATAACAAAGATAAAAAGAGATGAACTTCAAACAGATCTGTTACTTGTCAATCATCCTGATCATTGGCTCCGTAACAACACTTCGATCACAAACTCAATGGTACAACGCAGAGCTATTCCCGCTATTGGGAAAAGCCAGCGAGGAGACTGAGACACGGTACGAACGACTCCCGGCATCCCTAAAAGAAGTGAGTCGTCCTCCCGTTTGGCACCTGGGGAAGAATACATCGGGACTGGCACTCCGCTTTCGCAGCAACAGCACAAAGATCTCTGCCAGATGGAGTCTGCTTGAAAATGTGAACATGAACCACATGACTGATACCGGCATCAAGGGCGTCGACCTCTATGCATGGAATGGAGAACGGTGGCAGTTCGTCAATACCGGTCGCCCCACTGCCAAAGAAAACGAACAGGTAATTATTTCCAACATGACACCCACTGAGCGGGAATTCATGCTTTATCTTCCTCTCTATGATGGAGTCACAGCCATCTCCATTGGAATCGACTCTCTCGCCACCATCGGTCAACCCCTACAAACCATTCCAAACAGGGAGAAGCCGGTCATCTGTTACGGCACTAGCATCACCCAAGGAGGTTGCGCCACCCGTGCAGGTATGTCCTACACCAACATTTTGGGACGAACTATGAACAGAGAAGTGATCAATTTGGGATTCAGTGGAAACGGTCAGCTCGATTATGAAATTGCAGAACTGATGAGTCAGCGCACCGATGCCGGACTCTTCATTCTCGATTTCATACCCAACGTCAACTTGACCCAAATCAAGGAGAAAACAGTCCAATTTGTTGAAATTCTCTGCAAAAACAACAAAGATATCCCCGTTCTTTTTGTCGAGTCGATCACCTTCCCCCACTCCCTCTTTGATAACTACATGTATGAGGTGGTGTCGGAAAAGAACAAGGCACTGAAGGAAGAGGTTGAGAAGCTTCGTGCAGCAGGATACAACAATCTCTATTATCTTTCCTCTACCAATCTAATTGGTCACGATGGTGAGACCACCGTCGACGGTATCCATTTAACAGATCTAGGATTTGTCCGTATGGCAGAAGAGATGTATAAAAAGATTGTGGAGATTGCACCCTAACAGGGTGTAACCTCCACATTCCTTATATCGAAGACTGTTTCTCTTAAAAATTACTCACAACCAGATCGAAGTACTTTATGGATGTGGCTATCTCAGGTAGATTATTTTCCCAATTGGCTTCATATTCAATAGTGAAGTAACCGTTGAATTGCTGGCGTTTGAGCTCTTTCAGCATCTCATCAACCCTCAGAATGCCAGTACCCCATACAACATCCTCCAACTTTCCCTCCATTCCAACAGGAGCAATATCTTTGAAGTGGAACGATATCAGTCTACCTTCCTGCTTCTTGATGCATTCCAACGGATCCAACCCCATACGTTTGTAATGTCCCACATCGGCAGAGGCACCAATTAAATCAGAACGATCCCTTATCGATTCCAATAGAATCTCGGGACTCCAGTAGGACGATTCGCTAGGATGATTGTGTACGGCAACCTTTATCTGATAACGATTAGCAAGCTCCTCCACCAAATCCCAGTCCTCTTTTGCTGGCTCTGCACTGATAAACTCCTGCTCCATATTTTTCGCAAAAAGGAAGACATTTTCCCATTCGTCTCTTTTTGCAGTCCACACCCCCGACGATACTATCTTCACACCTTTCGTGGCGGCTAAATCTTTCAGTTTTATCTGATCCTCCTCACTAAGTTGATATCCAAAGCGAGCATCGCCAAACTCAGCTCCCATTCTCTGTCCAGGATAAATTTCGATGTATTTTACCCCTAACTCAGCTGTTTTATCCAACGATTCCACCACAGAGAACAGATGAAACGTATACGACTGAATAGAAAGTTTCCAATCTAGAGTATCTGTATTGTCCGCTTCTTTCGCCGGTGAGGACTTACAGCAAACAAAAATAAGGACCATTAGTAAAAGGGATAGCCTGTTTTTGCTCATACTTGAATTGAATTTAATGGGTTTATCGTAAGCATTTTAATTTACACAAGGGAATCAGAATTATTTATACGAAGATAGATCAAAAATCCTTCTTCATCAATCCCTACAACACAATAAATGCAGTTTATTAATCGAATTATGGTTTAAAAATAAAATAGACCGCCAACACCAGAAACAGAAAACCAATTACATGATTCAGTTTGATTTGAGTCTGAAAAGCAACCGAGGAGAAGATCACAAAAACAAGCAATGTTATCACTTCCTGTATCACCTTCAGCTGCAGCAACGAAAAGGAACCCCCATTACCCTCAAAACCAATGCGATTGGCAGGTACCTGAAAACAGTATTCAAAAAAGGCGATCAACCAACTGATCACAATTACACCAAACAAAGGTAATTTACTGAACCAGCTAAACTCGGCCAGCTTTAGGTGGCCATACCAAGCCAAGGTCATAAATATGTTGGACACAACCAACAGTCCGATTGTAAGTAAATAGTTCATATATTCGTAAAAAATTTCGCAAAAGTACAACATTTCTCAGAATTACAATTGGCCAATTGTGAATTCCATTTGAGGGGAACAAAAATGAAACTGAACACCTTTGCCAATATGTTGTTATAGACCATAAACGTGAAAATGAAGAAAGCATTACTAATTGTAGATGTACAGAATGATTTCTGTCCGGGAGGTTCCCTCGCTGTGAAAGATGGCGACAAAATAGTACCCGTAATCAACGAACTGATTGAAAAGTTTGATTTGATAATATCCTCTCAAGACTGGCATCCAGCCGATACCGTACACTTTGAAAAATGGCCGCCACACTGTATAGCCGATACATTTGGAGCTGCATTTCATCCGAATCTGCATAGCGAAAAAATAGGACTAAAACTGCTCAAAGGTACCAAAAACAGCGACGATGGTTATTCAGCCTTTGAGGCCACTAACATAGACCTTTCTCACTATCTCCACGATCAAAAAGTATCAAGTATATATATTTGTGGACTAACCACAGATTATTGTGTGAAGCAAACCACCCTTGATGCACTAGAGCAGGGATTTCATCCTTTTGTAATTACCAATGCTATAGCTGCCGTTGATGTGAAACCGGGAGATGGCAATAAAGCACTCCAAGAGATGTATACGGCCGGATGTACCCTGCTTGAGTCGATAGAGATCTAATGTTCTTCCCATATTTACTGGAAATTACTGCCGTGAGTACCTGTTTTGTTTTATTTTTGTCGTATGGAAAAAGATCTTTCTCTACGTACCGTTCGTGTGATGCGTTACATAGTTCCCCTACGCGAAGGAGGTTCACTTCCTGCACTGGCAGAGGCGGACGATGACTTTACGTATGTACTGAAATTCCGCGGTGCTGGGCATGGCACCAAGATGTTGATTTCAGAGCTGTTAGGTGGAAAAATTGCATCCATTTTGGGATTGAATATCCCGGAACTGGTTTTTGCCACCCTCGATGAAGATTTTGGCCGCACCGAGGGAGATGAAGAAATACAGGATCTATTAAAAGGGAGCAAAGGCCTCAACCTGGGTATGCACTTCTTGTCGGGAGCCATTGCATACGATTCCTCCATATCAATCGATCCGCTTATGGCATCCAAAATTGTCTGGCTCGACGCATTTACGACCAACATCGACCGCACCTTCAACAACACCAACCTTTTGTGGTGGCACAAAGAGCTGTGGATTATCGATAACGGCGCCTCTTTCTATTTCCATCACAGCTGGAAAGATTTCGACAAACACGCACTCAATCCCTTTTCGCATGTAAAAGATCATGTGCTACTGCCCCAGGCTTCGATGCTTGATGAAGCTGATCGGTTGGGAAAGGAGCTGCTAAGCGACGACCTCTTGCGTAAGATTACCGAGCTGATTCCCGATGATTGGCTTCTCTGGCCACACGCAACGGAGACACCCGATGAAATTAGAGATATCTATTTCCTGTTTATGAAGATACGACTACAGAATTCCCACCTTTTTCTTAATTGTGCGCACAATGCAAGAGGATAAGCTATATCATTATGCCGTGATTCGCTTGGTGCCGAAGGTGGAGCGAGAGGAGTTTTTCAACATCGGGTTGATTCTTTTTTCGAAGGAAGCAAAGTATATCCGACTGGCCACGCATCTTTGTCCACACAAATACAAACTCATGCAATGTGAAACCGATTATGAGGATGTAGCAAAAAACCTAGAGACTCTCAAACAGGTTGCTGAAGGCAATAGAAACTATGGACCAATCGCACAGATGGACATCCCCGAGCGTTTCCGTTGGCTCACCGCCACCCGCAGCTCTATTATCCAGACATCGGCTGTACATGCCGGGAAAAGTACCGAATTGGATAAAACATTCGACCGACTTTTTAAGGAAATGGTTCTATAAAACCGATTTATTACAGGATAATTTTTGGATATTTACAGGGTGATTGCAGGATAATTACAGGATTAATACAGTATATTTACAGGGAGTTTGCAGAACATCTACAGGGAGATTGCAGGTTAATGACAGGCTTATTACCGAAAATACTGCAGTTCCCTGTTTGGAACAACACCAATACCTGGTTTATCGGATGCGATTATCTTCCCACTTTCCAGCGTGGCACCGTAAAAGCAGTCGTTGTTGATGAGCAGCGCCCCATCGAGATCGGCAAAATCCATTCCCGCATAGAGCTGTGCTGCCGCTGAGATGGCACAAGATGTTTCTGTCATGCAACCCATCATTACCTTCATCCCCATTGATTGCGCAAACTGCCGCATCTTCCACGCCTCGTGCATACCGGTGCATTTCATCAACTTGATATTNNATTGGAAGAGGACTCATTTGCGTTAGCCAGGCGATATGATCGATTTCCGTTTTGGGCATAGGTTGTTCTACCATCACCACCCCTTTTTCCTTCAGCCAGCAAATCATCTCCAGAGCTTCGGTCCGATCTTTCCAGCCTTGATTGGCATCAACTGCCAATGGCATATCCGTAACCGAGCGGATAGCGTTAATCATCCGTCTGTCGTCTTGCCCTCCAACCTTCACTTTAAGTATACGGAAACGACCCATTGCCTCACGTGTTTTCTCCTGCACAACCTCATCACTGTCTATTCCGATGGTGAACGTTGTATCGGGTACATTCAACTTGTCCAGTCCAATAATCTCGTACCATGGTGCACCCTTGATCTTTCCCACCAAATCGTGCAGAGCGATATCGATCGAAGCCTTGGCCGCAGTATTAGCTGGAGCAATGGTATCTACATACATCAATATCTCCTCCACCTGAGTAGGATCTGCGAACCCAGTGAGGTCCACCTTTTTTAGAAACTCAATTACAGATTCCTGTGTCTCTCCCAAATAAGGAGGTAATGAAGCTTCACCGTAACCCACAAGACCATCCTGCTCCAACCTTGTAAGCACCACTGGTGTGGTTTTTCGGGAGTAACCGGATATGGTGAAAGTATGTCGCAGCTGTAAATCGTATGTGGTCCAACTTAATTTCATGTTGTATGATGATCTTGTTGTTTTATGGGGCACAGTATTCAAAAAAGTTGTCTAACTCTCCAATTATCCGTTTGGCACGCAGATAACGATTGGTATTCATTTCATCGTACAATGGATCAGCCTGATCAAAACTGCTGATGTGAATATTATCCGATGCATGGATGAAACGTTTGTCACCAATATAGATCCCCACATGCAGCACTCGCTCTTGGGGGTTCTCTACAGTTGCCTTCCTACCAAAGAAAAGCAGGTCACCCGGCTGAAGCTCCTCAAAACGACCAGACTCATCTACCAGTTTTCCATACATCACCTGCTGGGAAGCATCACGCGCAAGTGTAAACCCATTCAGAAAAAAAACCAACTTGGTGAAACCGCTACAATCCAACCCCTTGGCTGAAGTACCTCCCCAGAGATAGGGTATTCCCATGAAGCGATAAGCTGTGCTGACGATGTTTTCTCCCGTCAAATTGAGATTTTGAAGCCAAACTGACATCTCCTGTGCATCTATCTTACGCACAAAAGCTTTACGACCATCGGGATATTGCACGCAATAGTAGGCATCCTCTTCCGATAGCAACAACAACACATTGCCAACCACCAGATCGGAAATTGGCTGTGAATCATCACTCTGCTTGGAAAAAGAGGAAGTTGAGAGAGAGGTGATAATTATCTTCGGATGGCTCCTGTATTGCTGCATCTGCATGGGCGACATCAACTGAACCGATCCACTTATCCAACCGAAGTAACTGTCCGATGTCTGTATTCGAAGCCATCCCTCCTCTTTCTCCAACACCCTCACCTGCATCCCAAGCAGGGCCTGTGAGACCAATTCCGAACTATGACGAGGCTCCGCATATAGCGTCCCCACAGAATTGTATATAACACCCATGTTTTCCTCTCCAAGAACTTTGTCGGGTAACAACAAAATTGACTCATTTATTTCATTCGATTTCTTTCGAATTTCACTCATCTGTTCACATTCGTTTATTTGACCATAGGATCAACAGCCTTTCGTATCTGCTCATCCTCTTGTGTAAAATTGGGCGAAATATACAATTTTTATTTCAATGTCATTATATTTGTCAAGTCAATCAACAAACCGCAACGATGGAAACCATATGAACAACACTCCACCGCATCTTACCAAGGCCGAAGCCCTTGTCCGTAACCTAAAACGGAAAGGGATACATGACAAAAGAGTACTGGCTGCCATTGCCTCTATTCCGCGAGAAGAGTTTGTTGATGCTAGTATGCGAGATTTTGCTTATTTGGATAAACCATTACCAATTGATAAGGGCCAAACCATCTCTCAACCCTATACAGTTGCCTATCAGACAGAACTATTGGGATTAAAGCCGGGAGAGAAAGTTTTGGAAATAGGNNGAAATAGGTACGGGAAGTGGTTATCAGACAGCCATATTCTGTGAGATGGATGTAGATGTGTACAGTATTGAACGGTATGAAACCTTGCATCTCAAAGCAAAAGTGACGCTCAACCGAATGGGGTATCACCCTCATCTCTTTTATGGAGACGGATACGAAGGACTTCCGAATGAGGCTCCATTCGACAAGATCCTGCTTACTGCAGCTCCCGAAATGATTCCGAAGAAGTTTTTACAACAACTGACAATAGGTGGATGGATGGTACTTCCAGTGGGAGGAAGTACAGGACAGAAGATGATCCTGATTAAACGGATTGGCGAAGAGGTGTTCAGTCAGTCGGAACATGGCAACTTTATCTTTGTACCCATGCAGAAAGGGACCGAAGAATAAGAAGAGCGAGCGACAAATACTTATGGGACAAAAACAACGCTGTCGCCAAATTTCTCCGGCGACAGCAAACAGTTGAGCCAACAGGGAAAGGTTAATTGCCAATTGGCAACCGACTCAATTGTTTGATATTTTGCAGATTGCTATAATCATATTGATATATCGCATCCGAAGCGATCATCATCAGGATATTATCGAAGGGAATTACATCGAACCCGTCCATATCCTTAAAATGAGCCAACACATTATCTTTATGCATAATGGTTAGTGGATCTTCGGTGTTAAAGATTCGAAGACCATCATCGCAAACAAACAACGTCTTCCCATCGATGCCCAATCCTTTCGGACTTTTCATGTTGTAGGTAACCAAATGTTTTGGTTGCTTCACATTGCTCACATCCACAATGATGAGTTCGTTGGCATCTTGTCCGCAGAACGTACCCGAGCGAACGGTCACATAAGCAATGTCATCTTCCACCACTACCGGATCACAACCAAACACGTGACTGATCATCGACTGACGCTCCGGCTTTAATGGATCTTCCATAGAGTAGATAATCATGCCCGTGGGCGTTCCCATAAACATACACTCCTTGTA
>DBQD01000057.1 GCA_002305715.1 Proteiniphilum sp. UBA1403 | reverse complement strand
CTTTTGGAACAGCCCCTTTTTAATCAAACTCAAAAATAAAAAAGAATTTTGTCAAATCTAATCTATATATTAAACATAATTGTTATTATGTGTAATATTAACAACTCAAAACGATGTCATTGAAGGCAGATGATACACAGCCAAACATGAATATTTATTATCTTTGCAAGAAATTCCATTAACAACTACGATAAGTTATATTTTAATATTTTGAGAACCCTATGGAAGAATTGAGCAATTTAAACCAACGATACATTCAACGTGGTGTATCTGCTTCGAAAGAAGATGTACACAAGGCTATCCGCTTTATTGATAAAGGAATTTTTCCAAAGGCGTTCTGTAAAATTGTACCCGATTACTTAGGGAATGACCCAACATATTGCAATATAATGCATGCTGATGGCGCTGGTACAAAATCCTCGTTAGCCTATGTATATTGGCGTGAGACTGGCGATCTTTCCGTATGGAAAGGAATTGCTCAAGATGCATTAATCATGAATATTGATGATTTACTTTGCGTTGGTGCCACAGACAATATTCTACTTTCATCCACCATTGGAAGGAACAAAAATCTGATTCCAGGAGAGGTGATTTCTACACTTATTAATGCCACAAATGAACTGTGTGAGGAACTATCTACATTGGGTGTACATGTTTATCCTACTGGCGGAGAAACTGCAGATGTCGGCGATTTAGTACGCACAATAATTGTGGACAGTACAGTAACTTGTCGAATGAAACGTGACGATGTGATTGATAATGCCCATATTCAAGCAGGAGATGTAATTGTAGGTCTATCATCATCTGGCCAGGCGATATACGAAAAAGAGTATAATGGTGGTATGGGCAGCAATGGTCTAACATCAGCACGTCACGATGTATTCGCAAATTACCTTGCACTTAAGTATCCGGAAAGTTACGATTCATCTATTCCTGAAGATTTAGTTTATTCAGGTAAAATGTTATTAACAGATGAGATTGAGGAGTTAGGGATTGAGGCTGGAAAACTTGTACTATCCCCTACTCGCACCTACTCGCCAATTATATCGCAAGTAATCAAAGAGTTAAAGGGAAATATTCATGGAATAATTCATTGCTCTGGAGGAGCACAGACTAAGATACTGCACTTTCTTGGAGATAATTTAAAGGTTGTAAAAAACCAACTCTTTCCTATACCTCCACTCTTTGAGCTAATACAAAAACAGTCAGGAACAGAGTGGAAAGAGATGTACAAAGTTTTCAACATGGGGCACCGAATGGAAATATATCTTTCTGAAGAACATGCTGCTCGTGTTATCGAAATTTCCAAATCTTTTCACGTTGATGCCCAAATTATAGGCCATGTTGAGAAGTCATATGTTCGGGAGTTAGTGATAGAGAGTGAATTTGGTCGTTATAAATTTATCTAACAAGCACCTTAACAATATGTCAAATAATTCATTACTCGATAAATTACAACATCTAGTCGTTCGTTTTGAAGAAGTGGGTACATTCATCACAGATCCATCAATTATTGCAGATATAGATCGATATGTGAAGCTTAACAAAGAATACAGTGATTTGGAGAAGATTGTAAAAGTCCACAATCAATATAAATATGCACTTGAGGCTATAAAGGAAGCACGTCATATACTAGATTCAGAAACAGATTTAGACCTTCGACAATTAGCCAATGAAGAATTAGCTCTCAATACAGCAGCATTGCCTAAATTGGAGGAGCAGATTAAGATTCTACTTATCCCGGCAGACCCTGAAGATTCAAAGAATGTGATTATGGAGATACGTGGAGGTACAGGAGGTGATGAAGCAGCCATATTTGCAGGTGATCTGTACAAGATGTATACCCGTTATTGCGAGTCAAAAGGATGGCAAACAGAATTAATCAGTTTCACAGAAGGAACTTCAGGTGGATACAAGGAAATAATCTTTAAAGTCAGTGGTGCCGATGTGTATGGCACATTGAAATATGAATCAGGTGTTCACCGTGTACAACGGGTACCACAGACTGAAACTCAGGGACGTGTACATACATCCGCAGCTACTGTTGCTGTATTACCAGAAGCTGAAGAGTTTGATGTTGAGATTAACCCAGCGGACATTGATTTTCATACTGCCCGTTCGAGTGGAGCTGGTGGTCAGAATGTGAACAAAGTCGAGACAAAAGTACAGCTTACTCACAAACCTACTGGAATTGTTGTTGTATGCCAACAAGCTCGTTCTCAATTGCAAAATAGGGAACTTGCTATGCAAATGTTACGGAGTAAGCTCTATGATATTGAGCTTACAAAGCGTCAGGGTGATATTGCCTCACGACGAAAGAGTATGGTATCAACCGGTGACCGTTCGGCTAAAATACGCACCTATAATTATCCACAAGGGCGCATCACTGATCATCGTATTAATTATACTATTTATAATCTCTCAGCATTCATGGATGGAGACATTCAAGGAGTAATCGATCAGCTGATGGTAACTGAGAATGCAGAAAGAATGAAAGAAGCTGATCTTTAAAACACAGATATGACAAAAAAACAACTTTTCGAACAGATACAAAAAAAACAATCATTCCTTTGTGTGGGTCTTGATAGTGACATTGATAAAATTCCAGAACATCTGCTTGGTGGTGAGGATCCTCTTTATACATTCAATAAGGACATCATTGACTCTACATCACCATGGTGTGTTTCGTATAAACTAAATTTGGCTTTTTATGAATGTTTGGGACTTAAAGGATGGCACGCATTTGAAAAAACTGTTGCTTATATTAGACAAAGGTATCCAAACCATTTTATCATTGCAGATGCTAAGCGAGGAGATATCGGTAATACCAGTGAGATGTATGCTCGCAGCTTCTTTAACGAATTAAAAGTTAATGCAGTTACTATTTCTCCCTATATGGGTGAAGACAGTGTGAAGCCATTTCTATGTTACCCTAATCATTGGGTAATTTTACTTGCACTTACAAGTAATAAAGGATCGGAAGACTTTCAACTAACCACCGACTCAGATGGAGAATACTTATTTGAAAAAGTTTTGCGTGTATCTGAAAAATGGGCTACAGATGAGCAAATGATGTATGTTGTGGGGGCAACCCAAGGGAAATTATTCAAAAAAGTTCGCACGATTGTGCCAAATCATTTCCTCCTTGTACCTGGTGTTGGAATTCAAGGTGGATCACTAGAAGAAGTATGTCGTTATGGGATGAACAGTCAATGTGGACTATTAGTTAATTCTTCACGATCCATTATATATGCTGGTAACGACGATGAGTTTGCTGAGGCTGCAGGCAGAGAAGCGCGAAAACTACAGCTTGAGATGAAGGAGATGCTCGATAAATATCTTTAAGATATAATCTAAAGTTACATTCACTGAACTGATTTTACTTCCATAATACCTGTTTGACCTAGAGAGAAGTAGCCACTGATAACTCATAATGAAACCAAAGATAATTAATGATCCAGTTTTTGGATTTATCAGCATACCCAATGACTTTGTGTATGAGTTGATACAGCATCCCTATATGCAACGTCTCAACAGAATTAGGCAATTGGGACTTGCTGCATTCGTATATCCAGGGGCGCAGCACACACGCTTTCACCATTCAATTGGTGCTATGTTTTTAATGAATGAAGCATTAAAAACACTTAGAGAAAAGGGGCAAGAAATAACAGATGAGGAATATAATGGTGCTCTGGCGGCAATTCTTATGCATGATATGGGACATGGCCCTTTTTCACATGTACTGGAAAGTACATTGTTGTCACAGATACATCACGAAACCATTTCACTATTGTTGATGCAGCAAATAAACGAAATTTGGAATGGAGCATTGCAAACAGCAATTGACATATTCACCGACAAATATCCAAAACGATTCCTACATCAGCTTGTAAGTGGACAGCTCGACATGGACCGCCTCGATTATTTGCGACGAGATAGTTTTTTTACTGGAGTAAGTGAAGGTAATATTGGTTCGGCACGAATTATTAAAATGCTTGATGTAAAAGATGATCGGTTAGTAGTCGAATCGAAAGGAATTTACTCTATTGAGAACTTTCTAATGTCACGCCGACTTATGTACTGGCAAGTCTATCTCCACAAAACAGCTGTGGCCGCTGAAAAAATGATGATTAATACTCTTCGTCGTGCAAAAGAGATCTCTATCAGAGGGAAGAAGCTTTTTGCATCTCCTGCCCTCTCCTACTTCTTACAACAAGAACTAGACATGGATAATTTTACACATTATGGTGATGCTTTACATAACTTTATCGATTTGGATGATAATGATATCTGGACTTCTTTAAAAGTATGGGCCGAACATGAAGATAAGGTATTATCATCACTAAGTACAGGAATGATTAATCGTAAACTATTCAAGATTGAAATATCAGACCAGCAGTTTCCAGTAGAAAAATATGATAACAAGCTGAAACAGTATTGCAGTGAATTTCATTTAAATACGCACGAAGCATCTTATTTCATTTCATCCGATAAACTTGTCACCAATATGTATACAGAACAGGACGACAGTATTGACATCATCTATAAAAACGGTATAGTAAAAGATATCTCACAAGCATCAGATATGCTAAATATTGAACTTTTGAAAAAGAAAGTAATAAAATACTATTTTGCATATCTAAACCTGTAGCTCATCAATTCCGGTCACATCCTTTTCTTCTTTTATCATTTTTTGGAGCGGTTGTGCCGTTGGAACAAAAAACCATACTACAATCAGACCAACAGCACCAAGAAGGAGAATCACCAACCGGATCACTTGGTTTTGAATCACTACAAAGGATGAAAACAACACCATTAAAAGCATAAAAAAAATTATACCAATTTTTCCTTTGCGTGTGACACCTTTATTCCTTTGATAACTTTTAATCTTTGGACCTAACAACTTATTATTCAATAACCAATTATAGAGCTTCTCTGAACTTTTTGCATATAGGTATGCTGATAGAAGCGCCAATGGGGTAACAGGAAGCCCAGGAACAACTATTCCTAGAATTGCTAGAACTAAGGAGAGAGTTCCTCCTATAACATAGAGTACGCGCGTAATTTTATTCTTTTTAATGGCTAATTTCATATCTATATTGAATTTGTCACAGAGATTTCTTACTTCTCTTCTAAGAGATGTATTTTTTAAACCATTATCATTCTCTGTAAAACGTGGCTTGCAAAGATAACCAAATTATCAGGTCAAGTAGATTCTGTCCGTTATTTTTTGGAATTAAGTATAAATAAACTATCTTTGTAAAAATTGTTAAGGTTATAATAAACTAGCACCTATGAGGGAGCCCATACAAGGAAAGAAAAAGAAAATCAGTCTACTTTTTGTCTGTCTTGGTAATATATGCCGTTCCCCAGCTGCGGAAGGGATTATGAAAAGTATTGTGGAAAAACATGATCTACAGGATGTGATTGAAGTGGATTCAGCCGGTACATCAGGATGGCACGAAGGTGAATTACCTGATACAAGAATGAGAGCGCATGGAGAAAAACGAAAATATGATTTCTGTAGTCGTGCTCGTAAGTTTCGTAAATCTGATTTTGATGCATTTGACTACATTCTAATCATGGATCAAAACAATTATAACAGCATTAAAGGTATGGCTGATAATACAGAGCAGATTTCTAAAGTTCACCTAATTACAGAATTTTCCCGCCAGTACAGTCATCATAATGAGATACCTGATCCTTACTACGGTAATTCGTCAGACTTCGAATTGGTTCTCGATTTGCTTGAAGATGCATGCAAAGGTCTATTTCTAAAGATTAAGAATGATTTTTCACTGATTTAAATTATCAAAGCATTCTATAAATTGAATTTACATTGATATATGATACTGCATCTACTTTATAATGAGTATCTATGCATCTTAAAAAATCCCTAATTCATTCTATTTGATTACTAATAAGAATGAATCAGGGATTGATATGTAATTCTAATTTTTCTCAGACAACGTAAAGTGAACTAATGGATTCGTTGTTGCAAACACGCATGATGGAGTTCGCAAACATATCAGCCACAGATAGAATTTTCACTTTTTCCGATTTTTTTGAATAAGGAATGCTGTCTGTAAAAATTATTTCCTTCAGATGTGATTGATCTACCCTAAGAGAAGCAGGATCCGACATAACAGCATGACTAGCAATTGCTCTAACAGAATTTGCTCCATGTTCCATTATCAAATCAGCAGCTCTTGTAATGGTGCCGGCCGTATCAACAATATCATCGATCAGAATTACATCCATACCTGTAACGTCACCGATAATTTGCATATCTGAAATTTCATTTGCTTTTTTACGCAACTTGTAACAGATCACCATGGGGCAACCTAAAAACTTAGAATAAGCACTGGCACGTTTTGTCCCACCCACATCAGGAGTAGCGATGACAGCATTACTCAAATCGAGTTGTTTCACATACTCAATAAATACGCCCGATCCATAAAGGTGGTCTACTGGTACATTAAAAAAACCCTGAATCTGATCTGCATGCAAATCCATGGTTATAAGCCTATTTATACCAGCTGCTGCCAACATATCTGCTATTAGCTTTGCACCGATACTAACTCGTGGCTTGTCTTTTCTATCTTGTCTTGCCCATCCGAAATACGGAATAACGGCCACGATGGATTTTGCAGATGCTCGTTTTGCTGCATCAATCATCAGCAATAACTCCATTAGGTTATCCGAATTCGGGAAAGTCGATTGAATCAAAAATACCTGTTTACCACGAATAGACTCTTCGTAAGAAACGGCAAACTCTCCGTCGGCAAAATGTTCAATGATCATGTTGCCTAGTGGGCAACCCAGACTGTTACACACCTTCTCTGCGAAGTAACGTGATTTACTTCCCGAAAAGATTTTAAAAGGTCTCTCCTGCATGCTTTTAAATTTGAAAGAACTGTGATATTGTTTATACGTGAATTTTTTCTCTGAAATAGAACAAATAATTTTACAAAAGTACAAAAACTATATGCAATAAAGAGAAATATCTTAAAAAGAAATGCGATATATTTCACCTATATACGCATCAAGCTTTATTCTAATAGGCAATTCTTGTGTAAAATGAATTTCATCACCTTTTCGCAAAAGAGGAGTCAGTTTCCCATTTTCTTTACTTTTCAAATTAAAAAAGGAAAAAGCATTGGTTGGAATGTGCACGACACATTCTTGAGGTTTGTCATCAAAATTTGCAATTACAAGTAAACATGATTCCTTACAGCCCCGTAAAAAGACAAACAAACGAGTAGAGTCGAATTGCATATTCTCATAGTTGGCACTCATCAAATCATAAAACAGACCCTCTGAAAGTGCTGTTTCTTGATTACATAAACTAATTAACAAGCAGTAGAAATCACGTAGCTTTTTTTCTTTATCGGTCAACTGTTTATCATCCCAATTACCATTGTTGTTCCATCTGCTCAAAGTGTCAACCGACCAGTAGTCGAAGATGGTTGTACGTCCATCCTTTCCACTGAAACCCTCTTCATCCATTCCCCTTTCACCAAACTCTTGACCGGCATACACCATGACAGGATTACGGTTAATGCAACATGTAACAATCATTGCTGCCTTCCCTTTCTCTCCATCGTGCAGAAAGTAGTTAGATGCCAATCTTTGTTCATCATGATTCTCCAGAAAATTGAGCATTTGAGACTGTATATCGCCCACTTGCTGTAAGGCAAAGGTAATATCTGATGCAGGTCGATAGTGGCAGGAAACATCACGTAAAACATCGTAGAGACCTACTTTATCATAGAGAAAATCAAACGTATTGTGACGTAAAAAATCACGATAGACATTCGGATTGTATATTTCAGCTAAAAAAAGAATATTAGGATATGCATTCTTAACTTGAGGAATCACCCATTGCCAGAATGCTAAAGGTACCATTTCAGCCATATCGCAACGAAATCCGTCAACACTTTTACCAGCCCAATATAAAAGAATATCTTTCATCTTTATCCACGTATCCGGGATAGGATCGAAATGCTCAGTTCTACCATTTTGGTAATCAACACCATAGTTCAGCTTTACCGTTTCATACCAATCTTGTACTGAGGGTTGGTGTGTAAAACAATCATTACCTGTCACTTTTGCAGGATATTCATTATAGTTTTTCACCTCTGAAACAGTATCCCCAAATTGAATATCAAGCATCTTACCCGGGATATAGTAAAAGTTGTTTTGTGGTGAGAAGTCAACTCGTTTATCATCGTTCTCCCCCAAATCAGCTATATTTGCTGGTTTACAGATTGATTGGTAATTGCGAGACACATGGTTGGGAACAAAGTCGATGATCACTTTCAAACCATTTTTCTGGGTACGACTAACCAGGTTTTCAAACTCCTGCATTCTTTTAGGAATGTTGGTGGCCAGATCAGGGTCCACATCGTAATAATCACGTATTGCATATGGAGATCCTGCATTGCCCTTGACAATTTCAGGAAACTGCTGTGGAATGCCAAAAGTTGTGTAATCGGTCTTTGAAGCATGTGCCAACACACCAATATACCACACATGGGAATATCCACATTCTTTAATTTTACGCAAGACACTGTTGGTCAAATCATTAAATTTACCACATCCATTTTCTTCCAAGGTTCCGTATCGCTTGTTTGCACCACCTTTATTACCGAACAATCGGGGGAGTAATTGATAAATAAAGATTTTCCTGTGGCTCATAATTATCTGGAAATCAACCTCTCTTAAAACGACTTAATTGGGAGTGAACTTTTTTTGTCAGTTCGTTATGTCGGAGACATCTCTTCACAATTTTCCATGACTCATCTTCACTCATTTTTACAGCAGCATGATGATAACCTGCTTCAATGATTGTTTGTAGATTCTGTAAATCAAACATTGAGAATTTCTCTATTCCCTTGGTTTCTATAAGGATATCACAATATGATTTGTCAAAAAGTGTGTTAGAATTGGACATTAAATTAAAGGTACGCTCCATCATAGTTTTAATATTTTCCTTCGATGAAGGAGGCATCATCATTGATACATTTACACCAATTACATACTTACATTTTTTGCGTATAACTGACACTGGAAAATTTTTCAAAAGCCCTCCGTCAACATACTGTATACCGTTCATAACTTGTGGAGAAAAAACGATGGGTACTGAACATGATGCCACAACTGCATCTACCAAATCATTTCCATTAGAGAAAATCACAGTAGTAGCCCTACTCCAATCAGTAGCAACGGCACAAAAAGGTATCTGAAGTTCTTCAAAACGAGAGGCTCGAAGATTCTTTTTAAGAAAAGTATGTAGCCCCGTATTTTTAAGGAAACCAGTTTTTGGGATTGTGAGCTCAACAAACTCCCTGAACTCCCGTTTACGAAAAAGTTCAGCAATCTCATCAGGATGAAATCCGTCAGCATAAAAAACCCCTGCCAATGCACCTGCACTTGTACCTGCAATTATGTCTGGTTTCAATTTACATTTCTCTAGGACCTTCAATGCGCCCAAATGAGCAAACCCTTTAGCTCCTCCACCGCTAAGTGCGTAACCAAGAAAATAATCATAATGGTTGCCAAAAAGTGCCATAGATGATTTTACTTTTTATCGTTTGAAGTACAAATATGCGACTTTTTTTACGAAATCTACATTTTTATTAGGATGAATGCTAAAGGATATAATATTATTCAATTGTACATATGATGAATGAAGGTTTTATCGCATTGAAGTTTTACCAAGTCTCCTTTTACATTATCTATTTGATATATTTACTCAATATGTTTTTGATCCAGTTCTTGCTTTAACTGCCGCACACTCTTTCCTAATAGAGGATGAATCAATTCTGGAGCTATTTCACACAAGGGTGTAAGTACAAAATCACGGTTATGGAATTTGGGATGAGGAATGGTAAGTGATGCTGTGTTTAATACCAAATCACCGGCCATAATAAGGTCAATATCAATGATTCGGTCGCTATATTGCCCAGCAACACTTTTTTTACACCTACCCATCTCTTTTTCAATATCTTGCGTGATTGAGAATAACCTTCTAATATCCAAGATAGAGACCACTTCGCATACACAATTTATAAAATCATTCCTTGAATAAAATCCTATTGGAGTGGTAATATGAAGAGCGGATAGGGAAATAATCTTTCCTATCCGCTCTTCAATCATTTCAAGTGCAATCGAAATATTTTGCTCTTTATTACCCAAATTGGAGCCCAATGACAAAAAAATGGAAGAAACCATTGTTAAATTATTCCACAATCAACATTGCGTCACCATATGCCCCAAAGCGATATTTTTCTTTTATCGCTTCTTCATAGGCTCCCATTATATTTTCATAACCACCAAAGGCACATGTCATCATCAATAATGTGGAATAAGGCAAATGAAAGTTAGTGATCAAATTGTTTGTAAGAGTAAAGTCGTATGGAGGAAATATAAACTTGTTAGTCCAACCCTCCCTTGGTTTTAAATGACCATCGGTACTTACCGTAGTTTCCACAGCACGTAAAACAGAGGTTCCGACTGCACATATATTTCTTTCTTCATCTTTGGCCTTGTTCACTTTTTCGCACAATTCAGCACTAATCATCATCTGTTCGGACTCCATTTTGTGTTTGGTCAGATCTTCCACATCAATCATGCGATAAGCACCTAGACCGTTGTGGAGTGTCAAGAAACCGAATTGAATATCCTTGATCTCCATCCTTTTCATCAGCTCACGACTAAAATGTAGTCCTGCTGCTGGTGCAACGACAGCACCTTCATTTTGTGCAAAAATATTTTGATATCGTTCCGCATCTTCTGGAACTGCTTCGCGCTCGAGATATTCAGGAATAGGAGTCTCACCTATTGAAAAAAGTTGTTTTTTAAACTCATCATATGGCCCGTCGTAAAGAAAGCGAAGTGTACGCCCACGTGAAGTAGTGTTATCAATAACCTCAGCCACCAATTCTTCGTTATCACCAAAATAGAGTTTGTTTCCTATACGTATTTTCCGTGCAGGATTAACTAATACATCCCATAAATGCTGATCGGCATTGAGTTCTCTCAAAAGAAACACCTCAATTTTAGCTCCTGTTTTCTCTTTATTCCCAAAAAGCCTTGCCGGAAAAACCTTGGTGTCATTGAAAATGAAAAAATCTCCTGGTTGAAAATATTCTAATAATTCTTTGAAGATTTTGTGCTCCACTTTCCCGGTTTTCTTATGTACGATCAGAAGACGAGATTCATCACGATGATCGACGGGGTACTTAGCAATAAGTTCCTCCGGCAAATTAAATTTGAATTGTGAAAGTTTCATATGTTCAATATTCTATATTCTTGCTAAAAACTGATCAATTTCTTCCATCTCCATGCAATTGTCCAAAGTAGCATCACCTACTCTTGTGCGTTTCAATGCGGTTAAGTGTGCGCCAGATTTTAGTGCCTCACCAATATCCCTTGCAAGAGCTCTAATATAAGTTCCCTTGCTGCAAACAACACGGATTAAAATATGAGGAATATCGTAAGAAATCAATTCAATATCATTTATAACCAAGATTTTAGGTTTAAGTTCAACTTCTTCATTTTTACGAGCAAATTCATACGCTCTTTTTCCGTCCACTTTTACGGCAGAAAAGAGTGGAGGAACCTGTTCTATAGTACCTTTAAACTGGTTAAGAACCAATTGTACCTGCTCTTTTGTTATATGATCAGTAGGATATTCCGCATTGATCTCAGTCTCCAAATCAAATGAAGGAGTAGTAGCCCCCAATCTAATTTGTGCAATATACTCTTTTGTCCCAGCCTGCAGTTTCTCAATCAGTTTTGTTTTTTTTCCAGTACAAACAACCATCACACCCGTAGCAAGGGGGTCGAGGGTCCCAGCATGTCCAACTTTTAGCTTTTTAATCTTAAGCTTCTGACATATCTTAGCCCTTAAAACCCGAACCACTCGAAACGAAGTCCAGTGTAATGGTTTGTTTATATAGATAATTTCACCTTCTATAAAATCCATTGAAGTTAAATACTTAAATCAGCACCTGCGAAAAAACATACCAGCAGCAATGCACCGACAATAATTCGATAAATTCCAAATGCCTTAAAGCCATGTTTGGTGAGAAAATTGATAAAAAAACGAATGGCAAATATAGCCACAATAAAAGCTACAACATTGCCTATCATTAATATAGCAAGATTTTCGTTCAACATCTCGCTACTAACCGGATCTTGCAAAAGTTTAATAAGCTTGTATCCGGCTGCCGCAGCCATTGTAGGTACGGCAAGAAAGAAAGAAAATTCCGCTGCATTTTTACGAGATAGTTTTGTTCCCATTCCACCAACAATGGTGGCCATAGAACGCGAAACGCCTGGAATCATGGCAATACACTGAAAAAAACCAATTTTCAATGATCGCTTCCATGTAATCGACTGATCGAGTGACTTTTTGTTGAACCATCTATCAACGAACAACATGAAAATGCCCCCCACAACCAGCATGACAGCAACAACTATTACGCTCTCTAGCATTGCATCAATGTAATCTCCGAAAAGCAACGCTATCACACCTGCAGGAATCATTGCAATGAAAAGTTTCCAATAAAAGTCGAATTTCCAGAAAAAACGTCTAACGATTCCCCATTTATTAACAAACAGAGTGGAGCCTGTGTTCTTTAAATTATCAGGCAGCGAAGTGTTTAATTTAAAGAAACGTTTCCAGTAAAGAATTACAACCGATAAAATTGCACCAAACTGAATATTTACCGTAAATGCTTTTACAAATGGAGAACTATCAACACCAAGCAGTGCTTGGGTAATAATCATATGACCCGTGGATGAAACTGGCAGAAATTCTGTAAGACCCTCTACAATAGCAATAATAATTGCTTCAAATATATTCATGAAGTTGTCATTTTGGATTGATAACCGAAATCCGATTTCCTACTTCTTCGTATTTACTTTTGATGGATAAAGAATACCAACAATCATCAATGCGAAACCGGATAGAGCAACAATCGGTCCAAACTTAATTCTACGAGCACTGAAGATATCAGGTTCAAAACCACCTTCAAAAGAAGTAGGATTGCCTGTCATTAGCAAGAAGCCTGAAATTATTAAGAGCATGGCAATCCCACAAATAAAAAGATTCTTTTTGCTAAGTGCAAAGTTTTTTTGTGACATATATCTTGTAGATTTTATATGTAATAAAGCTGATCAGTCTGCATTTTAAGATACTTATTTACAGCAAAAGCAGTAGCTAATGTCGTTATCAACACCCCAAGTATAATAACCGTCCCAAATACAACAGTAAGGTCGGTTACTGTCATGATAGGCTCCATCGAAACATATTCTTTACTAAAATAGGTAATTATAAGCCAAATAATTCCATTAGCAATTATACCCGCTATAATACCTGTGTACACATTATGTATCAAAAATGGCTTTCGTATAAAAGCAGGTGTTGCCCCTACCAACTTCATAGTGTGAATTAGAAACCTTTTTGAATATATACTTAGTCGAACAGTGTTCCGTATAAGTGCAAATGAAATTAATGAAAGAATGGCAGCTAAAATCAGCAGTACCGACATCAATTTAGAAATATTATCGTTGATTAAGTCAATTGCCTCTTGTTGATACAGTAAGTCAGTGACATTATTTTCCTGCCGGATGATAGTGTTGATCACTCGGATACTGTCATTATTTGCATAATCTGCATGAAGAAATATCTCAATACAGTCCTGAGCCGGATTATATCCAAGCAACTCCTCAGGATCCTCTCCCAAATCATTTATCAATTGTTCTTTAGCTTCCTCCTTGCTGATGAAACGTGATGATTTAACGAACGGCATCGCATCAAGATTTTTACGGATTGCAGTAATACGCGCATCACTAACATCAGAAGAGAGCATGACATTGAAACTTGTGTTTTCTTTCATGTACTGCGACAAGCCATTTCCCATGAAAAGAATCAGTATTGTCAGCCCCAATAACACCAAAACCAGTGAAATACTGATTGTTGATGTAATCTTTGCATTTAAAAACCGAAAAATGGATACTTTTTTCTTATTCGACATATGACTTCGGATAAACGAAAGGCAAAGATGGAGTAAACATAACTTACACCATAATTAATTGCAAAGTAATAAAAAAAGTCGCACAAAAAGAGGAATTAGACCAAATAATACAGTAAAAAAACTTTATTTAGTTTCTCTTCAGTTTTCTTTTATTTGTATTCTTTCAAGTTGCTTGCTACGAATAATCGAAGCGAGAATAGAAACAACAATCAATACCAGTATAATCAAAAGCGATATATTAGTAGCAATTTGAAAAGAACTACCGCTTTCATGTGCATAATGATTGAGAGTCATTTTCCCTCCAATAAAAATCAAAATGGCGCTGAGAGCATATTTCAAATAAAAAAAATAGTCCATCACACCACGCAATGCGAAATAGAGTGAACGCAAACCCAAAATAGCAAAAATATTGGAAGTATACACAATGAACATATTGGTCGAAACGGCCAGCACTGCAGGAATTGAGTCAACCGCGAAGACAAGGTCGGTCATCTCTATGACCAGCAATGCGAGGAAGAAAGGTGTGGCATATAGTCTTCCGCCTATTCTCTGAAAAAATCTATGCTCCGACATGTCATTAGTCATTGGAAAAATCTTACGAAGAAATATAACAAAACGACTTTGGTTCATATCTTTTACCTCTCCACTCTGTTTTTCTTCTTTTTCCTTTATTAGATCGATTACCATCTTGATGCCGGTGATCACAAGAAACCCACCAAAGAGGTACATTACCCATGAAAACCTTTCTATCAGGGCGATCCCGGCAAAGATAAAGATAGCCCTAAATATTAAAGCACCCAGGATCCCCCAAAAGAGGACATCGTGTTGGTATTTGGGATGTATCTTAAATGAAGAAAATATCAGGATGAATACGAAAAGATTGTCAATACTCAAAGATTTCTCAATCACATAGGCGGTAAAAAATTCTAACGCCGGTTCCTTTCCGAAAAATATATATACGAATAGATTGAACAGCAATGCCAGGGATATCCAAAAGAGACTAAGCCACAAGGCTTTTTTTACATTGACTACTTCTCCCTTTTTGTGAAATACAAACATGTCAAGCGCAAGTAAAACAACAATGAGAATGAGGAATCCTATCCAAAATGCAGAACTAATTATCATCTAAAGTAATGGATTATGTTATGAAATAAGTTGTGAAAATTGTCACAATAAACACTTTTCTACCACAAAAGTTCAATTCAACATTATTTTGTTTTCATACTTCACGAGCTATGATATACGATTAGTAAGGGGCGAAAGTTTCATTTCAGCTGCTTTCTCCAGCATAAAGTTATAAGCAGCTTCTCTCTCATTGGGAATAACACCATCAAGAATTGCATCCTTTATAGCTGATTTTAGCAGCCCCACCTCCCTCCCGGGAGCTAGGTCGAAGATCTCCATAATTTCCGTACCATCAATAGGTGGTTGAAAGTTGCGTACCCTATCTTTTTCTTCAATCTCCAGCAACTTTCGTCGCACTATCTTGAAATTGTTCAGAAAACGACGCACCTTTTCCGGATTTTTTGAAGTAATATCAGCCTCACAGAGCGTCATCAAGTCGTCGATGTCATCACCCGCATCAAATAGCAGACGACGTACCGCTGAATCGGTTACCTCTTCTTCCACCAGTTGCATGGGGCGCATGTGCATTGAAACCATTTTCTGAGTATATTTCATTTTCTCGTTTAAGGGGAGTTTCATCCGGTTAAATATCTTTGGGACCATTCTTTCACCCACAATGTTGTGGTTATAAAATGTCCATCCTAGTTTTGGATCCCATCGTTTGGTTACCGGTTTCGCTATATCGTGCAATAGAGCAGACCAGCGTAGCCACAGGTTGTCAGTCTTTCGGGCAATGTTATCCAAAACGACCAATGTATGGTAGAAATTATCCTTATGCCCCACTCCATCTTTTGTTTCTGCTCCTTTCAATGCAGTTAGTTCAGGCAGAATGATTTCCAAAAGTCCGGTCTTTTCAAGTATGTTAAATCCTATTGAAGGTTTAGGCGATGCAATAATCTTATTGATCTCGTCTGAAATACGCTCTCGAGAAACAATCTCAATTCGTTTTCTGTTTCGTTTAATTGCATCAAACGTATCGGGATAGATGTCGAATCCCAACTGCGAAGCAAAGCGTATGGCACGCATCATTCTCAACGGGTCATCACTAAATGTAATATCCGGATCTAGAGGAGTGCGAATAATCAGATCTTCCAAATCTTGCAAACCGTTGAATGGGTCGAGCAATTCCCCAAAGTGATCACCATTCAGACAAAAAGCCATAGCGTTGATAGTAAAGTCACGCCTTTGCTGATCTTCTTCCAACGTACCATTTTCCACTACTGGCTTACGAGAATCGTGACGATATGATTCTTTTCTGGCACCTACAAACTCAATTTCATAATCCTTGTATTTGAGTTGTGCCGTACCAAAGTTCTTAAATACGGATAAATGACATTTCCTTCCCAGCTTCCGAGCGACCGCCTCAGCAAGCGCAATCCCGTGTCCTACAGCTACCACATCAATATCTTTTGAAGGACGGTGCAGAAAAAAATCGCGCACATACCCTCCAATCAAATAACATGGCATCTTTTCTTCATCGGCCACACTGGAAATAAGCTTTAACACAGGAATATTTAAATGAGAACGTATCTCTTCTTGAGATATTTCTGTATACATCTTCACTACAGTTACTTATCTGTTATAAATTACAAAATTACAATAAATGAACTTCAATACACCCTTTTTGCTGATATATTTTGTAATTTTGTCACGTAAAATTGGAGTAGACATGCATCGTTTTGTACATATTAGCTTGATTTTCATTCTTTCATGGGGATTTTACTCCTGTGGTGGAAACAAAAAAGACGCAAAGAATCTCCTTCAAGAAGCTGAAACAGCCTACAATGAATTCAATTATATACTGGCTAAACTAAAGATTGACAGTATAAAAATTCTCTTTCCTAAAGCTTTTGATGAGATCACCGCAGGATTCGCATTGATGCAACAGATTCGCATGGCAGAAAACCAGCGAAATATTCAGTATTGCGATTCAATGTTGCGTGAACAATACAATCAATTGAATGCGATGCTTACAAAATTTGACTATGTAAGAGACAATCGTTACCAAGAATTTGGCGAGTATTATCCCAAAGTATATCCACACGATTCATCGTTGAATCAAAACGGACTACGATCTGGAGTCGGTGAAAAAGGAGTCTTGTTCATCGAAAGCGTACTTTCCGGCTCTTCAATTCAGCACACACAAATTAAAGTCCGGGCACGCGATGGTAGCTTTGCAGAGACACATTCTGTCACCTCAGACGGGTTGAATTACCGTTTTAAAACATTGGAAAAATCGTATGAGATTGTCCGCTTTACCGGAAGTTTTGAGAATGGAATTGCCAATTTTATCTACTCATTCAAAAATGAACCCCTTACTGTAGACTTTATTGGTAAACGAACCATTTCTATCCCATTAAATAATGCAGCCAAGCAAGGTATCGTTCAATCTTTTGAACTCTCCACACTGATTTTGAATATTGAGCAACTCAAATTTGAGAAAGAAAAAAGCGAGACATTAATTCGCTATCTAGAATCAAGAAACTGATTACAGGAAAGCACTTCAGAATACCTCAGCATTCAATTTCAAGTGAAATGTGAAACATTTACGAATGACTTTTCTTAAATAAATGAAGAAAAGTCATTCTTTTTATGTACTTTTGCTATCAGAAATACTGGTGTTACCCGTTCCCTAACACTTCGGAACCGGTAATGAAAAGGGAATCAGGTGCAAATCCTGAACAGACCCGCTGCTGTGAGCTCCGCTTACGTGCTGAACAAAAACCTTGGCCACTGATCCGCTTCTCTATGAAAAGAGAAAGATTGGGAAGGCGTTCAGATACGGGAGTAAGTCAGAAGACCTGCCAATATTTCACATATGTTACATGGCTTTCGGGGAATAAAGCTTGAAAACAACACGCAACAGATTCTTTTTTTACGTGTTCCATTTTCATCAGGCTTTACCGGAATAATATTCGGTATAGATGAAGTTATTTCAACAAAAAATCTTTTTATGGTTTTGTGCAACTATGTTCGCACAAACAATTGTCGTTGCACAGTCAGTATCCGATTCAATTGGCTTACAAGAAGTGGTAATAACTGAAAAGTATAGCGACCGTGAGATGCGTGCAACAGCACCCCATCGCGTTCTAACAGCAGAACAACTCAGACAGCTTAATGCATTGCAGATTTCCGATGCAGTTAAACATTTGCCAGGTGTCACCATTCGCGATTACGGAGGTATTGGAGGGCTTAAGACAATCTCTGTACGCAGTCTGGGAGCTCATCACACGGCTGTAAGTTACAATGGCATTGTACTCTCCGACCAACAAACAGGCCAGATTGATATAGGGCGCTTTTCGCTCGATAATGTGGAACGCCTAACTCTCCACAATGGACAGGACGACCGTATTTTCCGTCCAGCCCGCACCTATGCTGCCGCATCGGCACTAGAAATCTCCACTTCAATCCCCCATTTCGACAACAACGACCATTTCAAAGGAAAAGCGTCCCTTAAAGGTGGTTCTTTCGGACTCTTCAATCCTTCCCTATTACTTAACAGTAAGTTTTCGGAGAATGTGAGCGCCACTTTTAGTAGTGAATGGATGAGTTCACAGGGCAACTATCCCTATGTTCTTCGTTATGGTTCATCTGTTGGTGACAGCACCTCCAAAGAGCGTCGTATTAATGGAGACGTCGAAAACCTTCGACTAGAGAGCTCTGTCCATACCCAATTTGGAAGTCACAGTAGGGGTAATATTCACCTGTACTATTATAATTCAGAACGAGGACTACCGGGCGCTACCATCTTTTACAACACACTCCACAATTCCGGACAACGTTTGTGGGAACGAAACTTCTTCATTCAAACACACCTCGAGCATGTTATCTCTAACAAATGGGAGATACAAATAGATGGCAAATACCAACAGAGTTATCTCCGGTACCTCGATCCCTCCTATTTAGGCTCGACGGGTAAATTAGAAGACATATTTAAACAAAATGAGCGATATAGCTCAATATCTGCACTATATCGTGCTTTTACGAATTTATCCTTCTCTGTATCTTCTGATCTCATTTCAGCAACCATGCATGCGAACAGACAGGGCTTTATCACTCCTACCCGTCTCACACTTCTTACAGTGATTGCCTCCAAATGGGTCAGTGATGGTTTACTGGCAACAGCTAGCCTCCTTCGTACACAAACATTCGAGTATGCAGAAAATGGTGATGCAGGTACCAACCTCAAACGTTATTCACCCTACATAAGTGCATCTTTTAAACCGTGGGACGAAAAGGACTTTCGACTACGGACATTTTATAAGAAAAGCTTCAGATTGCCAACATTTAATGATCTCTACTATCCACAAGTTGGAGTACGTAACCTTCTACCCGAAGATGCAGAACAGTTCAATATCGGGATTACCCAGGCGTTCTATTCTGAGAAACAGCTAAAACAGCTCACTTTTACAGCCGATTTATTTCATAATCGCATAAAAAACAAGATTATAGCTTACCCTACAGGTAATCTCCATCAATGGGCTATGTTTAATGTTGGTAAGGTTATCATCAATGGTGCCGATCTCTCTTTGGAAAGTTTGGCAACATTGACAAAAAAGATGCTACTGCATACCGGCATCAACTACACATGGCAACATGCATCAGATCGTACATATCACAATCAGGCGAATTACGATCACCAAATAGCCTACACACCTCGTCATTCGGGATCGGCACATGCAACACTTGAATTAAATCAACTACAAATATCCTATACACTCATCTGGTCAGGTATCCGCTATAATAATAACTACAATGATACATCCTATCGCATGAACGGATATGCCGATCATGGTCTCTCCATCATGAAGTCCTTCCCCACCTGTCTAGGTAAGATTACTCTCAGTGGTGAAGCATTAAACCTTGGAAATAAGAATTACGAGATTGTAAAGAACTATCCCATGCCGGGACGTTCCTACAGATTTACATTAGTTTTTCACTTTTAAACAATTCAATAATGAACAACAAACAATTATTATCCACACTGATTATTTTGGGGACTCTGTTATTTTGGAGTTGTGCCGATAGTAATACGGGTGAGGAGATTACACTCGATGGTAAATCACTACTTATTCTGAACGAAGGAAGTATGGGTATGAACGATGCCACACTGGCGCGCTACAACCTAAAGGAGGAAGAACTAATCAAAGATTACTTTAACCTTGTCAATAAAATCGGGCTGGGGGATGTAGCGAACGATATGATTCAATATGGATCCAAGATCTATATTGTCGTAAGTAAGTCGGGTACCATTGAAGTAATAGAAGCCGATACCGGCAAATCAATTCGTCAAATAGCAATGAAAACAACCGGTATGCAAAGCAAGGAGCCACGCCGTCTTGTAGCTCACGGAGGAAAAATATATGTCACCTCCTTCGATGATACCGTCACACGCATCGATACAGCTACTTTAACAATCGATGGATCGTTACAAGTAGGAATGGATCCCGAAGGAATTATCGCCGTAGGAAACAAGTTATACGTGGCAAATTCAGGAGGTTTAAATTGGGAGAACGGTTATGATAAAACAGTTTCAGTGATCAACATTGCCAGTTTCACTGAAGAGCAAAAGATTGAAGTCGGCACCAACCCTGGCATAGTACAAGCAGATAGTCAAGGAGACGTATACCTCTCTGTAACCGGCAACTACTTCGATGAACCAGGAGCCTTCAAGATGATTCGCTCCGGCAGCAACACAGTAGAGACCATTAACGGAATAGAAGCACCACAACGATTTGTAATAAGTAGCAACATCGCATATATCATCACTGGCTCTTATGGTGAGCCCTACAAATTGGTTGTCTATGACTGTCTGCAGGAAACAATCATCAAGCAGAACTTCATTAGCGACGGAACCGAAATTCACATCATCAACAATGTATCCGTTGACTCCAGCAACGGAGATGTTTTTATAACTTCAACAGACTTTATTAATCCGGGTGATTTTTACTGTTTCGACAAAACAGGCAAGATGAAATACCATCTTTCTGCCATTGGCATTAACCCCTCTATCGTATTGATACAGGAATAAAAAAACTGCTGACAGCAATCTGTCAGCAGCTCTCTCAACTTTATTATTATTAGAAAGGGGCTGTTCCAAAAGGAC
>DBQD01000045.1 GCA_002305715.1 Proteiniphilum sp. UBA1403 | reverse complement strand
CAATCTTTTGAGACAGCCCCATTTATCTTTAGAATACTTTAAATAATGTTCTTTGATCGAATTAGAGGTTTAACTCTTTCTCTACTTTTTCTAATTCAGCCGCTTTATCAACACCCATACTGCTTAAATTATAATATACATTACGAAGTTTAAGCAAAGCTGATTCAATCTCATGCTTTTCTGCATTACGTCCTTTAAGTAAGTCGTAGTATTTTTCAAGAGATGGAAGTGACTTTTGATAAAAATCAATTGTTATTTTATCATTTGCCATTTGCTGTTGTCTGTCAGTCAGCATGGCTGTTTTCTCTTTAAGAATCTGAGCCTGAAGAATATAATTTACGGCGATACTTTCTAATGCTCTTTCACAGTTTGGATCCTGTTGTAATGCTTTGTTATATTCAGCCTCTGCAGCATCATAATCTCCCTTTTCTGCTAATAAAGCACCTTTTACGCTATTAAAATCACATGCATTAGCTGGATCGTTTTGTATAGCAGTATCAAGATAATCCATTGCTTTTTGGGTATTCCCTTCTTTTATATATACATTGATAAGGTTGGGTATAAAATACTTACTGCTTGGGAATTTTTGGGCACCTAAATTCAGTGTTTCAAGATACTTTGCTGTATCTCCAAGATTCATATATTCGCTGGCCATCAACTCATAAATATCACTTTCCTTGTAAGCGCTATTTTCAATGAAAGGTTCTTTAGCAGCACGTTCAATTAATTTTAATGCCCTTTTATGATCTTCAGATTGTATAGCAGTAATTATGGCGTAATACTTAATAGTCTGATATGTACTATCGAGTACAAACAGGTCCTTTTGATCTGCATACATTGGAAGGGTCGGAATATTCCAGTAAATTTCAAAGAAATCTGTTGCTTTCTTAAAATCACGTTGTTCGTTATAATATACACCACCGTTAATATAAAAAGGATGATTAGCACGAAGAATTCCAGCTATATCTTTGCGAAATCTGTTTTTAACTCTGCCTTTTTCATCCGGTAGTTCACCCAAAGAATCCGCTTTAAGATATGGCATGTAAGATTCATAAAGACCTTCATACATTACCTTATCATTAGATTGTTTGCCAAGCATGGCATTGGTTCTTTCGATATCGAAAGCTTTGTTGCCTATGTCGCCCATGATTTTCCAGGTTTCTGCATCAGTAGCCGTTTCGTTATGAGTGGATGCTTGTTTAATCAGCGTCCTAGCTTCATTTAAATCGTCACGCCCCAATGCTCTCTTAGCATCTTTTAATGCCGATTTTTGAGCAGATATACTTCCTGCAGAGAGAAGGGCTACCATAGTAAGGAATAAGATTTTTCTCATTTTACTCGATGTTTTAATGTGAATATATGGATTGTTTATAAAATCATTTACTTTTTGAATGCAAATTATTAAAACAAAGTGGTTAAAAAGATTTCCCATCTCGTTTTGAATATGTTTGTCTTCATTTGACAATTAGAATACATAAAAGTTTAATAACTATACTTCATCATTGGTATCAGAATTGTCCTGAAGATCCTGAGGTTCATCAGAGGTAGAGGTCGTTTCCTGCTCCATTTCTTCTCTGTTTACTTTGCAAACGGAAGCAATCTGATCGTTTCTTTTTTCTAAATTAATAAGTCGAACTCCCTGAGTAGCACGTCCCATGACGCGAATATCGGAAATATTCATACGAATTGTAATACCTGATTTGTTAATTATCATTAAATCATTATCTTCCGATACGCTTTTTATTGCGACAAGCTTGCCTGTTTTTTCTGTAACATTCAGTGTCTTAACACCTTTTCCTCCTCGACGAGTAATTCGATAAACTGGTTCTCCATCTTCGTCATCTAACCTAGTTCGTTTGCCATATCCCTGTTCAGAAACGACCATAATGGTATTATCAGATTGAGGATCCATACAGATCATACCTATAATACAATCTTCGCCATCATCATCGAGCGTCATTCCTATTACACCGGTAGCAGTACGTCCCATAGGCCGAACATCTTCCTCTTTGAATCGAATGGCACGTCCATTACGGTTTGCAAGAATAACATGTTGATTTCCGTCAGTTAAGCGTACAGCAATTACCTGATCGTCCTCTCGTATGGTAATTGCATTAACTCCATTCTGTCGTGGGCGTGAGTAGGCTTCAAGCAATGTTTTCTTCACCACTCCTTCTTTCGTACAAAATAATAAATAGTGAGAATTGATATAATCTTCGTCAGTTAGGGTATCAACTCGTACAAAAGCTGTTACACTATCGTCTGGATCAATATTCAATAGATTCTGTATAGCACGCCCCTGTGAATTCTTACTTCCTTCCGGAATCTCAAAAACTCGTAACCAGTAACACTTGCCCTTTTGAGTGAAGAAAAGCATGTAATTATGCGTTGTAGCCGGGTAGATATATTCCACAAAATCTTCATCCCTAGTAACAGATCCTTTGGCTCCTACTCCTCCTCTGGATTGTGTATGGAAGTCTGCAAGTGGAGTACGCTTAATGTAACCCAAGTGAGAAATTGTAATTACCATTTCGTCATTGGCATAAAAATCTTCAGGGTTCATCTCCTCAGATGAGAAAATGATCTCAGATCGACGTTCATCACCATATTTCTCGCGAATTTCAATGAGTTCATTCTTAATAACCTGCATTCTCAATTCTTCACTATTGAGGAGATCATTTAAATGGGCAATCAGTTTCTGCACTTCATTATACTCTGCATGTAATTTATCTTGTTCCAGACCTGTTAATTGTCTTAACCGCATCTCAACAATTGCACGCGATTGAATGTCACTAAGAGAGAAACGCTCCATCAAGCGTTGAATTGCTTCTTGGGGAGTTGATGAGCCCCTTATTATAGCAATTACCTCATCGATATTGTCAGAGGCAATGATCAAACCCTCCAAGATATGTGCCCTCTCCTCTGCTTTACGTAGTTCAAAACGGGTACGACGAATTACAACATCATGCCTGTGATCCACAAAAAGCTGAATCATCCTTTTTAAATTCAGTAGTTCGGGACGTCCTTTTACCAGCGCAATATTATTTACGCTGAAAGAGGATTGTAATGCAGTAAGTTTATATAATTTATTGAGAACGACATTCGCATTACCATCGCGTTTTATATCAACCACGATTCGCATACCATCACGATCGGACTCATCATTAACATTCGAAATACCTTCAATCTTTTTTTCATTTACCAGATCGGCAATATATTTGATGAGTTCAGCTTTATTTACAAGATATGGAATCTCAGAGATAATAATTTTATCATGAGTTTTTCCTGTTTCAATCTCAGCTTTTCCACGTATAACGATTCGTCCTCTTCCTGTTTCAAATGCTTCTTCAACTCCTTTATAACCATAAATATAACCACCAGTAGGAAAATCTGGAGCTTTGATATAATGCATCAATCCTTTGGTGTCGATATCGTTATTATCAATATAAGCGATGATACCATTTACACATTCTGTAAGATTATGTGGAGCCATATTAGTTGCCATCCCTACAGCAATACCAGAAGACCC
Source organism: Proteiniphilum sp. UBA1403 (assembly GCA_002305715.1). Classification (GTDB taxonomy): domain Bacteria; phylum Bacteroidota; class Bacteroidia; order Bacteroidales; family Dysgonomonadaceae; genus Proteiniphilum. The sequence continues at coordinate 56,578 of DBQD01000045.1, read as the reverse complement.
GTTCATCAATAGGTTCGGAATACGTGTAGGTAGAACAGTTGGTTCTAAAAGTGTATCATCGAAATTTAATTGAAAATCAACAGTTTCCTTATCAATATCTCGTAACATTTCTTCAGCAAGTTTATTAAGTCTTGCCTCAGTATAACGCATTGCTGCCGGACTATCTCCGTCGACACTCCCCATATTACCTTGGCCGTCGACCAATGTATATCGCATACTCCATTCCTGCGCCAGTCGTACCATGGCACCATATACAGAAGAGTCGCCATGAGGGTGATATTTACCCAATACCTCACCCACTATTCTGGCTGATTTTTTATGGGGTTTATCTGGAGTATTTCCCAATTCCGACATACCATAAAGTATACGTCGGTGTACCGGTTTAAATCCATCACGTACATCGGGTAAAGCACGAGAAACGATCACGGACATCGAATAATCGATGTACGATGATTTCATTTCATCTTCGATATTTATCTTGATGATTCTGTCTTCCTGATCAATCATATTTATATGTGATTATCTCTTTTATTATATTCCACATGTAGTTCATTCACAGCAGTTTCCTTTAAAAGGAAGAATTACTGTTTGAATATACTAAGATACTGCTTTTCTTTGGATTTAACAAAAAACAGAGAGGCAATTGCTCTCTGTTTTTAATCTTTTTTATTTACCTTGTTGACCGTGGCAGTTTTTATATTTTTTGCCACTTCCACATGGACATGGATCGTTTCGACCAACCTTTTTATCTACCCTAATAGGTTCCAGTTTCTGTTGTTGACGCGGTTGTGGTGTACCATTACTATCCCCTTTTATGGGGTTCTGACTGTCTGAATCTTCTTTTTGTGTTCGATATCGACTGTAGTCTGTTTTCTGTTCAGGTGCAGCTTGTCTCACTCCAGTAGGGTCTTGGATGGGTATCTGACCACGCATCAGAATGGATACAGCTTTTGAATTCACATCGTTAATCATTTCTCGGAAGAGGTTGAATGACTCCAATTTATAAATCAAAAGCGGGTCTTTTTGTTCATAACTAGCATTTTGCACTGATTGACGCAATTCGTCCATCTCACGAAGATGTTCTTTCCAGTCTTCATCAATGGTATGTAGCAAAATCGATTTTTCAAATGCCTTTACCAAGGCTCGGGAGTTTGTTTCGTAGGCTTCCTTCAGGTTACAAGCAATATTGTAAATCTTTTTCCCATCAGTAATAGGTATGAGGATATTCTCATACATGGCTCCCTGATTTTCATATACTTGCTTAATTACAGGTTGAGCAATTTCGGCCAAGCGTTCCGTCTTACGTTTGAACGTTTCAAATGCCTTTGTAGTGACCATCTCTACCTGTTCCTGTAGTTTCAAGCCTTTAAATTCTGTCTCCTTGAAAGGAATTTCAAGTGCCATCACACGCAGTAGTTCTAGTTTCATACCCTGATAATCGTCTTCATTCGATTCCACGATATTTCGAACTGTTTCTGTGATCATTGCAGCTACGTCGTTATCAATACGTTCACCCATTAGTGCATGTCGACGACGTTTGTAAATTACTTCACGTTGCGAATTCATCACATCGTCATACTCAAGCAATCTTTTTCGAATGCCAAAGTTATTTTCTTCCACCTTTTTTTGAGCTCTTTCTACTGATTTGCTCAACATGTTATGTTCCAGCACATCACCCTCTTTGAATCCCATCTTATCCATTAATCCGGCAATTCGCTCTGTAGCAAAAAGACGCATCAAATCATCTTCGAGAGACACGAAGAATACTGATGAGCCTGGGTCACCTTGACGTCCTGCACGTCCTCGTAACTGTCGGTCTACACGACGAGACTCATGTCTTTCTGTACCAATAATGGCTAAACCACCTGCCGCTTTTACTTCTGGTGACAACTTGATGTCAGTACCGCGACCGGCCATGTTTGTGGCAATAGTTACAACTCCGCTTTGTCCAGCATTGGCTACAATTTCTGCTTCACGTTGGTGTAGCTTGGCATTCAGTACATTATGTTTTATTTTCCGCAAGGAGAGCATGCGACTCAGTAATTCTGAAATTTCCACAGAAGTTGTACCAACCAAAACTGGGCGACCGTTATTGATGAGTTTCTCGATTTCTTCGATGACAGCTGTATATTTCTCGCGTTTTGTCTTGTAGATTCGGTCGTTCTGATCGTCTCGAATAATTGGTTTGTTGGTAGGGATTACCACTACATCCAACTTATAGATGTCCCAGAACTCACCAGCTTCGGTTTCAGCTGTACCCGTCATACCAGCCAATTTGCTGTACATACGGAAAAAGTTCTGCAGTGTAATTGTGGCAAATGTCTGTGTTGCTGCCTCCACTTTCACTCTTTCCTTTGCTTCAATAGCTTGATGCAGACCGTCTGAATAACGGCGTCCTTCCATTACACGACCCGTCTGTTCATCTACAATCTTTACCTTGTTGTCAATTACCACATATTCATCATCTTTTTCAAAAAGAGTATATGCTTTTAACAACTGGTTTACAGTATGTACACGCTCTGATTTGATTGCATAGTTTTGCATCAGCTCATCCTTCTTTGCGACCTTTTCGTCATCAGTTAGATTCGAATGTTCCAACTCTGACAGTTGTGAAGCGATATCAGGAAGGATAAAAAACTGTGGGTCGTCCGATTTTCCAGTCAGCATATCAATCCCCTTATCGGTTAGTTCAATACTGCGGTTCTTCTCGTCTATTACGAAGTAAAGAGGATCGGTTACGATATGCATATTGCGCATTTGCTCCTGCATATAGAACGCTTCAGTCTTGAGCATTGCAGCTTTAACACCCTGTTCACTTAGGAACTTGATCAAGGGTTGATATTTGGGCATACCTTTATATGAACGGAAAAGTAGCAGAGCTCCCTCTTCTTGTTCTTTAGGATCGGATGAAGCCATCTTAACTTTTGCTTCAGCTAGTAAACGAGTAGTGAGTTCACGCTGTGCTTTCACAAGAACCTCTACACGAGGGCGAAACAAATCAAACAGTTGGTCGTCTCCTTTTGGTACTGGTCCCGAAATGATCAATGGTGTACGTGCATCGTCAATAAGCACAGAGTCCACCTCATCTACGATGGCAAAATTATGTTTGCGTTGTACAAGGTCTTTAGGTGATACAGCCATATTATCACGCAAATAATCAAAACCAAACTCGTTGTTGGTACCAAATGTAATATCTGCTTCGTATGCTTTTCTTCGTGCATCAGAATTGGGCTCATGCTTGTCAATACAATCCACAGATAAACCATGAAACATGTACATTGGTCCCATCCATTCAGAGTCACGTTTCGATAAGTAATCATTCACCGTCACCACATGTACACCTTCGTGGGTAAGGGCATTTAGGAAAACCGGCAATGTAGCCACTAACGTCTTTCCTTCACCTGTAGCCATCTCGGCAATTTTCCCCTGATGCAATACAACACCACCAAATAGCTGTACGTCGTAATGAATCATATCCCAGGTAATTTCATTCCCGCCTGCGATCCAATGGTTTTTATAAATTGCTTTATCTCCATCAATCCGCACAAAGTCGTGAGATGCAGCCAAGTCTCGGTCAAAGTTTGTCGCTGTTACCACAATCTCTTCATTCTCCGTGAATCGACGAGCCGTCTCTTTCATGATGGAGAATGCAACGGGTAATACCTCATTTAGAGCTTTCTCATATTTTTCGGTAATTGCTTTCTCTAGCGAGTCCACTTTATTCCAGACCGCCTCTCTTCCATCGAGATCTACCTCTTCCAGGCCAGCTTTAAGTTTAGCTATTTCGGCCTTCTCTGCTGCAACTTGCTCTTGTATATATCTCTCAAGTTCCTTCGTTCTTTCACGAAGTTCATCGTTTGAAAGTTTCTCAACAGCAGCATAGGCATCCTTAACACGTTTGACGATCGGATTTATTTCGTTCAGGTCACGTTGTGCTTTGTTGCCAAATATTTTTGAAATAATGTCGTTGAATCCCATATTTTGTTTATTGTTCTTTTGTTTTTGATGGACGCATTCTATGCTATCCTTGTTTGAATAATTTCAATATAGATTGTGTCTTTATAGATTAAAAAAGTTCCGGTAATATTTTACCCTTGGCAGCATTGGGAGCCCTTATTCGAAGTCGGTAGGCTACACTGGGAACCACTTCGGTAGCATCAATTGTACGATCAATTCTTTGGGGTTTGATGTCGCTTCCAAAGAATATTACAGGCGACATAACAGCATTCTCCCGTACTCGATAGTCTGGATTTTGCCAATCGATAATCCGCCAACCTGGTTGAATTTCCAGGAAAAGGTCACCAGATATTCCTTTGTAATATCCGTTTCTGTAAAATTGAATATTTTCATTGTAAGCTCCATGTAACATTTGGTGAGTAGTAATCACATCCTGTACACCAGCAGATTGAACAAGGAACTCTGCAGCTTTCTGTTGAAATTCTGCCATATCAATTTTCAGATCTTCCAGGAGTTTCGAATCGAAAAATATCTGGTTATTGTAATATGTTTTGACCCATTGCTCTCTACCATAAAGAGCCATCAAATACATGTTCAGGAGAGCCTGACTCCTATCAGGATAAAAATCGCCCCCAGTTGTCACGATCCCATCAGGTATTACTTCTTGCTCCTTAAAATACCCGGTTGAAACCACAAAGATCAGTGTGTTTCTTATGCCCACAGTCGCTTCAATAACGTCGAGTAATCGCTCTAACTCTCTGTCAAGACGCCAGTATGTATCCTGAATTTCTAACGAGTAGTTTTGATCAAGTGCTTTCTCGAAATTACCCGCATAAAAAGTAAGAGCCAGAAAATCGGGATTCGTTCGTTTACCAAGGCCTCCAGATTCCAACATCATGATAGCCATATCAGTCACCTCTTTGTTCACAAAGGGAGATTGTTTGAATAAACGTATATAGTCCGCCTTATCTGTGTTGAAACGGTGTTGAAAATTATACCTATTTTGAGTATACGGGAATGCTTTGTAATGAGCAATATCGTTGGCAGGACGCCAAGTGAGACTTCCAATTGTATTTGTGAGTGACTGGTCACTTCGATTTTGTTGATCCACAATTGGTTGTTTGTTTTTATAAAATGTAGTGGTTGCCCATTTTCCAGTAGCATCTTCAATCCAGAATGCACCGCTTGCAGCATGTCCTCCTGAAGCTAGTGCTTGCGAAGCGTCCGGAGCAAAAGCATACACTTCTGAAAGTCCTCCAGAAGCAATCTTTAGTTCATCGGTAATAGTAGAAACCTTTATCGGTAATGGTGATCGCTTATCGGAAGTGAAATTACCCAGATAGTTATTATCAAAGAAGGAAGATTCCTCTCGATTCAAGCTAATTACATATTTATTTTCAGCTGTAATTCCATGATAAGAAGGGTTAGCACCTGTATAAATTGTGGTAATGGAAGAAGCTTTATCTGGTTTAGGGAAATTATAGTTCAGGTTGTTGTAAACCAATCCACCGGATAATAATCTATTAAATCCTTTTTGACCGAACGTATGTTTAAACATCTCCAGGTAATCACCTCGAAGTTGATCTATAGTAATTGCCACAACCAACTTAGGTACTTCACCCGTTGGACTTTGTGCATAAAGAGTGGTGATCGAAAAGATGACCACTAAAGAAGATAAAACCCTAATCATTCTATAAAGCTGTCGTTAACCAAATCACTGTCCCCATCCTGCTTTGAAATAGCTGCTCGACTTGAAACGTTTATTATCTCGTCTCTTTTTTCTCCGTATTAAATGAGTCGTACCTGATCGTAACCACAAACTCAGTGCAAGGGGAATAGTGGCCATTGGCAATTGCTGCGGTATTAGCCACCACAAAAGGAGAAAAAGAGTTAGCACTACAAAGTTAATGAAATGATAGAAATAAACGATGTTCTTTGCAGATTTTACCCAAAATAAAAAGGTTGCAATGAGAGCGATAATATTAAGCCAGACAAAATTCCAATTAGGTATCATGGCTGGATGAACAGAAAAGAACATCAAGAAAGTAAGTACAACTCCACCTAATCCAACTAGACCAAAAAGGAGGGTGTCAAAAAAATTGACAAATCTCGTTGTATTAAGTCTGATTAATTGAAAAAAACTAATCAAAAGAGTTAAAACCAATAGTGCAATAGCGGTAACAAAGGGAGTGAACAACATTGCCTTCTTTGGATGGTTTCTTTCCATATCCAGTTCCAACGCTACATATCGATTCTGAACCAAAGGATATTGTAAAGTGTCATTCTCCTGAATGATAGCACCATCAAATGAATCCATCAGATATTTGGGGAGAAACATTTTCTCCTTCAAATCGATAGTTCGGTCAGCATCACTTCCAATAACCAAATCGATACCAAAAAGCAACCAAGGATCTACAGAAACACATTCATGAACCAAGTCACGAAAGGTTTGCTCTTTCGAAGTTGGTTGATATATGATTGTCCCATTCGTATATTTCTCCACCATATCACGTGGACGAGTGGCACAGTTATCGTAGAAAAAGTTGTATCGGTACTCCCTGTTTTCCGGCATTGCATTGAGGTAAAGTGCCTCAAAAAGCCGTTGTTTAGTCTTGGGTGTAAGGTTTAGTTCCTGTATAACAACCTCTTGCCCTTTACTACCATACTCTGCAATAAAGTCTTCATAGGAGGTAGCTCCCAATATATAATCTGTCTCTCCTTTTACAAAATGGTAGTAGAAGTTTGGTTGTGATGAATCGAAATAACCATAGTTAAAAACTGCATTTATACCTGTGGAGTCATCCTGCACAAGGATTGCGGTATGCCCAAAATAAGCATAAACTTCACCATACCATGGTGATGAGGTGATCAAGCTTATTTTTGCAGAATCGTTCAATTGCACCTGCGCTGGTGCCTTTGTAATAATAAATGAAAGCAGCAGGAGCACCGCTACTGGGATTGGTCGTTTCATTGGTCTAATCTGTTTTTTAGATGTTCTTTCACCGATAAAAGCTGGCTAATCTTTCGAAAGAGTCATCGAACAACAAAAGTAGACAAAATAACGCGAATTTCATAGGCTTACAACAGAAAAACGACGATCACAATGACCGTCGTTTCACACAAATACCCATTAGGAATTTATTTTTTCTTGTTTCTGTCTCCGTAACGGCTCATGAACTTGTCTACACGTCCAGCCGTATCCACCAGCTTCTGTTTTCCGGTGTAGAAAGGATGCGAAGCACTGGTGATTTCAAGTTTTACCAACGGATAAGTGACACCGTCTATTTCGATTGTATCCTTGGCGTTAATAGTTGAACGAGAGATAAATGTCTCTTCGTTCGACATATCTTTGAATACTACCGGACGGTAATTGTTGGGATGAATTTCTTTCTTCATATCTATTATTTTAATCGTCTCATTTTTTTCAGATGGCAAAGATAGTATAAACCTTTAAAATAAAAAAATAAAAGTTTTCTTTTTTCATTCATCTGAATTATCTGTTTATTTGCAGTTCTTTATTTTACGTACCAAAAATATTAAATAATGAGGGTAGAAATAATTTCAATTGGCGATGAATTACTAATCGGGCAAGTTGTAAACACTAATGCCGCTTGGATGGGTCGAGAGTTAACACAACGAGGCTTTAATGTTGTGGGAGTAACTACAGTAGGTGATAATAGCGATGCAATCATGAAGGCAATAGACCTCTCCTTCCAACGTGCAGATGTTGTGCTTTTAACCGGAGGTGTAGGGCCTACAAAAGATGATATAACCAAACAGACTTTGTGTCGTTATTTTCGAACAAACTTGGAGTTCAATGATGACGTGTTAAAGAATATTGAATCAATCTTTTCTAAAAGAAACATACAGCTCAATCTTTTGACACGTAATCAAGCATACGTCCCAAAAAATTCTACTGTTATCCAAAACAGAGTTGGAACGGCTCCCATTCTTTGTTTCAACCAGGGGGGTAAAGTTTTAATTTCCATGCCGGGTGTTCCCTTCGAAATGAAGACATCTATGCGTGAAGAGGTAATTCCGCTCCTTCAAGCACAATTTCTACCAGAGTATTATCTGAAATGTAGTTATCTGGTATGCGGTATTACAGAATCTGCTCTCGCAACTCGTTTAGCCACTTTCGAAGAGCAGCTCCCATTAGGGTTTTCATTGGCATATCTTCCAGCTTACGGGTATATACGTTTACGACTCTCGGCATGGGGTAAATCGCGTAAATTGGAGATGAAAAATATGGATATCAAACTAAAACAACTACTCGGCAATGAATTGGTTGCTGATAACGATCAATCGCTGGAAGCACTCCTTGGAGAAAAATTGCGTACACTGAATCTTTCTATTTCTACTGCAGAAAGTTGCACAGGTGGATATTTAGCACACCGCATAACCTCAATAGCTGGGGCATCAAGCTATTTTAAAGGTAGCATTGTTTCATATGATAATCAAGTAAAAGAAGAATTATTACATGTCGACAAACAAACAATTGAAAATGTGGGTGCTGTAAGTCAGGAGGTAGTAGAGCAAATGGCAGAGCAAGTAGCTTTTACCCTTAAGACAAATTGTAGTATCGCTGTCTCCGGATTTATGGGTCCTGATGGGGGAACACTTGAAAAACCAGTTGGTACTGTCTGGATATGTACTCGCTTCAACAATAAAAAAATCGCGGCTGTACATCGTGTTGGTAGCAGCCGCGAGGAGAATATTAAGCGAACAGCCAATATGGCCATTCTGCAATTACTTAGAATGCTTGGAAGATAAGTCCCTGATTAGATGGAGCTAAATCCGCAATAAGGAATCAACACTTCAGGTATACGAATACCTGAAGAGGTTTGATTGTTTTCGAGTAACGCAGCCATTATACGTGGTAAAGCCAAGGCACTTCCGTTAAGTGTGTGACAAAGTTGCGTCTTACGGTCGGCATCACGATAGCGACATTTGAGTCGGTTTGCCTGGTAGCTCTCGAAATTTGAAACAGAACTTACCTCAAGCCAACGCTGCTGAGCAGCAGAATATACTTCAAAATCGAAAGTCAGTGCAGAAGTGAAACTCATATCACCTCCACAAAGGCGAAGAATACGCCAAGGAAGTTCAAGTCTTTCCACTAAGGTCTGTACATAGTCAACCATTTCTTGAAGTCTTTCGTAGGAACGTTCTGGTTTCTCAATGCATACAATTTCTACCTTGTCGAACTGATGGAGTCTGTTCAAACCACGAACATCCTTTCCATACGATCCGGCTTCTCTTCTAAAACAGGCTGAATAGGCCGTATTTTTAATAGGAAGATCTTTTTCATCGAGAATCACATCTCGATACATGTTTGTTACCGGCACCTCAGCAGTAGGTATCAAATAGAGATCATCCATTGTTGCGTGATACATTTGTCCTTCCTTGTCTGGAAGTTGACCTGTACCGAAACCAGAGTCACTGTTTACCACATAAGGAGGCTGTACCTCCAAAAAACCAGCATCACGCGCACTGTCTAGAAAGAAGTTAATTAGGGCACGTTGAAGCCGTGCTCCTTTACCTTTATAGACCGGAAACCCAGCACCAGTTATTTTTACCCCTAATTCAAAATCGATGAGGGCATATTTTTTTGCAAGCTCCCAGTGAGGCTGTGCATCGTCGGCAAGCACCGGCATCACACCTCCTGTTTTCTCCACAAGATTATCATCTGCACCTTTTCCTTCAGGTACAGTATCATTCGGAAGATTAGGAATGGTAATCAGTAACTCCTCAATCTTAGTTGCTGCGGCTTTTAAAGTCTCTTCTTGTTGTCGAGCAGTTTCCTTCAATGTAACCACCTGCTCGCGTGCAGTACTAGCCTCTTCCTTTTTTCCCTCTTTCATGAGCGATCCAATCGACTTCGAAAGATTGTTGATCTCTCCCAAGATAGAGTCGAGTGAGGTTTGTGTACTGCGTCTGATTTCGTCGGTGGCAATAATCTCTGCAACGATATCCTTTGCGTCAAAATGTTTTTTCGACAAGCGGCGTATTACTTCTTCCGGATTATCGTTGATAACTTTCAGTGTGAGCATAAATAAAAATCACGAAAATGTTTAACTATTTTTCGGTGTGCAAAGATACAAAAAAAATATGCATGCAACACTGTCTCGTCATCTCATATTGGACGAGCTGCATTGGTTGCATGCATTTAGATTATTTACTATGGGTAGAGGCTATACTCGTTAAAACAACTGGAAGTGGAGCGTCTCGCGTAACTCCCTCTCTTTTTGCTTTTTCTGACGATAATAGCGGGAAACATAAAAAGCTAAACCTGCAAACGCACCCACAATCACAATGTCTTTTATCACACTATTCTTCATGATCACTATTATTATAATTATTAATTGTAATATATATGCTATAACAATTTACACATCTTTCGGTTTTATAGATTAGATGTAAAAACAGAAAAAAAGTTGCATGAAAACAGGAAAAAAATTACACCAGGTCAAATGATCCTACGAATCTTCTTCTAAAACTCCATGGAACACACGTAATGTGTCTTTTGTAATTCTATAACGTTCGTCTGGACGTTCTCCTACTATCCATACAATATCTTCTCCTGAAAGAAGAATCCATACCTCTTCCTTATCTTTTAAGCTAAACTTTTGATTTGTAAAATAATCACTCAACTTCTTCCTGCCTTTCATTCCAAACGGAATAAACCAATCTCCTTTTCGCCATTTACGGAGTGTGAGCGGAAACGTGAGCAAGTCAAGATCTGCATAGAGGTAACGTTTGTTTCGTTCTATGGTGACCGGCATTGTCAGAATACTAAATGTAAGGGGTAATGGAGAAGTTAATTCTTTTTCCTGTGAATCAATTAAAATTGACTCCTCAAAAGTTTCGTTGTTGGAGAGACGATCAATGATGAAATAATCACGATCTTTTATTACCCGATGTGACTGGGAGAGAAAAATCTTTCCTGGTTCAGCATCAATACTTTCGCTGATGTCAATAATTGTGGATGGAGTAAAATCCAGCGGTGTGAGTAACTCAAAAAGGATAGATTGGGGTGAGGGTGTTTTACATAATGCTTTTACATCTATTTTATCGTTCTGTACAATATTTTCCAACGACTCCCTTATTGCTGCATTGTAAACGTTTTCCACTTGTGCCAAATTATGTGCTGTGCGAAATATGGCATCTTTCACTGCAGGATTCAATTTCTCGAGTAATGGTATAACATTCAACCGCAATGCATTTCTTAAAAAATAATCATCGTTGTTACTGCTATCAAAAACATAGGGAATATCTCGTTCTGCCATGTATTGGGCAAGCTCATCGCGTGAAACAGATAAAAGCGGACGAATCACCTTTCGGTTTTTCGGAGCAATACCTCTTAGACCTTTAATTCCGGTACCTCTAACTAAATTCAACAGCACAGTTTCCACCAAATCATCTCTATGGTGTGCCACCGCAATAGCTTCAGCTTGGTGCTCTTTCCTCATTATTTCGAACCAATTGTACCGCAATTCTCGTGCAGCCATTTCGATAGAAATTTTCCTGTCAAATGCATATTCATTTGTATCAAAATCGATGGTAACAAGCGGAATACCCACATCTTTACACCACCTCTTCACAAAATCGGCATCGTTGTTTGATTCTTCTCCACGAAGATGAAAATTACAATGGGCCGCAACACACCTATACCCCAATAGCGTAAGAATATCTAATAGCGCCATAGAGTCCATTCCCCCACTAAGGCCAACAATTACCGTAGCCTCTTTGGAAAGTAGCTCCTCTTTTTGTATAAAAGTGCGAACGGTGTCGAGCATCTGTTACAACATACAATTAATGGAAAACAAATGTACGAATTTATCCCGTAAGGATTTAACATTTGGCAAATCTTTCAGTAAAATCTAAAGTGAATTCCCACAAAAAAGTGTATTTTTGCACTTTAAACAACTTGAACTTACATCAGCTAACTACTAGCGAAAGTATAATAAAAAGTACAATGATAGAAAAAATAGAATCTCTTCTTTCCGAAATAGAACAACTGACTGTTTCTACGATCGACGAGCTGGAAGCTGCACGTATAAAGTATTTGAGTAAAAAAGGAATTATCTCCGCATTGATGGATGATTTCCGTATGGTACCTGCTGATCAGAAAAGAGATCTAGGTATGCGTGTTAATATGCTAAAACAAAAAGCAACGGAGAAGATACAACAGATCAAGGAGCAATTTGATCAGAGCAATTCGAACATTCCTGAGACCGATCTTTCTCGTACATCATATCCTATATCTTTAGGCGCGCGACATCCTCTATCAATTGTTAAAGAAGAGATCAATGATATTTTCAAACGATTGGGTTTCTCAATTGCAGAAGGACCAGAAATTGAGGATGATTGGCATGTATTCTCATCGCTCAACTTTGCAGATGATCATCCTGCTCGCGATATGCAAGATACATTTTTTATTCAACATGATCCTCAAATTGTTTTGCGTACTCACACCTCATCGGTACAAACACGTGTTATGGAAAATACCAAACCACCCATTCGTATTATCTGCCCGGGGCGTGTGTACAGAAACGAAGCAATATCCTATCGTGCTCACTGCTTTTTTCATCAGGTGGAAGCACTTTATATCGATAAAGATGTATCGTTTGCCGACCTGAAGCAGGCACTCCTCTTCTTTGCCAAAGAGATGTTTGGCGAACACACCCAAATCAGGTTACGTCCTTCATATTTCCCATTTACAGAACCAAGTGCTGAAATGGATATCTCCTGCAACATTTGTTGTGGTAAGGGGTGTCCTTTCTGTAAACATACCGGTTGGGTAGAAATTTTAGGATGTGGAATGGTAGATCCCAACGTGTTGGAGAACTGTGGTATCGATAGCACTGTATATTCGGGATATGCACTAGGAATGGGCATAGAACGAATTACCAACCTTAAGTATCAAGTGAAAGATCTTCGGATGTTTTCAGAAAACGATGTGCGTTTTTTGAATCAGTTCCAATCTGCTCACTAATACTGTATTTTCGTTATTCATGTCTACTTAATTGTTCGAATTGAGTTCATGCGATTTGGCAGAAGTCGTTCGTTTTGAAAAAATAAATATTATGACAATGAACTTCAAATATATTCTACTTTCCGCCTTTGCATTGACTTCCATTAGTCTTCCTGCGCAAAAGACCACACGTATCAATGCTGTTAAAGCAGATAACTATGGTGTGATCTACACGCTCCCTAAGACCTCGTTCGAGATCACATTGCTCGTGAAGAAAAGTATCTATAGACCGGGTGACTTTTACCCCTATGCACAGCGCTACTTGGGAATTGATAATCCAATAACGGAAGAAAAGGTAGTTCATACATTGGAAAATGTCTCTGTAGTCAATAAAGGAATTCCGGACAAAAGTAATTCGTACATGATCCAGTTTCAACCTAAGACATTAGAACCTTTTGTGTATCTAAGAGAAGATGGGGTTATTGTATCTGTCAATGCTGAACCTGAACTGGACAAAAAGGAAGAGGTTGTAATACCAACAGGAGAGATTCCTCCTGTGAACCCTCGAAGGTATCTTTTTCAAGAGACATTGATGGCAGGGTCTGTCGCAAAACAAGCAGAACTTGTTGCAAGGCAGATATTTGATTTGCGTCGCAGTCGTGCAGATATTCTTACAGGTGAGGCTGATAATATGCCACCCGATGGAAATGCTTACAAAGTGGTAATGGACGAAATTAACCTACAAGAACAGGCTCTCACTTCACTTTTTATCGGAAGCGTGCAAACGGAATACTTTATCCAGACATATACCTATGTGCCCGATAATAAAGACATAAATAAAATAGTGCTTGCTCGTTTCTCAGAAAAGTTAGGACCAGTTGATCCAGATGATTTAGCCGGTGAACCGCTGTTCCTGTCATTGCTAAACAAAACAGTATCTGTCCCCCTTAATTTGTCGGAGAATGAACTCAAGAAGTTGGAGAAAAAGTTTAATGAGGGGCTTGTATATAATGTCCCAGGAAAGGCTCAGCTAACAATAGAATTCAAAAATAACATTCTCCTTCAGAAGGAGATAGATGTGGTGCAATATGGTTCCCAAGATGTATTGACCAAGAAGATGTTCGATAATATGAAACAACCAATTCAAGTGTTCTTTTATCCAGAATTGGGCGCAATAAAACAGATCATTCAATAAACATATAGAACCAAGACACGCTATGAAAGGAAAAAAAATAATCTTCTCGGCAATATATCTGCTCGTACAAATAGTTTTTGTTTCATCTATCATTTCGTGTCACGGTCGACACTCAAAAAGTTATAACAAAGTTGTTTTCGACAGCATTGTCTTAAAACAGCAAATACCGCTCTTACACACACTTGACAGTACTTTGCCTTTTGCAGATGTACAAGTATCATTTACATATCCTGTAAAATACCGCGATGATTCACAGCTCGTAAGGTTGCAACAGATTTTCACAGGAACTTTTTTCAGTGACATCGAATTGGATAAATTATCACCGGAACTTGCATTGGATACCTATCTTTTTCGTTATGTTGAAGAGTATAAATTATTATCAAACAACTATTATGAAGATAAAGCTCGCCTAGGAGATTCTATGCCTATGTGGTATTGGTATTCCATGTATCTGAGCAATAAAATATTGTTTCAGAATGATTTTCTTCTAAGCTATGCAGTTGAGAATAGCATTTATGAGGGAGGTGCACATGGTTCACATAACGTCACCTATACCAACATCGATCTAGAGAGGCTCGTGACACTTTCTGAAGAAGATATTTTTGTTCCAGGATATTTTAAGCCCCTAGCAGAAAAGATTGTAAACCAACTTATGCTAATATATCAGGTAAATGAGCCCGATTCCTTATTAGAGAAAGGTTTTTTCAATATCGAAGATATTGTACCGAACAACAACTTCTATTTAAACGAAGAGGGCATTCATTATGCATTTAATCAATATGAAATTGCCCCCTACGTCATGGGTGAGATCAATGTAACAGTACCATATTCCGATTTGGAAGATATCCTACTACCCAATGGAATCGTCACCCGCTTTTTTTCGAATAAATAGTAACTACTTTTCGAACCTCTGGTAGTTTATTTAAATCTTAATTATTGGTAGCGCTTCTGAATTCAAGAAAAAGCGTGATCTCTACATCCTTGCTAAGTGTCCCAGCATTCGGATCATAGGCTACATTATAATCGAAACGATTGATTGTATTTTTTGCAATAAAACCAATCGTCTCGCTACCATTCTGTCCTTGTGCCGAACCACCATATATTACATCAAACGTAGTCTCTTTTGTTACATCTTTGATCTGCAGCTTTCCGTGAAGTTTGTAATGTTCGTCGTCAATTTTCTCTACACGTGTACTCTCGAACGACATTGAAGGATATTTCTCCACTTCAAAGAAATCGGCACTTCTAAGATGATTATCCCTCATCGGTACGCTTGTGTTGACACTGGCAGTTTCTACATTGAAAGAGATACGCATTTCACTAGGATTGCTGAGATTCCCGAAGATTTCCCCATCGAATTTTTCGAACTTACCATTAACAAATGTGATTCCCTTGTGTTTTAATTTAAAATTGACAGATGAGTGTGCACCGTCTACTTTATAATTTGATTGAGCTGACAGCCCCAAAGCCATGCTTAGTGTAATGAGAAATAATGTTACTTTTTTCATACCTTAATTATTTTGTGTGGCATATTAAATCAAGCAATGTAAATATTACATGATCTCTTGAAATATGTCATCACGGTTTAAAATGATTGTTATTATAGAATTACTTTCCATTAACATACAATGTGAGTTATTTGTTCATCTATGTTGCATGGTGTTAATCCATAGAGTAAATTGATCAAAAAGCACTATCTTTGTACAACAAAAGTGAGAAGGCAATTGTTACTTAAGTGGCGCCTATTTTCACTTGGTGTCTTTGTATAATTGAGCGAATGCTCAGAACATGTAAAATATATGCAGGAATTAGATCAAGATCAAATATTAAACGACCTAACCTCACAGGATTATAAATATGGTTTTACTACAGATGTAGAAACTGAAATAATTGAGAAGGGACTAAACGAAGATGTAATCCGACTGATATCTGCCAAAAAAGAAGAGCCGGCATGGTTGCTTGAGTTCCGTCTTAAGGCATATCAACACTGGCTTACAATGAAACAGCCTGAATGGGCACATCTTACGATACCAACCATTGATTTTCAGGATATAATTTATTATGCCGATCCTACAAAAAAGAAAAAACCGGGAAGTCTAGATGAAGTAGATCCAGAGCTGCTCAAAACATTTGAGCGCTTGGGTATTCCTTTAGATGAGCAGAAGCAACTCACCGGAGTAGCTGTGGATGCTGTGATGGATAGTGTTTCAGTTAAGACTACCTTCAAAGAGGTTTTGGCAGAGAAGGGGATCATTTTCAGTTCATTCAGTGAGGCTGTAAAACATCATCCCGATCTGGTAAAGAAATATCTGGGTACAGTGGTACCTTACAAAGATAATTTCTATGCAGCACTCAACTCTGCAGTATTCAGTGACGGTTCATTTGTCTACATACCTAAGGGTGTGCGTTGTCCCATGGAACTATCTACATATTTCCGCATCAACACAGCCAACACAGGGCAGTTTGAGCGTACTCTGATAGTTGCCGATGATGACTCTTATGTAAGTTATCTCGAAGGTTGTACTGCCCCCATGAGGGACGAGAACCAGTTACATGCTGCTATCGTAGAAATTATCGCCCTCGATAATGCTGAGGTAAAATACTCTACCGTACAGAACTGGTATCCGGGAGATAAAAATGGCAATGGAGGGGTGTATAATTTTGTTACCAAGAGAGGTATCTGTAAAGGCGTAAACTCCAAGATATCTTGGACACAGGTGGAGACAGGATCAGCAATTACATGGAAGTATCCATCCTGCATACTGGCCGGAGACAATTCGGTGGGTGAGTTTTACTCAGTTGCTGTGACCAATCACTTTCAACAAGCCGATACTGGTACCAAAATGATTCACTTGGGCAAAAACACCCGGAGTCGCATTGTATCAAAAGGTATTTCTGCCGGAAGCAGTCAGAATAGCTATAGAGGATTGGTCAAGGTGACCAAAAAAGCAGAGAATGCCCGAAATCATTCGCAGTGTGATAGTTTGTTACTAACCGATCATTGTGGTGCACATACCTTCCCCTATACCGACATACAAAACCCCTCAGCTGTATTGGAACATGAAGCCACGACTTCGAAAATCAGCGAAGATCAGATTTTCTATTGCAATCAGCGAGGTCTGGGCGAAGAAGAAGCAATTGGCCTTATTGTAAATGGTTATGTAAAAGAGGTTGTCAACAAATTACCAATGGAATTTGCTGTTGAAGCACAAAAACTTTTACAGATTAGTCTCGAAGGAAGCGTCGGATAAAATACCAATTTTATTACCAGTCGATCGGCTGTTTATCATGCGCAAGCAAATACTCGTTTGCTTTGCTAAAATGCTTATTTCCAAAGAATCCACGGTGAGCGGAAAGAGGCGAAGGGTGAGGTGATTTTAACACTAAATGCCTATTCGTGTCTATTTCCGCTCCTTTTCGTTGTGCATAAGCCCCCCATAATATAAAAACAAGATGTTCCCGTTCATTTGCCAAATGCCGAATGGCTGCATCGGTAAATAATTCCCAACCTTTGCCTTGATGAGAACCTGCTCGATGTGCTTGAACAGTTAGTGTTGCGTTTAGTAGAAGAACTCCTTGATCGGCCCATCTTTCCAAATTCCCCGATTTGGGAATGGGTTTACCCAAATCGGCATGAATCTCTTTGTAAATATTGATTAGGGAGGGTGGTAATGCTACTCCGTCCGTTACAGAAAAGCACAATCCGTGTGCCTGGCCCGGTTCATGATATGGATCCTGTCCAACAATTACTACTTTTACCTCATTAAAAGGACAACGGTTGAAGGCATTAAATATGAGACCTGGGGGTGGATATACTTTATTGTTCGCATACTCCTGTCGAACAAAGGCTGTAAGTGCCTCAAAATACGGTTTATCAAACTCATTCTGCAGTCGAGCTTTCCAACTCTCTTCTATCTTTACATTCATATAGTCTTATCGTCTGATTGATGATACGAAATTAGACAATCTTTTCCTTCTTCAAAAAAAATCCTTCTCTTTTGAAGAAGGATTTGTATAGGTAGCATACTATTAATCAGATAAGCTGCAATCCATGTTCCAGTGCTTTTTGCCTCATTTCCTCCGGCCACAAACTTGCTTGTATCTCCCCAATGTGTGCTTTTCGTAGATAATACATACACAGACGAGACTGCCCAATACCACCTCCAATTGAAAGTGGAAGTTCGTTGTTAACCAGTCGTTTATGGAAATACAACTCCAGTCTATCCTCCTTGTTTCGCTCTTTAAGCTGTCGTTTCAACGATTCAGCATCCACTCGTATACCCATTGATGAAAGTTCCACGGCTTTATCCAAAACTGGGTTCCAAACCAGCAGATCACCGTTCAAACCTTCAAAACCGTCGCTGTTTAACGTACTCCAATCGTCGTAGTCTGGAGCTCTGCCATCATGAGGTTTACCGTTAGACAATGGTGCACCAATACCAATAATAAACACTGCTCCATGTTTCTTAGTGAAGGCATCTTCTCGTTGCTTTTCGTCCAAATCAGGATAAAGTTGTAATAATTCCTCGGAATGAATAAACGTTATTTCACAAGGCAGCTGCGGTTTAATGGCAGGAAACAATTCGTAGACCAAGTATTCCGTACGTAGCATAGCCGCATAAATGCGTCGTACAATCTGCTTCAAAAAATCAATGTTACGATTCTGTTCACCAATAACCATCTCCCAATCCCATTGATCCACATACAACGAATGGAGGTTATCGAGCTCTTCATCAGCACGTATTGCATTCATGTCGGTATAAATACCAAATCCCTCCTCAATCCCGTAATCAGCCAGTGTGAGTCGTTTCCACTTGGCTAAAGAGTGGACTATTTCTGCTTGTTTGTCGCCCATATCCTTAATGGGAAATTGGACCGGCCTCTCAACACCATTCAGATCATCGTTAATACCGGTACCACTCTCAACAAAAAGAGGCGCCGTAACCCTGCGTAAACGTAGTTCAGATGATAAATTTACTTGAAAAAAATCTTTGATGTGCTTGATACCAAGTTCTGTCTGTTTTAAGTTAAGTAACGGTTCGTATCCAGCTGGTATTTGTAGTTTTGACATACATGTAATTTCTTATTTGACAAATAGGAAATGCAAAGGTATTACATTTATTCATTTTGTCAAATAAAATAGATCAAAAAACTACTTTATGATAGAATAAATGTCAATATATAGACATTTATTTATCTTAGATATAGTTAATCTTTCCAATTAGATCACTAACAGAATTTATTTGATGTCGTTCGAGGTATGCTTCAATTCCATCCACAATCTTTACTGATGCCGAGGGATCGATGAAATTATAGGTTCCCACCTGTATGGCAGAAGCACCAGCAAGGATAAATTCAATTGCATCTTGCCAATTACAAATACCACCCATACCAATGATTGGAATCTTAACCGCATGATAAACCTGCCATACCATTCGTAGGGCAATTGGTTTGATACAGGGACCCGATAAGCCACCTGTTACAGTAGACAGTTTTGGTTTTCTACTCTCAATATCAATGGCCATACCCAGAAAGGTATTGACCAATGAAACAGAATCGGCTCCTGCATCTTCCACAGCACAGGCTATCTCCGTGATGTCGGTTACATTTGGTGAAAGCTTTACAATCAGTGTTTTGGGAAATACTTTTCGAACTTGTCGTGTTACTTCAGCTGCCGCTTGGCAGGAAGTACCGAATGCCATGCCTCCTTCTTTCACATTGGGACAAGAAATATTCAATTCAATGGCAGGCATTTTCTCCAGATCAGCCAATTTTTCTGCGCAAGCTACATAATCTTCCACAGTCGATCCGGATACATTAACGATCATGTGAGTATCATAATCCTTTATTTTTGGATAGATCTCATTCACAAAATAATCAACACCTTTATTTTGCAAACCCACGGCGTTTAGCATTCCAGACGGCGTTTCAGCCATTCTAGGGTAATTGTTTCCCTGGCGAGGCTCCAATGTAGTACCTTTTACAAAGATGCCACCGAGGCTCCCCAAGTCCATGAAATCGGAATACTCTGATCCGTAACCAAAAGTACCAGAAGCTGTCATTACTGGGTTTTTCAGCTTCAAATCACCTATATGTACATTTAATTCAGCCATGTGAGATCTTTGATATTAAAAACAGGTCCTTCTGTACAGGCACATACATTTCCTCTAATGGTCTTCTCAACACAGCAAAGACAGGCTCCAAAGCCGCATGCCATCAAATTTTCGAGTGATACTTCACACATTATACCTTTCTCATGTGCCAATCGTGCCACAGCAACCATCATTGGTTTGGGGCCACAAGTATAAATAAAATCAAACTTCTTTTCTTGCAAGATCGAGTGATGAGTCACAAATCCTTTTTCACCAAAAGATCCATCTTCGGTGGTGCAATATAGTGTTCCTAAATGTTCAAAATACTCATTCTGTAAGATATCACTTTTAGTCCGTCCACCCAATAGAAAATTGGGTTCAAAACCTTTCTCCTTCAGCAATTTACCAAGAAAAAGCATGGGGGCGGTTCCTACACCTCCACCAATCAACAGAAAATTACCCTTCGTTGTAGGTATTGTAAAGGAATTCCCCAGTGGAAAAATTATATTCAGCGTGTCACCTGCCGTAAGTGCCACAATTTTATCTGTTCCTTCTCCTACACGTTGAATTAGAAGCCATATTTCTTGCTTCTCTTCATCCACATAATTAATGGAGATAGGACGCCTTAGAAACACATGCGGAGAGTTGGAGACCAAAATTTGAACAAATTGTCCGGGATACATTACCGGAAGAGGCTCCTTGTCAATCGGTGTGACTTTTAATAGATGATTCCGGTCATTTAACCGGGTATTGGAACAAATGGTAAAATCGCGTACTTTCATCAGCTAGCTCACTTTTATGAAGCACAAAAATACATCATAAATTTCAATTAAGCCACACAAATAGCAATTGAGAGCTAATGACGAAAAAAAATGAGATATGATCCAATTTCCTCGATTCATTCATGAATTATTGAGACGATTAAAGATCTCAAACGTGTTGTCGGTGTAGTAAATAATTATTTGAGATATTTTTCGAACCTCTGTTTTTTGAGTTTCTACAGCCTTGTATTCAGTATTTTGAGGGGAATTTTCAGGCTGTTTTAACTTTATTTCCTGCCTTTCTTTGGCTTCAACCGTATCTTCCTTCTGATTTATTGCAGGCTGACGAAATAAATCTGGCTCTACAGGTCGCTCAATTTGGTCAATACCATTTTTTACCATATTGCCTGTACCTTTCAATAACCACTCCGGATTAATATAAGGCATCTCCTCCAAAATTTTTGTTACCACTTCTAGACTTGGTTTATTTCTACCACTTAGTATATGAGAAATAACCCCCCTATTAATTTGCAATCTGTCGGCAAAACGTGTTGGAGTCAGATTTTCCTTTTCCATGATTGCTATTATACGCTCTTTCATTGCCTGTGGTGTGTATTATTGTACTGGATGATGTAACTTTTGTTGCAAAGATAATGATACAAATGTAACAATAATAATTTACAAATGAAAATTACGATTAAATACAAATGTAAAACACAAATGTCAATTTACTAATTACATCTGTATACAGTACATTTGAAAACATATTAGATACATCTGTAATTCCATTTAATCAATAATTCATTGATATATCATAAACCGTTCATATTTATGTATATATAATGTATTAAATCTAAATATTTAACACTATCGCTCTCTCCCACCCTATAATTTTATTACACCGTGAAACTTATTCTTTATATTATTATAATAACATATTAATATATAGTGTATTATATCTTTCTAAATCCTGACATATAAAATGTTAACATTGAAATTTCACCAATGTAACACTGTATATCTTTGTATAATATTATGTTGGATACATATGTAACAATGTAATGTAAACAATACATATGTAATTAAAAATACATTTGTAACGTCTATATTTATGAAATATTGTGGCAGAAATGTAACATGTTGTAAATTATAACCTACTTTTCTAACTTTTCCATGTATAGGATGCTTGAAACATTTGTAAGTTGCATTATTTCTAACCTTAGAGACAGAATTAGGAATAGAAAAGAATCTGGAGAGCTCTAATTTATTATTATTGAATTGAGCAATAATGAAATAGCCTTCATTTTTATTGTTGGAATTTATTACAAGAAAAACAAAGTATCTCAGCAAATGAACCGCATAGCTTATATTGCTGTTTAAATTCAACAAGTTTATCTAATCAAGTAAATAACTAATGATATGAAAGTATTCTACAGTACCCTTTTTTTAATGTTCATAAGCCTGATGGCTGTTGGACAGAACGGTGTTACGAAAGAGAAAACACTGCATGACTTTACCGTCAAAGACATCAACGGGAATACATTTGATCTGGCATCTCTCAAAGGAAAAAAGGTGCTGATTGTAAATGTAGCTTCCAAATGTGGTCTGACCCCCCAATATGATGATTTGCAAGCCTTATATACTCGTTATGGAGATAAGAAGTTTGTTGTGATAGGATTTCCTGCAAACAACTTCAACAATCAGGAACCGGGATCAAACAGCGAAATAAAAGAATTTTGTACAGCTAACTACGGCGTTACTTTCCCTATGATGGAGAAGATTAGTGTTAAAGGAGAAGATCAAGCGCCTCTCTATAAATGGTTAACACAGAAATCAGAGAATGGGGTTCTTGATCAGGAGGTTACCTGGAACTTTCAAAAGTTCATGGTCGACGAACAGGGGCATCTGGTGGATGTTGCACTACCTCGTGAAAGTCCAATGAGCGATAAAATTGTGAAGTGGATTACCGGTAGTTAATGCATTATTCTATATACTAGCTCCTTTAATAATTCACCATGTGTGACGGACACATTGTCGATTCCCTTCGCACGTGCATCGCATGTTCGAAGATCGGAAATGATTTCCATCACTTTATTGGCAGTATAATTTCGTAGTCCAGTCAAATAATCTTTCACAAAGTAACTCGATCGAAGGTTTAAAGCAGCCATTATGGCTGCTTCATCTTTTTTAGGTAACCAATATAATTCCAACAGGTTACTGAAGTAATTAAATAATACAGCCAACGTAGCCATGATAGGGTTCTCCTTCGGGTTTTTGTTGAAGAATTCCACAATCCGGTTGGCAGTGACAACATCTTTTCTGATAATGGCATTCTGCAGTTCAAACGAATTATAATCTTTGCTTATACCCACATTCTTTTCAATCAGCGATGAAGTAACCCGACCGGCACCTTCCGGTAATGAGACCTCAAGCTTCTGCAGCTGTGGTATCAACTTGCTAATATCGTTTCCAATATAATCGGCCAGCATACGAGCCGATTTCTCATCAATACCAATACCTTTATCTTTGAAGTAGCTAGTAATAAATGGAGGAATCTGGTTGTCATACAGTTTCTTCGATTCAAAAATAACACCAATTTTATCTACCAGTTTTACCCAAGCCTTGCGTTTGTCTATATTTCCGTATTTATAGTTGATAACCAGAATTGTTGAGGTCATCGGGTTTTTAACATAATGCTCAAACAATTCAATATTTTCTAGCTCTTGCGCCTCTTTAACAACGATGAGTTGGTATTCAGCCATCATGGGAAAACGTCGCGCAGCAGAAATTATCGAATTTGCATCGGAATCCACCCCATAGTAAATCAACAAGTTAAAATCCTTTTCTGCTTCCGTTAATACTGTCTCAAGAAGAAGTTCTGTTAGGTTATCAATAAAATAGGCTTCCTCACCCATTAGTAAGTATACTGGCATAAAACGACGTTGAAGAATGTCGTTTCGAATTGCATCGTATGTTGATTTAGCGGTTGCAGCCATAAGATTTTCACATTATATTAGACATATTTTCACCAGTCGAACCGAAGATGTTTTATGGTGGAGCCATTGTTCATGATGGATGAAAGTGACTTGATACCAATCTTTACATGTTCTTCAACAAACGTCTCTGTAACAACCTGATCACTCTTCTCGGTCTTCACCCCAGCAGATATCATCGGCTGATCCGATACAAGCAACAGTGCACCGGTAGAAATATGATTGGCAAAACCACAGGTAAAGATAGTGGCTGTTTCCATATCAACCGCCAATGCACGCACCTGGCGCAAGTAGTTTTTAAAATCCTCGTCATATTCCCATACACGACGATTGGTTGTATAGACCGTCCCGGTCCAATAGTCCCTTCCAAAATCACGAATGTTAGAGGAGACAGCACGTAACAGGCTGAATGCAGGTAAAGAAGGAACCTCTGGTGGAAAATAATCGTTTGATGTACCTTCACCTCTAATCGCAGCAATGGGAAGAATGTAATCACCTAATTCACTTCTTGCTTTCAATCCACCACATTTTCCAAGAAAAAGTACAGCTGTAGGCGATACTGCACTAAGCAGATCCATTACTGTTGCGGCATTGGCACTACCCATGCCAAAGTTGATGATTGTGATGCCATTGGAAGTAGCATTCGGCATATTGGCATCAGCCCCCACAATTGGTACATTGAAATGATTCGCGAATATTTCAACATACTTTTGGAAGTTGGTAAGCAAGATAAATTTCGTGAACTCCTCTAACGGTCGTTTGGTATACCGGGGGAGCCAGTTCTCCACAATTTCTTGTTTTGTTCTCATAAAAAAGCGTTATATTTGTACTGATGGAGTCCGGTTCTTCTCACAAAGATACAATATGTACAGTTTAAATCTCCCCTCATACGATGCAAAAATCCGAAAAAACAGCACCGGATATGAGATATTCGACCCCCTGCGCCGTAGATATTTACATCTGACACCCGAGGAGTGGGTGCGACAGCATTTTGTTCATTATTTAATTACGCAGAAGGGTTACCCCGCTTCACGTATTGCCAATGAAGCATCACTAAAACTTAATAGTCTCTCGCGACGTTGCGACACTGTGGTATATAACTCACAACTTCAACCGGTAATGATATTGGAATACAAAGAACCTAACGTAGCAATTACACAAGAAGTTTTCGATCAAGTGGCTCGTTATAATAGTGTTCTTCGTGTAGAACATGTTGTGGTATCCAACGGTCTGCAACACTATTGCTACCGTCTAAATTTCGACGACCTATCCTATCAATTTCTGCAAGATATTCCCGAATACAAAGAGCTGTAAAACGGGGTAAAATTACGAGTAGCTTTCTGCTTCTGAGGGAAAATCGGACGATTTTACGTCACTTATATATTGTTTGACTGCAGACTCAACTTGATCATAGAGATTGGCATAGCGACGAAGGAAACGGGGCGAGAAACCTTTATTCAGTCCAAGCATATCCTGCATCACCAATACTTGTCCGTCGACATAAGGACCTGCACCAATACCAATCAATGGAATGGTCAATTCAGAAGAGACCTTTCGTGCCAACTCAGACGGAATTTTCTCCAATACAATCGCACAGCAACCTGCTTCCTGTAGCAGATGTGCATCGTCGAGCAGCTTTGCAGCTTCAGCATTGTCTTGTGCCCTAACAGCGTAGGTGCCATATTTGTTAATCGACTGTGGCATGAGACCAAGATGTCCCATAATGGGAATGCCGGCATTCAGAATAGCCTGAATAGATGGAAGTATCTCTTTTCCCCCTTCCAATTTGAGACAGTCTGCCTGTGTCTCCTTCATTATCTTAACCGCATTGGCTACAGCCTCGTAAGGATTACCCTGATAACTCCCAAAAGGCATATCAATCACAACCATTGCCCGCTTCACAGCATTCATAACAGATTTACCATGATATATCATCTGATCCACTGTAATTGGCAATGTGGTTGTATTTCCCGCCATAACATTGGAGGCAGAGTCTCCTACAAGGATTACATCCATTCCAGCTTGATCAATAACAGAAGCCATCGTATAATCGTAAGCTGTAAGCATGGAAATTTTCTCACCCCTCTGCTTCATCTCCAATAGACGATGGGTGGTTACTTTTCTTTTGTTATCGGTTGAGAGATAGCCTTTTTCTTGTGACATGCGTATTGTACTTTATAAATGGAATACAAAGGTAACGCTTTTACCGGAAATAACCCAAAACGAAATTGCAGGCAGTATACGCCATAAAAAAGTTCGAGCTATTCCATAGGAACAACCCGAACTATATCTTTAATATTGAAATCTATTACCTTTCGGCAGTAGTAGAAAGGAGTAATTAAAATTTATAACCAAGTGTAATGAGTCCCCTGAAGGAGCTGTTTTTCAATTCAAACGGACTAGCATCAATCACCAGATCCCTTCTATTTTCGGTCCACAAATTGGGAAAAGGATAAAGATCATCGGTTTGCGTTTTATATACCAGTGCAAAATCGAGGAAAAAGTTTCTGTTAAAGCGGTAACCTAATCCACCTGTTAAATAGTTGGCATCTCCTTCCATTCTGTAGATTGTGTTGGATCCTGCAACAGCAGCATCACCGCTCTCCCTGAAAATAGTCTCATATGGATTCTGCATCCATGCATAACCAAGTCGTACCGAGAACTGTGGCGTAAAACGAAACTCCGTTCCCATCTTCACTGTAGAGGCTGTTCGGAAGTCCATTGATATATACTCGTTATCAATGTCAAACCAGTTTCTATCGTCCAAAGATCCGGAAGGAACCATTAACTTCATTTTGCTATAATCCACCAGCTCATAGTCGATACTAGCGATGAAATTACTTCCAAAAACACCGGCGATACTTGCGACAAACTTGCCAGGAGTTTTCAAATCATAGTCGTTTGTAAAAACAGCCGAGTAGGTTTGTCCCGGTTTATACTCAGAATCCGTTACATACGCTCCCATATCATCGTCAATCTGAGCTTCATAAGTTTCAGTCATCGCATACCAGGTAGGTGTGTGATAAGCAATACCCAGTCGAAGGGAATGGATAGGTCTGTAGATAGCACCCAACTTGGCACTCACTCCTGCACCACTAGTGGTAACCCAGTTTGTGAGTGTATAGCCACCTCTATCAAAATCTTCCAAATAGTCCGACTCAAGACTGTATGTTATATCTTTTACTGATAATGAGAGTCCCAAATTCAACACGTTGTTTACGGTTGTACCTACCGTAAAATCGTAGTTATCAATATGTCCTCTTTCCTTTGTCCGAATCTCTCCGATAGCGGTCTCACCAAACGTATTGATTGGATCGTATCTTTCACCGTTGTTTACCGGGTTAATCAGGTATGAGTTGTATCCCAAAACCGTTAACCAGGGTTGTGATACAAAAGGATCGGGCAGGTTGTCTCCCATTTGCAATTTTGAAGGATCCACACCGGCACTTCTGTCGGCGATATAATCGATCAGAGTGCTGGCAGCCGGTCCAACTGCATTAATCGTTTTATCGAACGATTTCAGTCGGTTGTAAGAAAATCCAAAATTCACGAGCGGGAGAGCATCGTTTCTTAATGGAAAGTAACCCACGAAGCCAAGGTTGTCCATGTCGAATCGAGATTTATTTTTATCCAGACTTCCCGCACTTGATTTCTCCTGCGAAAGGTTAAGAGTACCCACAACTTCCGAACTGCGATAAACAGCAATACCCGCAGGGTTAATTGAAATTGCCGTTTGATCTCCTCCTAGCGCCCCAAAAGCGCCACCCATTGACATAGATCGGGCAGTACCGTGAAGATCTTCTCGTGAAAAGCGCAATGCATCTACTTCAGACTGTGCAAAAAGTGCGCCTGAGAAAATAAGTAAAGTGGACAGTAGATATGTGAATTTTTTCATCATCAAATTATATTAAGTGAGTAAGAAAAAGACAGTCCCGGTTTTTTCTTTTATCTGCGGCCTCCACTTGAGCGTCCGCTACTTCCTGAACTGGAGCTTGAGCTACTACTACCACCACCAATTGATCCACTTGAAGAAGAGGAGCTACGAGTAGGAGCTGAGTAGGTCGAACTCCTGTTGGAGCTTGAGTTTGAGCTTGGTGATGAGTATGTATTGTTGCTCCTGTAGGGTGTAGTGCTACTACTGCGTGTTGTTGAAGTAGTGGAACTTCTCTGATAAACATTCCCACTGCTGCTACGTGTAGTAGATCTACGATCATATGTAGAGTTGCTTCTTGTAGTAGCTGGAGTCGTTGATCTGTTGACAGAGCTTGAACGTGTGCTGCTATTGGTGTTGTCAATTACACGTCCAGTTCTGGAGTCGATAACTCTTCCTGAATTATCAATAATTCTTGTTCTCGACGTAGAGGAAGCACTTCTGTTCGTCACGGCACTTCTCGTATTACTTGTAGAAGTTCTGTCAGAGATAGCACTGCGTGTAGTAACGGTTCTACCAGACAATGCACTACGTGAAGCAGATGCAGTTGATGATCTACCGGAAAGCATTGCTGCAGATGAGGTTCTACTTGCTGAACTTGTTCTGTATGAACCTGAGCTCCTACCCGATCTATTGTGCGTTAAACTGCTGTAATATCCATCGTTAAAACCATGGTGATAACCGCTACCATAAGCGTAACCGCCATATCCATAGTACCAAGGATCATACCATCCTCCATAGTACCAGGGTGAATACCAGCGACTATGATACCATGGTGAGTACCAGCTGCTATAATACCAAGGACTATACCAACGGCTGTAGTGCCAGGGACTGTAATAACCTCCGTAGAACCAAGGATCATACCAAGGATCATACCAAGGATAGAAAGGAGATCCCCATCCCATTCCGTAGTAAATATTGGCATTCCAGCTCCGGTTATTGTAATTTTCATACACATCATCTCCCACGTAGACAATCACTTCATCAGCACCTGTTATTTTGATGCTTGATTCCGGATCGTGAAAACGAACAATACGGTCGGTATACTGAAATTCAGTATAATCGATTACGCTGTCGTTTTCATTTTGATCTAACAAGCTGGTATCTCTCTCTTTGCGGCGATTATACTCATCCACATCTCTATCACGAGAGGTCACTGCAATGGTAGAAGCATCACCTTGTACAATGACTACTTTTTTCTTTTGTGTTTCCTTTTCTTTTTTCTGGACACTTACCGATTCATTGCGCGAAGGATTGGCATAAATATCGTCCCATTCCTGGGCAAATCCTAAGAGAGGCGCTGCTGAGAGTAAAGCGGCCAATACCATTTTATTTGTTTTCATAGTTTCTCCCCCTTATTATGTTCGTATCATTTTTTGTTCAATTACTTTTTATAACTGTTAGACATAACTTTCTGTTGATAGTTTAATGAGAAAAGTTTTTTTTTCAAGGAAACTCTCTTTTGTTGAAAAGACGTACTTTCTAAAAAAATGTTGCGTTTATTTCGTTAAAAAAATGGAACATCAAATTGTCAGTTCCATCCCGTCGTATGCAAACATCACATGCATGGGTAATTCTTTTTGAATCTCCTCATACAATCCCATTTCGTGACTCATGTGTGTAAAGAAAGTTCTCTTGGGTCTAATCATCTCCACTATTTCTAAAGCTTGCTGTAAGGTTTGGTGAGAAATGTGTTCTGTTCTTCTAAGTGCGCTGATGATCAAGGTATCTAAGTTTCTCAGCTTCTCCCACTCTCCCTTTGGAATAGTTTTCACATCGGTCAAATAGGCAAAATTGGCAATTCGAAATCCCAAAATAGGCAGTTTGTAATGCATCACTCGTATTGGTATTATCTCTATCGAATTGACAAAGAAAGCATCTTTTTCATTGATTCTTTTGATGGTGATATCCGGCACTCCACCATAACGATGGGGACCGAAGCAATAAGGCATGCGCTCACGGATAACCTGCTCCAATGTTTCTTCCATGTAAAGATCAACTGTCCCAAATTCCGAAAATGGGCGCAGATCATCAATTCCACCGGTGTGATCGTAATGCCCATGAGTAAACAGCACCCCGTCAATTTTCTCAAAAGGAAACGGCATAATCTGCTGTCGGAAATCGGGTGAACAATCTATCAAAAGTATGTTACCTTCAATTTCTATACGGATGGAAGCTCTAAGACGTTTGTCACGTGGATCAGTGGAAGAGCACACCGCGCAGCTGCACCCTATTTGGGGTACCCCAGTAGATGTTCCCGTTCCCAAAAATTGTACTTTCATCATCTGCCAATTTGTAAAAAAGCTGCCTCATTTTCTACAACGGGCAGCTTTATTGTCTTTTGAAATGAGGTGTACGATCTTAATACTGTCTTTCCAGAATCCAAAGATCGTTGAAAGGCACACCATATGTTCTTCTCAAGTAATCTGTATTACCTCTTGCGTTATATTTATTGATAATCTCCTCTCTTTTTGCTACAGCTTGTTGTCTATCGTCATAGCTTGCCACAATAACTCGGTACATTCCCTGTTCATTTTGGGCCAGAATTACGGGATATCCTTCGTTAACCATTCTATCTTTCAGTGACTCTGCGTTCAGTTTAACACTCAAAGAGGCTATCACCACGCTGTATCTTTTCAATCCAGCTGCATCGTTAGCATAAACCGGTTCAACCTTTTCTTTTCTCACCGATACTTCTGTTGGGGTGATTGGTCTAGCATCCTTCACTACAGTTGTAGGCTGAGATGCTGATTGTTGCATCTCTCTTTCCTTTGCGGCTTCATAGACCTGCTTGTAGGTACTTTGTTTGGGCTTACAAGAAGCACCCAAAATCATCAGGGCAGCCAAAATCAATGCGAAATGGAATCTTTTCATCTATTTTTAGTATTAATTATTTTTTTCTCTACCCGAAGGCAAAAAGCTCTTGCAAAGATAATAAAGAAGGTGTTCATTATACATTCGGGGATGTGAAAATTAATTAAATAGATCTGAAGGCGACTGTTATTTTGGTAACAAGGTAATCGGTTTGGGTGTAATTTCTTTCAACTTTCCATTCTCTACGGAATCGACAAAGGTTGTATCTCGATAACCCGCTTCCGGTATTGAGATTACATACACTTCCCAACGACCTGGATTAAGGCCGGTGAACATAAACATGCCATCGGCTTCAGGTAGTGAAATTAACGTTTCTTCCTCCTGCACAATTGCCACAAACGAGATAGCTTCTATGGGGGCTACATACCCTTTAAGCTTACCGCCAAACGACTCAGAAAAAGCTCTAGCTGAGGGATGTAAGAAGTAATTACCGTTTGACTCATGCACAGAATGAGTTACATTCACGTCGATGACAATACTGGATATCACATGTGAAGATAGCAACACATTTACCTTGTCGATAATGATTCCTTCTGCTATTTCAGGGGGAATATTCAATGGGATATTCCCAGATCCAACGGGAACCAAATAGCTGTTTAACCCTGGAATTATTTTTATTTTTTCAATTACTTTGCCCGAAGGGAAATACTGGTCCACCAAGTCGATCGTTTTACCATTCCTCAATGCCAGGAGATTGTATGTTTTATTCTCAAAAGCAAGTGCTACCCATTCTCCCTCATTCGTTACCGTATCTGTAGCAAACACTTCAATTGCTTTAATATTAAAATAAAGCTCTTTGATTACCGGTGCACCCGCATCTGTTAGCTTAATGCGCAGACGGGCGGCATTTTCAGAGAGATCCTCTTCTCCACATGCAACAAAAGAGAAAATTATCGCGGTAATAAGAACCGCATATCGAACGATAGAGTGCATCATATTTTCATTATTCTTATACGAGGATTCGGTTATAAGCCCTTCCTCATCGACAAAGTTAAATAAATTTCGAAACAAAATGCTGATAATTTCCGTTATACATCATATCTATCGTTTGGTATCCATCACTTTGTATATAATGAAAAAAATAGCACTTCTATTTATTTTTTTCTTGCTGAGTTTGTTTTTCGTTATCTCCTGTAATCAGAAAGCAAAACAAGATAATTACGCAAGCCAGTCCGATTTCTCCGAAAGCATTACTGCTATTGATTTGCATAAACAGTTGATGCTATCATTTGGCGATGATTGGATGGAGAGAGAATCGGACCCCGATCTATATCCCGACTTTTATGGGGGTTCATTTATCGACTATAGCGGTACATTTGTGATTGCCATTTCTGGGGAACCGGAGCAATACATCGATCATTTGACAACCGTGCTTGGTACCGATAACTTTCATGTAGAGAAAGTGCAATATTCTTACAAGCAGTTGATGCAAGTGATGGATTTGGTCGATGCATTTCTGGTGAATCCGGCCATTCCAGAAACACATCCTGTGATGACTCACTTTGCCGGAGCCTATCCCGATGTGATGGAGAACAGGGTCAAAGTCTTGTTTACCGAAGTAAATCAAGAGGTTATCGATCTCTTTCAGAAGGAGATATCCAATTCCCCTATCTTCGTTTTTGAACAAGGAGAAATACCCGATTTATTCTAATCTAAACCGGGTATTAACTCTCCTATCTATTTTATTTATTCTGAAATAATTGGCATGCACAAGCAAGAGACCAAATTACGGTCACCGTATGCATTGTCCACACGCGCTACATTCACCCAGAATTTGTTTTCTGCCACAAATGGTAGCGGATATGCAGCCTTACTGCGTGAGTAGGTATGGTTCCATTCGTCTGCAGTTACCTCATACTGAGGATGTGGTGCATTCACTAACACATTGTCCTCAGCTGTATATTCACCTCTCGAAACCTCAATAATCTCCTCGTGAATTTGGTTCATGGTGTCCACAAAACGGTCTAGTTCTGAGAGGCTCTCACTCTCAGTTGGTTCCACCATCAATGTACCATGTACAGGGAACGACAAAGTGGGAGCATGATAACCATAATCGATCAGTCGCTTCGCAATATCAGTTTCGGTTATACCCGACACATCTTTCAGTCCACGGCAATCGAGAATCAGTTCATGTCCTACCCTTCCGTTGGCACCTCTGTACACTATTCCGTACGATTCATTCAGTTTCTCAGCCAGATAATTAGCGCTTAGTATAGCCGCAGCTGTGGCTTCTTTTAACCCTTCGGCACCCATCATCCGAATATAGGCATAGGTAATTTCCAGAACACCAGCACTACCAAAGGGTGCTGCAGAAACAGTGTTTTTATCAGATTCCATCGTCACAGGATGTCCGGGCAAGAATGGCACCAAATGTTCTGCCACACAGATAGGTCCAACACCGGGACCGCCTCCGCCGTGAGGAATTGCGAAAGTTTTGTGCAGATTCAAGTGGCATACATCGGCACCAATTGTACCAGGATTGGTATATCCAACCTGTGCATTCATGTTAGCGCCATCCATATAGACCTGTCCACCTGCTTCATGTATTAGGCGGCACATATCTTTTATCTCTGTCTCAAAGATACCATGGGTAGAAGGATAGGTAATCATGTAAGCAGCCAGATTGTCTTTATGTTGTTCAATTTTGCTGCGCAGATCATCCATATCTACATTCCCTTTGGCATCACTGGCTACGGTAACCGGTTTAAACCCAGCCTGTACTGCACTGGCGGGGTTGGTACCGTGTGCCGATGCCGGAATAAGCACCACCTTGCGGTGCCCTTCACCCTTGCTTTCAAGATAAGCACCAATCGTGATCAGTCCCGCGTACTCACCTGCTGCACCCGAATTGGGTTGAAGGCTTGTAGCTGCAAAACCAGTAATTTCTGCCAACATATTTTCCAGCTCTTCAATCATTTGTCGGTAGCCCATAACTTGTTCTTCCGGTGCAAATGGATGAATACGTTGTAAACTGGGCATTCCTAATGGCAGTAGTTCCGATGCAGCGTTCAACTTCATTGTGCAGGAACCGAGAGAAATCATGGAATGAGCCAACGATATATCTTTACGTTCCAAACGCTTTATGTAACGCATCAACTCTGTTTCTGTGTGATACAAGTTAAAAGTGGGATGCGTAAGAATGTCTGAATTGCGAAGCAGCGACTCCTTTAGGGTGATCTTCTCTGGTAAATCGTCAATCATAAATACCTTGGAGCTACCGACTGCCATAGCAAAAACAGCAAGCAGTTCATGTACACGGTAATCGTTTGTAGTTTCGTCGATGCTGATGCCAATTTCCCCGCTTGCATAATATCGCAAGTTAATGGAGCGCATTTCAGCATTTTCCTTAATATCTTGCACTGATATACCCTCTGGGAGCTCGACTTTCAATGTATCAAAGAAGCTTTTGTTCAATTGTTTGAAGCCCATCTCCTTCAATTCATCGCTCACATGAGACGCTATTGAGTGGATGCGTCGAGCAATCTCTTTCAATCCTTCCGGTCCGTGGTACACGGCATAAAACGACGACATGGTTGCCAGCAGTGCCTGTGCTGTACATATATTCGATGTAGCTTTCTCTCTCTTGATATGCTGTTCACGTGTTTGCAAGGCCATTCGATATGCTTCACGACCGTATGCATCTTTTGAGATACCTATGATACGACCCGGCATGGAGCGTTTATATTCATCTTTTGTCGCAAAGAATGCAGCGGAGGGACCGCCATAAAACATGGGAATACCAAAGCGTTGACTGTTTCCAAAAGCAATGTCGGCACCCCATTCACCGGGAGGGGTTAGCATGACCAGTGCCATAAGGTCTGTAGCTACAGCCACTTTGCAGTTTGCCTCATGGGCATTCTTGACTAGTTCTCTATAATCGTCAACATTTCCCTCACCATCTGGATATTGCAAAATCATTCCAAAGTATGGACGATCAAAAGTAACGCTTTTCCAATCCCCTACAACTAGTTCAATTCCAGAGTAATACATACGTGTTTTAAGAACAGCAAGCGTTTGTGGAAAAAGCTTCTCATCAACAAAAAGTGTCTCCACATTATCCTTCACCTGCTCACGACTACGCAGTCCGTACATCATGGAAGCAGCCTCTGCTGCTGCTGTAGCTTCGTCTAGTAAAGAGCAGTTCGCCAAAGGTAATGCCGTTAAATCACTAACCATGGTTTGGAAGTTGAGCAATGCTTCGAGTCGTCCCTGAGATATTTCAGCCTGATAAGGTGTATAGGAGGTGTACCATACCGGATTTTCAAACACATTGCGGTAAATTGCTGCAGGGGTGATGGTGTCGTACCATCCCATCCCGATATAAGAGGTAAAGATCTTGTTCTGAGAAGCAATCTGTGCAATTTCTTCAGTATATTCCTGTTCCGACAAGGGTGTTGGGAGCGACAATGGCGTTGACAGCCGTATATCGGCAGGAATGGTTTGATCGATGAGTTCCTCTACAGATTGAACACCCAGCGATTTGAGCATGATTTTTTTGTCGGTATCAGAGAGACCGATGTGACGATTTTTAAACTGTTCTATTTTAAACATAATGAACGATTTTGATTTTTATCTACTACTTATGACCCTAATCCGACAAAAGGGTTGATTTTTTTCTCCTGACCGATAGTCGTAATCGGTCCATGCCCCGGGTAAACCTTGGTTTCCGGAGGTAATGTGAAGAGTTTATTTTTTATTCCCGTTACCAGTGTTTCGTAATTACCACCATCCAAATCAGTCCTTCCGATGCTCGAATGGAAAAGGACATCACCACTGAATAGAACACCATCCTTCTCGTGATAAAAAACGACACTACCGGGAGAATGCCCAGGCACATGCAATACCACAATCTTTTGATTACCAAAGGTAATAATATCACCCTCCTCCAAATAGCGATCAATAACCGGTTTATAGTCGGTGTTGGTACGACCCAGCCCAAACATCTGTAAATGAGTTTGGATATCATCAAGTAGGAACTCATCACCCCGATGAGCAGCGAATTTCACGTTGAATTGTGAAGCGAGCAAATTCACACCAAAAATGTGATCAAAATGCATATGGGTGTTGATAAGTTCTTTCACCACAAGGTCGTTATCGAGTATATAATGAAGCAATAGCTCTTTCTCATCCGTATAAAAGCAGGTAGCATCAATAACTACACATTCATTTGTCTCATCGGAGAGTACATAGGTGTTAACACCCAACGGGTTGAATTCGAATGTTTTTATTTTCATTAAAAAGGGTCGGGTTTCAATTACTTATTTTCTCTATCCATTAACGGACAGATAGGACAAAAATAACACTTTCTTTTGGAATAATCAGGCTTCCTGGTGGCTTAATGAGCTTAGCTCAGGGATACATAGATCAATTTCTTTGTTTGAAAAAAAGGTTCTGGAAAATAGGTTGAGAGCGCAATTTCATCTGCCATTTTTCGAAAGGGGTGTATTTCTGCCGTGAGATCACCCCCTTTAAGGCAGATTATCCCGTTGGGTAATGCATTCATCTGTTCTGTAGCAATATTCTTCCTCGTTACCTTTACAAGGTCGGGCAAAGGCATGACAGCCCTGCTAACTATAAAATGAAATTTACGCTTTTCCTCTTCCACACGTGCATGTTTCACTTCCACGTTGTTTAGTCCTATCTCTTTTGCCACAGTTTCAGCCACTTTAATCTTTTTCCCGATACTATCGAGAAGCAGAAACTGTACTTCCGGAAAAAAAATAGCCAATGGTATACCTGGAAATCCACCTCCAGTACCCACATCCATTATTTGGGTTCCCGGTGTGAATGAGATATACTTTGCTATGGCTAGAGAATGGAGGAGATGATGTACCTCCAGGTTACCGATATCTTTTCTGGAGATCACGTTGATTTTGGCATTCCAGTCTTCATACAGCCCTTGTAAAGCTTCAAATTGCTGTTGTTGTAATGTAGTAAGAGTCGGAAAATAAGTGTTTATTTCTTTCACTGCAAATAGGCCAGTTTATGTGCGATACTATTATCTCTCAAAAGCGAGAGGATTGTGGTATATGGAATAAATACCTGTGGTGCATCGAGCTGATAAGCAGAGTATTCACCCTTGTTAAATGTATAAATGATTCCCTTGTCATTCAACAGGAAATTGCTGTTCGGCAAGATCTCCTGCACACCAAAGAAACCAAGATCTTCCAGTTCTGATATTGTTTTAGCACCATACTGCTCCAACAATGAGGTTACGATCATACCTTGCAGGGCCATATCGTATCCGGGATTAAAGATATCGTTCTCTGTCACCGGAATACCATTATTGGCATTGATCACATAGTTGCGATAGGTCACATAGGAAGTCGCCCCACCCTTGTTGTTGGATTGTTTCACTTGAAATGAAATCAGACCATATTGGTTAAAAACAATCGAATCGGAGATGGTTTCAAAATAGGAATAAAATTCATCTCTCAGTGCATGTTCACTATCTGCAATCACCTCCTCAGAAAGCAGCGCATTGAACTCCTGAATATCGATGGCACTTTCTTTGTATGCAGCTGCATCCTTGCTGTAGCTCTCCACAAAACTATTTACATAACCATTTACAGCCTGAGTAGGATTTTGCTCCTGATAGTGTATTCCGAATGTATTTCTCACAAAGGAGCGTTGTAACGAGTCCACATCTACCTCCAGACTTGCAGATGGGTAAACAAACACCACCTGCACGTCGCAGTAAGGTTTATTGGTATCTCCTTCCAGGTGGTATTTTTTGTGCACCCTGATCGTATCGAACTCAACATTGTTTTCCACCTGGAATGAGGTGCTACGTGATGTATTGTTACAAGCAGTGAACATCAGCGCAGAAACGAGCAGTAAATGAATTGTTTTTACCTTAATTTCCTCCATAATTTCACTTATAAACTACAAAAGTACACATTTTCCTCCGACATCGGACCAACAGAGATAAAAAAACCCCTCAATCATTGAGGGGTTGTATTTGGTTAGTAAGTATGTCCGTCGTTTTCCAGATCTTCCAACCGTAGTTTCTTCTTCTCTAAAGCCCGCCATGCATAAATGATGTATGCTAACACAACAGGAACAAATAGTGAGACCACCGCCATCGCTGAAAGTGTGAATTCACTCGAAGAAGAGTTTGCCAGTGTGAGCGAACTCTGTAAATCTACAGAAGAAGGATAATAAGCTGTGTTGTTATAGCCTGTAATTAGCAACAACATGGTTACCACAAGAACGGTACCTACACCGGAATACCAAATTCCTTTTTTGAAATTCGATTGGAATACCGTGCGTAATATACCATATAATACAGCAACCACACCCAATACAAATATGATAGCAACCAACGGCATATCGATGAAGTTATGCAGATACTTCATTTCTTCAAGAGAGACAACTTTCGAGGCAGAATCTACTGCATATCCCTTACCGAGCAATGTCCAAATCAGAAAGATCAGGAAGAAGACAACAAATGGAACACCGTTATACAGAACAAACTTCCGCGAACGTTTTTCCAACACCTCGTGTTCAAGGCGATTTACGAAGTAGAGACTAGCCTGTGTTCGGGCCAAAAACAAGATGGCAAATCCCAAGCAGAGGTTGCGCACATTTGCTAATGCTTCCAGTCCGTGGAGCGGATTCTGCCATTGACTGATGACAAAGCCCGAAGAACCTAAACCGGCAATATTACTTTTTCCTACAGAAAATTCCGCACCCGTGAAGAAGGTGCCCACCACAACTCCCAATAGGAAGGTGGCCAGTACGCCATTCAGGAAAAGGAACAATCGATAGACCTTTGGTCCAAATATGTTTCCCGGTTTCGATTGGAACTCATAAGAAACAGCTTGTAGCACAAAGCAGAAAAGCAAAATCATCCATGCCCAGTATGCACCTCCGAAGCTTGTAGAATAAAACAGTGGGAACGAAGCAAAAAATGCACCACCAAAGAGTACCAATGTGGTGAAGGTATATTCCCATTTTCGTCCCAGGGCATTAATCAGCAGCCTTTTTTCTCCTTCTTCTTTTGAAAGAGAGCCAAGCATCGACTGTCCTCCTTGCACAAAAAGCAGAAACACAAGCAATCCACCCAGGAGTGACATGATAAACCACCAGTATTGTTGTAAAAATTCATATGTAATCATTGTATATCTTTTTTAGCTGTGTAACATGTTTAATTCTGTTCAGGTCCCTTTTTTATCTGTTTCACCATTATCGTCACCTCTGCAATAAGTAAGCCGGTGAATACCAATGTAAACATGATAAATGTAGCGGTTATATTGCCTGCCGATACAGCAGAAGCAGCAACCTCTACCGGTAGAATATCCTGAATGGTCCATGGTTGACGGCCCACTTCAGCAACAATCCATCCCAGCTGACTGGCAATGAAGGAGAGAGGAATCGTCCACAGTGCCGCATATTGCAGCCATCGCGTATTTTTTATATCCTTCTTATAGAGGAAGAAGAGAAGTATCATAAAGAACAATATGAAGAACATCCCAATCATTACCATTAAATGAAAACTATAGAAGGTAAGGGGTACATCGGGTATCATATCCTCAGCTGTCTCAAGGTAGCCATATCCAAAATGAGCATAGTTTTCTTTGAGAATAAGCTCGTGATTGGCTGCATCGGTATTGCGTCCCTCCTCAATGGCAACATGATAATCGGCCAAAGCTTGTATGGCTATCTGTCCACGAGCTTTACGTTCTTCAAATGAGAGGGCTGTAGTTCCATCCGGTAGTGTATATCCACCATCAATGATATCCTTAATTCCTGGAACAAACGCATTCATATCGCGATAACCAAGAAATGAGAGCATCTTGGGTATTTCAATCTTGGCAATGTAGGGATCCGTGTTGTCGTTATACGATTCCTTGGCATTATTGAGCAAACCAATAGCAACCAGTCCGGTTCCTTCTTTACCCTCATACAACCCTTCCATTGCCGCAAGCTTCATCGGTTGCTTCTGTGCAACTTCATACGCAGAACCATCACCTGTTACGGCAATTAAGATGAATGTAGCCAGCCCCACAATCGATGAGATCTTAAGGCTACGAACAGCAAAATCAACATTTCGTTTCTTCAGAAGATACCATCCCGATACACCTGCTACGAATGAAGCAGCCACAGCAAAGCAGGAGAAGAGAGCGTGTAAAAACTTGTTGTACGCAACAGGAGAGACAACCACAGCCCAAAAGTCGACCATCTCATTACGTACGGTGTCCGGATTGAACTCCATTCCAACGGGATGCTGCATCCAAGCATTGGCAACCAAAATCCAGAAAGCCGAAAGGGTGGCCCCCACGAAGACAAGCCATGTAGACATCAGATGGACTTTCTTGCTAACTCTGTTCCATCCAAAGAACATGATCGTGATAAAAGTAGCTTCCAGGAAAAAGGCGATAATACCTTCAATGGCGAGAGGGGCACCAAAAATGTCACCCACGAACCAACTGTAATTCGACCAGTTTGTACCGAACTGGAACTCTTGAATAATTCCAGTTGCTACACCAATAGCGAAATTAATACCAAAAATCTTTTGCCAGAACTTGGTAGTTTGCTTCCACTTCTCGTCACCAGTCTTTACGTATAAACTCTCCATGATGGCCATGATAAGACCCAATCCGATGGTGAGTGGTACAAAAATCCAGTGATAACCGGCAGTAAGTGCAAATTGCGCTCTTGCCCAATTCGTTGCAGTAATACTTAATAAATCCATATGTTATTCAGATTAATCATGTTGTTGTGGGTGAATATTAATACAATTGTACACTACGATCATGCCTGTCCAATATTACCAATTGGTGGCAGGAATCCAGCATCATTTTGCAAACGGATGGGACCGTTTTGTTGTTCAAATTTCTCGATGTTATCTTTCAATGCCATAAATAAGCGTTTGGTATGTTCCGGCGTAAGGATGATCCTTGATTTAACTTTTGCCTTTGGAACACCTGGCACGATACGAATAAAATCAACAACAAACTCTGATGTTGAATGTGAAATAACAGCCAGATTGGAATATGTTCCTTGAGCAATTTCTTCGCTCAGCTCTATCTGGATTTCGTTTTCCTGATTAAATTTCTCCATTGTGGGATTCGTAAACTGTGAAATTAATGTTATTTATAAAAGTTATAAATAGTAAAGAACAAAGAAAATTAATTTTTGCTGATCTACAAAAGAAAAAGAGGAGATAGTTTAAATTATTTTAATTTAAAATCTATCCCCCTTTTATCAAATCATGTCTTCCATTCGGTATAGGGTAAATCGAGTGAATCGGCTACTCCCTTGAATACCACATCTCCGTGAACAATGTTTAGACCTTGTCTCAAATCAGCATGCTTCTTACAAGCCGCTTCCCATCCATTTTCTGCCAGCAAAAGAACATAGGGCATGGTTGCATTCGTGAGGGCACGTGTTGAGGTCACCGGCACTGCTCCTGGTATATTTGCAACACAATAATGAATAATATCATCTACCACATAAATAGGATCTTTGTGGGTGGTAGGATGTGTGGTTTCGAAACACCCGCCCTGATCTACCGACACATCAATCATCACCGTTCCGGGAGCCATCTCCTTCAACATGTCCCGTGTCACCAGATGAGGAGCTTTCATACCCACCTGTAAGGTGGCACCTATCACCAAATCGGCAGTTTTTAACAAATCGAGGATGGCAAATTTTGTGGAGTAAACAGTCTCCACGTTGGCGGGCATCACCTCAGACAGATAACGAAGTCGGTTCAAGTTGATATCAAGTATCTTCACATGAGCACCCAGTCCCGATGCCATTAGTGCAGCATTGGAACCAACTACACCTGCACCAATTATTATTACTTCGGCAGGCTTCACACCCGGCACGCCACCCAGCAGCACACCCTTTCCACCTTGTGGCATCTCCAGGTATTTAGCACCCTGTTGAACAGACAAACGCCCGGCTACTTCACTCATGGGAGTGAGCAGAGGCAATACCCCATTCTTTTCAATGACGGTTTCGTAGGCAATACAAACAGCACCACTCTTCATCATCGCTTCTGTCAATTTCTTGTCCGATGCGAAATGGAAATAGGTAAAAAGTATTTGATCCTTTTTAATAAGCGCAAATTCACGCTCGAGTGGTTCTTTCACTTTAACGATCATGTCGGCACATTTATATATTTCCTCAATTGTGTCGAGCATAATTGCTCCAGCTTTAATGTACCGTTCATCCGATAGGCCACTGTGGACACCCGCATTTTTTTGCACGTAAACCTGATGCCCTCTACGCGTAAGCTCATGTGCTCCTGCGGGTGTTAACCCTACCCTACCTTCTTGTACTTTAATTTCTTTAGGAATACCAATGATCATAATGTAATAAATTTCAAGTTGTTATTCAGGTTAAATTCTCAATGATGAAATATTTGGTAAATAAACAAAAAAAATCCGAAAAAATTAGGCTATAAGGTATTTTTTTAACGATGGTTATGTGACTATTTCAGAAAAAAAATTTCATATATCGGAGATTAAATCGTATTTTTGTCTGATCATTTAGATTATCACTTCATTTAAACAACAAATACAATGGTAAGTTATAAAGAACTGGGTCTCGTAAACACGAGAGAGTTGTTCAAAAAAGCAGTTGAAGGTGGCTATGCTATCCCCGCTTTTAATTTCAACAACATGGAACAATTGCAAGCCATTATTTCGGCTTGTGTAGAAACGAAATCGCCTGTAATTCTTCAGGTGTCTAGCGGTGCACGTAAATATGCTAATCAGACCTTGTTACGCTATATGGCACAGGGAGCTGTTCAATATGCAAAAGAACTGGGTTATGAGATCCCTATCGTTCTTCACCTCGACCATGGTGATAGCTTTGAGCTTTGCAAAGACTGTATCGAAAGCGGATTTTCTTCTGTCATGATCGACGGTTCACACCTTCCTTACGAAGAAAACGTTGCTCTTACAAAGAGAGTGGTTGAATACGCTCACCAACATGATGTAACTGTAGAAGGTGAATTGGGAATTTTGGCTGGTATTGAAGATGAGGTAGAAGCTGAACACCACACCTATACTGAACCTGATGAAGTAGTAGACTTTGTGTCACGCACTGGTGTTGACTCATTGGCTATTTCTATTGGTACTTCACACGGAGCTTTTAAATTCACTCCGGAACAGTGTACCCGCAATGAAAACGGTGTATTGGTTCCTCCCCCATTGCGTTTCGATATCCTTGAAGAAATCGAAAAGCGCATTCCCGGATTCCCCATCGTATTGCACGGATCTTCATCTGTACCCCAGCAATATGTTGAAAC
The DNA here is from genome assembly GCA_002305715.1 of Proteiniphilum sp. UBA1403. Taxonomy (GTDB): domain Bacteria; phylum Bacteroidota; class Bacteroidia; order Bacteroidales; family Dysgonomonadaceae; genus Proteiniphilum. Next base: position 13,536 of record DBQD01000045.1, on the reverse strand, counting down.
CATCAATAAATATGGAGGTAAGTTGAATGACTCTATCGGTATCCCCGAAGAACAACTTCGCAAAGCTGCTAGCTCAGCTGTATGTAAAATAAACATCGACTCTGACGGTCGCTTGGCGATGACTGCAGCAGTACGTGAAGTATTTGCTACCAAACCTGCAGAATTCGATCCTCGTAAATATCTTGGACCGGCTCGCGAAGAACTGAAAAAACTCTATATGCACAAAACTGAGAATGTACTTGGTAGTGCAGGTAAAGCTTAAAAATAACTCTTCCAGTAAAAAAGGATTGTCCGTTTCCGGTACAATCCTTTTTTTTATGCATATATGGAATCTTAATTCTGTTTAGGTCCGTTTCATAGAACCAACCTTCTCATTGAAAGCAGTCTGCATCAACAAGTCCTCTAGATATAGATGCATCCGATAGCACCAGTAGTGCGTCGGGTTGGCCGGTACATTGATACGTTCTGCCATCTCATCCGGATTGCGCAGTGTTTCATCGAGCGACATCCAGTCCTGCCAGGGCAGAATAACCCACATGGCAGTCGATTGTAAGTGACGAGCAAGTATCTCACTGCATATTTGTGCACTGCATACATCCGGTGCTACCCCTTCGTGGTGCAATACTTCGTTATAATATTGCTGTGTTACTCTCCTGTTTTCTTTCCACCAGGCACGAATGGGCGACATGTCATGTGTTGAAGTTGTACAGACCGACAGATATGGGAGTGCCTCCAGAGGAGTGAATTTGTACTTTGCCTCTTTGGGCATGCGTTCAATCTCCAGACTCAACATTTGCAGCTCATGCATCACCCAGGGCACACAATCGGGCACCATACCCAAATCCTCCCCACAAGCCATCATCTTCGTAGAAGAAAGTAAGATAGGAAGTTTCTGCAGGGCCTGTTCACGCCAGAAATAATTGTGTCTGCGGTAGAAAAAATCGTCATACAGGCAATTGAAGGCATCTTTCATTCTATCAGGAAGGTATTTATAGGAATGGGTATATTGTGCGGTTATGCGAGGGTGATACAGTTTGTTGTTGATCCGGTCCCGAATAAACAACACCTCCGTACAAAGCATAAGCAACCCATCATGAATCCGTCTGTTTTTATCATTCAACAGATCAACAAACAGATGACTTATTTTCTGTTGTGTATCACAAAATGGTCGTAGTTTATATTGCAACCATCCCGTTTGTTCCAAATAGATATCTTTCACTTCATTGGTATATTCACCAAAGATCTCCTGCAGAAAGTCGTCGTGAATAAAGGGCTCACACATCCTATCCGCATTAAACGGAATACCGGCATGGTTGATTTCTTCGGCACTATATGGTAGCGCAGGACTGAATGTACCTAACAACCCTTGTGTAGCCCGAAGCGGTATCTCCCAGATGCGAAAAAAACCAAGAATATGATCAATGCGATAGGCATCGAAGTAATCCGACATCTTTCGAAAGCGACTAATCCACCATGCAAACCCATTTTCGGCCATAGCTTGCCAATTGTAAGTGGGGAATCCCCAATTCTGTCCAAAATAGGAAAAATCGTCGGGAGGTGCACCTGTCTGGGTATCCATATTGAACAGCTCGGGAGAGGTCCATGCGTCAACGCTGTTGCGATTGACACCTATGGGGATATCACCTTTCAAGGCTATCCCATTTTCTTGAGCATAATCCTTTACTTCCGAAAATTGTGTGTGTAATAAGTATTGAATAAAGCACCAAAAGTCGATCTCTTTTTTTGCTTCCGGATAGACACCCAACATCCGTTGCAGACGGTCCGAATCGTAGCGACTGAATTCGCCCCATTTCCTGAAATCAGGAGTCTGATTCTTGTCCCTCAGATAACAATAACAAGCATAGGGGAACAACCATTCGTTGTTCTTTTTGTAAAAGTCTTGAAAACCTACCGAAGAAAGCCACTCATTGCCACTCTCCAGAAACAGGTCGCGACTGTATTTTGTCTTCAGCTTCAACACCTGTTCGTAGTCTATTTCGGGCAGACTATTTAGCTGTGCAGCTTCAGCGGCATATTTAGCTGCTTTTTTTTCATCTTTTAATGGGAGACGACTACATCCTAGATAGATGGGATGGAGTGCAAAAATGGATATGGCACTGTAGGGATAGGAGTCCCTCCAACTACCACTGGAAGTGGTATCGTTTACCGGCAGCAATTGAATCATTTGTTGCCCGGTAAGGGATACCCAGTCGATCATTCGATAAAGATCAGTGAATTCACCAATACCATAACTCTTTTTACTCCTCAACGAAAAAACAGGAATAGCTGTTCCTGTTCCTTTGAAATGGAAATTAGGATAGCGATACTCCAAGGCAGAATCCACAACAATTACTCCCTTTTGATGAGCCATCTCTGAAAAAAGGATGCGGTTATCCCCCTCTTCCCAATGTACTATTTCACCGCTCTTTTTGTCTCGGATTACAAACTTGTAAGCACATTGAGCTGGAAGTTCATCTGCATTCAGCACAATCTGCCAATTAGCCTCACCATAACGTGACAAAGGTTTCACACCCATAGGATTCCAATTGCCAAGTGCTTCGCAATCGCCTACTATACAAACATCTTGGTTGCGCAGAACATAGGGACAATTAAGCTGCAATAAATGCGAATGGTCGTAATATTCTATTTGAATAGGATTATTCGCATGCCTACAAACAGTTCCCATGAATACAGATGTGTAGAGATAGGCATGTGTGGGCTTATTTATCCAACGATCCTTTATAAGGTAACAATTCACATTCGTTGCGATATGCAGTGTACGGTTTGCCCCCCATTCGCGTCGCACAGTTGTTGCTTTTTCGCGAATGAAATAATAATATTGAATTGTTTGAGCGTTGGTCACTTCTACTATTGCGTTCCAATCGTCCCCATCATTGGAAAGAACAACAGCTTTCGATTCATCGAATTCGCCCAATTCAGGAATTGAACCGCACAGGCAGACCTGCTGTCCCCATGCGGTGTGATAGTGAATCCTGAATGACAAATGAACCAACTTCACTTTCCGATAGCGTTACAAGAAGAGAAGAATCAACAGCTGTGCGGTGATCACACGTAGGAACATGGTCAAGGGGTACACCGTAGCATAGCTAACAGCCGGTATGTCATTTCCTGCTGTGGTGTTGGCAAATGACAAAGCAGGAGGATCGGTCATACTACCTGCAATCAATCCCATCAAGGTGAAGTAATTCAGTTTGCATGCTTTCCTACCGATAACACCAATAATTAACAGGGGTACAACCGTGATGATGGCCCCATAGCCAACCCAAACATACCCACCGTTGACGACTGTCTCCACAAAGTTTTCACCGGCACCCAATCCCACACAGGCAAGGAATAAAGCAATCCCAATTTCACGCAACATCAAGTTGGCACTCATGGTGGTATAGGTCACCAGTTTATATTTTGGCCCAAACTTACTGAGCAGAATGGCAACAATAAGTGGTCCCCCTGCCAGACCAAGTTTCACCGGCTGTGGAATGCCCGGAATCATAAAGGGAATACTTCCAATGATCACACCCAAGGCAATACCGATAAAGATGGATATGAGATTTGGTTCACGCAGACGTTTGAGCGAGTTACCCAAAAACTTTTCGACATTTACAATAGCCTCCTCCGAGCCCACCACCGTCACTCGGTCACCCAATTGCAATTGAAGTCTTGAGTCGGCAATAAGATCCACACCTGCACGGTTTACACGTGTAATGTTAATTCCAAAGAGGTTACGTAGTCGGAGGTTTCCAATGGAACGACCGTTAATGGCAGCTTTGGTAATGGAAATACGGCGAGATACAAGTTGTGAATCCAGCTTGTTCCATGCTTCCTTATCCATTTCAATGCGTTGACCGATGAATGCTTCAATAACCTCAATATTCTTTAAGTTAGAAACAACCAACACTTTATCACCCTCGTTCAAAACTGTCAGTTTTTGCGGCACCACCAGTTCCTGTGTTTTGGCATGCAATGCACGCGAAATTACAAACTCCTTATCAATAAGGTGTTTAATATCACGTATTGTTTTCCCAAAGATGGCAGGATTTTCAACCACCAGTGAAAACATGTTCGCCTCGGTTAGTTTCGATTCACCACCTTTGTCCAGATCACTTACCTCCTTGGCAAAGTTAATACGGAAGATGTATTTGAATAAAACAATCGATAGAATGATGCCGACCACACCCAATGGATAGGCAACGGCATACGCAGTAGCAATGTTAGGATGAACAGCACCGGTAATATCGGTGTAGGTCTGCTGTGCAGCACCCAGTCCCGGTGTATTTGTTACAGCACCCGATAGAATACCTACCATGGTAGCAATCGGAATACCGGTGATTACGTGAATAACATAGGTGGTGATCACACCCAAGAATACCACACCACTTGCCAGCAGGTTAAGCGTGATCCCCCCCTGTTTAAAAGAGGAGAAGAAGCTGGGTCCCACTTGCATACCAATAGAGAAAATAAATAATATAAGTCCAAATTCTTTCAGGAAATGCAACACATTGTGATCGATATCCAATCCTATATGTCCCAGAAAGATCCCGAAGAATAAAATCCATGTGGTCCCCAGAGAAATGCCGAAAATTTTTATTTTTCCCAGTAGCAGTCCGACGGAAATCACCAAAGCCAGCACCATGATTGAATGTGCTATGCCATTACCGGTAATTAATTCTAATAGCCAATTCATTTTTCTAATAACCTAAAATCATTGTATAATACAGTACAAAGATAGGCTTAATTAACCAATTTAAAAAAAGTAACTGCTACCCACCTATCCAACTCCTGAAAAGAATCATATTTCCAATTTTGTGCTTCAGCTTCTGCACGAATATACGGTATATCCTCCTTGTAAAACCCGCTCATGATGATTTGGCCACCCTTGTTCAGTACCGTATCATAAATAGCCATGTCGCGCAACAAAATATTACGGTTGATATTGGCAAAGATTACATCAAACGTCTGATCACCTAGCAGTTCAGCTCCACCAAACTTCACCTCAATGTTGCTCATACCATTTAGCTTCACGTTCTCACGCGCATTGTTACAAGCCCATTCGTCGATATCGATAGCCAATATGGAGGTAGCCCCCCTCATGGAGGCAAGGATAGCCAGCACAGCCGTACCGCACCCCATATCAAGAACTGTTTTATTCTTCAGCTCCATAGAGAGAATATTTTGCAGGATCAATCCGGTTGTAGGATGATGTCCGGTACCAAATGCCATCTTTGGGTCAATTAAAATTTGGTAAGGATATACTTTTGTGGGTAGATGAAATGAGCTATGAATGCAGCACTGATCAGCAATGACGATAGGTTGAAAATAGTTACGCTCCCACTCTTCATTCCAGTTTTTTTCTTCCATCTCTTCCATTGTCCACGAAAACTGAGCCCCGAGTGGAAAATCATCCAGAATCTCCTTCATGTTTGTTTCAGAGAAAAGATTGATTGGGATATAGGCATTTAATCCACCCTCAAACTGTTCAAACATTTCAAAGCCAATATCAGCTAGAGTTGCTGCCAATACATCCTTCACTGTTTCGGAATTGGGATTGCAGTTAAACTGCACGTGAATATACTTCATAAAATCATCATTTTGCTTTTGTACTGCAAAAGTATACATCTTTCGAAACAAATCCGCTCCAAATACGTAAAAATCTCTTTCGAAATGCGATTAAATGTTTATAATTGTCACAAATATCGTCCTTTTTTTACAAGGATTCTTTCGTTTTCATTTTTTTGTCCTATTTTTACCCGGTAAAAAAAAGCCTCTTTTTACATCGGGACACATTAATCCCCCGTCATTTTACGTTTTATGAAAATAAAAATCAGTCTTATCGCATTCATTATCGCCTCCTTTGTATTTCAAGCCTATAGCGATGATCAAGAGTCAATTATCAAACAATTGATTCAGGAAGGAGTGGCTCTACATGATCATGGTGAATATGAAAAGGCAATCGAAAAATATAGGGAAGCTCTAAAGTTAAACCCCAGCACGGTGCAGGCCACATATGAAATGTCGCTGACCTATTTAGCCATGAAGGACTTTGAAAATGCATCGACATACAGTTCCATAGTTATCAGTACCCAGGATGACAAGTTATCTCCCGGTGCATATGCCGTTAAAAGCGAAGCTTTGGTAGAAATGGGATATCCCGAAGAAGCGATTGCTTTATTACAAGAGGGATTGGAAAAATTGGGAGATGAGTATATTCTCCACTTTAACATGGCATTGAACTATTACAAGATTGATAACATCGACAAGACAGTTGAACATATAAAAAAGGCAATTGACTTGGATAAGTCGCACAGTGGAGCCTTCTTATTAAACGCTTACGCACTGAAAGATAAAGGACTATGGGTGCAAAGTATCCTTTCCATGCAGATGTTTCTCCTGCTGGAGCCGGACAGTAAACGATCGAAAAATGCATTTGAAGAACTGTTACAGACCATGCGTATCATTAAAACAGACAAGCCGGTTGTACGTTCCTTCAATCATCCACTTAGCGAAGAAGAAATCACGCACAATCAAGAACCAATTCCACCATTAACAGAAGAAGAAGGTCTGAACAGAAACTTGGTTTACCAGGCAATTATATCAACACTCGATTCCTTGCAAACCACCTCCGCTGCAGAAGATGAATATGCTCAGTTCTGTGCCGTGAACCGATCAATCATCCAAGTACTTCAAGATGAAAGCTACAATGGCAACAAGCTGGGTATTTTCTGGACCTTTTATATTCCCTTCTTTTCCTATATTGAACATTCCAATTATTACGACACCTTCTGTCGATATATCAGTGTATCCTATTTTCCCGAGTCGATGGAATGGTGGAAACAAAACCCCGAGACAGCCGAGAATTTCGTGAATTGGTTTGAAAAAGGGGACAATATCTGAGAAGAGACCATTTTTTTAGATAACTTTGCGTAGAATCCCGAAAAGAGAGAAATGATCGACGAGGAAAAGCTATTGGAAGAGTTGCGCAGTCCGCTTACAAGTAGGAGGGCGTTTTCCCGTATTGTATCTGAGTATAGCGAGAGGTTATACTGGCAGATACGAAAGATGGTGTTTTCGCACGACGATGCCAACGACATCTTGCAAGATGTGTTTGTCAAAGCCTGGACAAACCTCGATAATTTTCGAGGAGATGCAAAACTCACCACCTGGCTTTATCGGATAGCCATAAATGAAAGTATCACCTTCCTGAACAAAAAAAGAGCTCAAAACAATGTCTCCATTGACGATGGTGATACATTCCTACTCAACACCTTGGAGAGCGACGAGTATTTCGATGGTGACTCGGCACAAACCCAATTACAGAAAGCCATACTTACACTTCCCGATAAGCAACGTCTTGTATTTCAGATGAAATATTTTGAGGAAATGAAGTACGAAGATATGTCTGAAATCCTCGGCACCTCGGTGGGAGCACTCAAAGCATCTTACCATCATGCTGTTAAGAAAATTGAAAAGATTTTTGGAGATTCCAATTAAACCTTTTTTATACAACGATGTCTATTTATTAGCGGATCTCGGCGTAATAGAGAAGATGGAATAGCGAGCAATAAGTCAAAGAAGTAGATTTATATAACAAGTTTTACGAAATCTTTGAAATGAATAGTATCGTATGAAAGCAAAGACCAGTAAATTGAATGAGATAGACAAAACAAAAAATCCTTTTAAGGTGCCCGAAAACTATTTTGAGACACTGAATGAGGAGATCATGAGCCGACTACCGGAGAAAGAGTTTGTTGCAGCTCCCCCGGTAACGATGTGGGAGAAGGTCAAACCATGGGTTTATTTGGCAGCCATGTTTATCGGAATTTACGTTACCGTTGACTTTCTCACCGGCGATGCAAACTCAAGCCCTCTAACTTCGCAGCAGATCTCTGATAATGAAACCGTCAGTATTTCGGAAACAGCTGATAGTTACTGGTCAACGGTACACATTACAGAAGAAGAATTTTATCAGTTTCTAGAGGAACAAGTAGTAGAAGACGGATACTATGATTATATGTACAATCAATACTATCTGAATTAAATTTGAATTTGTCATGAGAAAAAGTATAATTTTGATATTGATGCTATGCATACTTCCTATATATACCTATTCATTATTGGCTCAAAGTAGACGAATGGACATGGCCGATTATGAAAAGAGAAAAATGGAATATATCAAAAAAGAAGCCGGACTCACTAAGGAAGAAGCTGACAAATATTTTCCGTTGAACAGTGAATTGACTCAAAAGAAGTTTGAACTCTACAAACAACATAGAGATAAAATCCAACGAATTAAGGAGAACAACAACATTTCGGATCAGGAATATAGAAAATTACTTGAAGACGATCTGGAAATAAAAGTAAAAGAAGCAGCTCTTGATAAGTTGTATGCACCCCAATTCGAAAAAATATTGGGACCCGAGAAACTCTTCCGGGCACAGCAAGCAGAACGTAAGTTTATTCAACAGGAAGTCACAAACTTCCGTAACGAACAGGAAAACAGAAGCAACCAGGGAACCAATCGCGGTAACAGTAGAAGAAGATAGCTGTTATCGCCTCTCCGTCAGATATATCCAAAACCGCTTTGGCATGTGTTGACGATGTAGTAATGGTTTAGCTTTTCTTGCAACTCTTCTCTTGACATTTCATTTGAAAGGATTAAAATCAAATCTTTAATAGAATCAGTAACATGCGTGTTGTCTTGGGGTATGTCTTGAAAAGCAGGGCAAAATATAATAATCGCTAATCCGGTAGTAATAATTCTTTTCCAATTCATTACGAAGTGGTTTTATTGGGAACTTTATTACAAATTTCATCAACTAATATATCAGCTTCATTTATAAAAGCGTAAATATCTGATTCTTATTGAAAAACTCTTTCATCGTGTCTGTATTAAGTTATGACTCTCTTAATACATTGTAAATTACTTTTTGTTCAAAGAATCCTGCTCCTTTTGCTTTCAACCTCTTTATATCACTATCATATGTAGTAAATCCTCCTTTTGCGTAATAATCGTTGAATATTGATTGAGGATTTTTATCAGTAATCTCGAAAAATTTACTGCCGTTTTCAATTTTGTTAGCTTCCCATATTTCAGCACCTTCAGGTGGCTCACGGTAACATGCTCCACAATTATCCTTGAATTTAAAATACCGTGTTTTAATAATAATATTGCCGTTTACATAAATCTTTTTTCCCATGCTGTAATTAAACTAAGATTAGTTAAGTAAATATATAACAATTATTTCTATTTGTAAATAAATCTACATTTCCTCTATCGCTTCTTTCACACTTCGAACTATTACATACTTGCTTCCGCTATTCTCAGTTAACTTCTGGAACTTTTCTTATGGTTATACTTTACCGGGTAAGATATTTTATGTTTTATTAATTTGCCTATCTTTGGAAAATAGAAAAGCCTGCAAAACTATACTTGTTTGTATTTTGTTACCAGTTTGTTACTCGATTGCCTAATGATCGGGCTTTTATTTTGTTTATCAACTGGTTAAGTTATTAGTTTCATTTTCTGAATTGATAAATGGAACAATCTCCTAATCATTGTATTAAATTTGTCGTCCTATGGATAATGAAAAGATAAAAAAGAAAGTTTTGGTACTCTGTACAGGTAATAGCTGCCGAAGCCAAATGGCCGAAGGCTACCTGCGCTATTTTGCAGGAGAAAAAGCGGATGTGTATAGTGCCGGTGTGGAAACGCATGGCGTGAATCCTCGAGCAGTAGAGACAATGAAAGATGACGGCATCGACATTTCAGGCCATACGTCCAACAATGTGGACCAATACCGCGACATTGATTTCGATTACATTATCACCGTTTGTGACAATGCTCGTGAACGCTGCCCCTATTTCTCCACTAATGCGCAAAAATTTCATCATGACTTCCCCGACCCAGCTAAATTTCAAGGAACTGAAGTTGAAATAAAGGCTGAATTCAGTCGTGTGCGTGACCTATTAAAAGATTTTTGCCAACAATTCGTAATAGAATACCTGTAATAATTATGAGTACTACCAACAGTAACCCTATTGTAAAACGCATGAGGTAAATATCACAATTGGCGAAATAGCCAAAAGTTGTGGTACGCATCGCCATTCCACTGCTCCTTTACTTTGGGTTGATGTTTATTGTCAGTATCTTATTTTTGGAGCATTACCCAATTAACATCATAAAAACATGAAGAAAACTTTATTTTTGCTGATTGCTGTACTCTTCTGCATATCAGCTACTGCCAAGAGTGAAAAGCCAAGGGATTCCAAAACAAGTTATGCAAAAACAGTACTACAGCCCTATGTGGATAGTGGTCAGTTGCCCGGTGCTATTAGTGTATTTTATAAGGATGGCGTGCAGGAAACCACCTGCATAGGTTATGCCGACGTGTCTCAAAAGCGTCCAATTAAGATGGACAATGTATTCATGCAATGTTCACAGACGAAAGGATTCTGCGGAGTGACAATTGCTAAGCTGGTGGAAGAGGGACGTATTTCACTCGACGATCCTGTGTCAAAGTATCTACCGGAATTTGCAGTGTTATGGGTGTTGGATGGATCAAATGATAGCACTATGACTCTTCGAAAGGCTAAGAACGTCTTGACTGTTCGCATGGTACTCAACCATACTGGCGGCTTCCCCTTCGAAATTAGTGCCAAACGATCCGACGTGAGAGGCGGTGGATGGTCAGGAGGAGCTCCTCTTCGTCAGACAGCCTCTATTGCTGCCGCATCACCTATCATGTTTGAGCCTGGTACACGCGAACTATATTCAAACACGGGAATTGACATTGGTGCTGCTATCGTTGAGGTCGTCACAGGAATGAAATGGGAAGCTTATCTCAAACAGGAGGTGCTTGATCCTCTGGGAATGAAGGCTACTTGGTTCTGGCCGACCGATAAACAACTTAAAAACAAGATAGAACTATATGCATATAAAAAGGATGCTCCAGCTGAATGGGTTGAAGAAATGGGATGGCAACAACGGCCTTATAACGATTCACATGTATTTGCATCTGCCGGTGCTGGTCTTTGGACAACCGCAAACGATCAGCTGAAATTCTATAAGATGTTGATGAATCTTGGCGTAGGAGATAATGGTGTGCGTATCTTGAAAGAAGAAACCGTGAAAAATCTGCTCGCAGTATCCACACGTCCCAATGGTCTTGGTGGATATTCTCTTGGCTTGTCGGCACCGGAAAAGGACAGTGATGACGCTTGGTATGGTCATGGGGGTGCTTGGGGCACAAACTGTTCTGTAAATTGGCACAAGAAAGAGCTTAAACTCTGGGTGGTTCAAAGCGCTGGTGGTGAACAGCCATGGCGTGCCGAAATCGACAAAGCAGCCGAGAGGTTCTTCGCACAACCAGTCAATAAATCGGGTGTTGATGCTTATACTGGAAGGATGCAATAAGTTAAACATCACTATCAATTCGTACAAAATAGAGATATTGATCTAGGATCTATGCTTATTCTTCTCGACTTTGTTCGGTACCCCTCTGTTATCCCTCTGTTACCCCTCTGTAATCCCTCTGTATAATCGGCATTTTATCCGAAGGAGATACGGAGTAAGTACGAAGGAAGAGCGAGGAAATTACTTCTTTGATTCAGCAATCAAAACTCGCTAAATGGTTTATTTTGCCTAAATTTGTAGGAAAGAGCAACACAACCCGCTTCTCTCACATAAAGGAACAAGAGTCGAGTAAGCCTAAGAAGGGCAAACAGAGCAGCAACAGCTATGAGTTTACCTCCTGGTGGGCCGATGCGAACAATAAACCCATTACCAATCTGCTGGACTTTACGCATACCTTCTTTTCAAAACATGCTTTACTCAGTATCTTGACAAGATACTGCGTCTTTACTTCCGATAAACTGCTTCTGGTAATGCGACCTTATCAGATTGTGGCCACAGAGCAGGCATTTGGAGACAAACTTCATACTTATACCATTGTAGATGCCATTAACGACAAGAATGTGTTGCCCTTCCGGATTGATTACGTGAGTTCGATGCGTGAAGAGGAGAACATAAAGGATGAGAAGGTATGGAATATCGATCGGGAAAGGGCATTGGCTTCGCCGGAACGCATTGCGAAGATTGTTGCATACATACGGGAGCATTTCGACCAGAAGACTAAGAGAAATAGCTATTATACGCTCAAAGATCGCAGAATGGCCGGCTTTAATTCCATCTTTGCCGTTTCTTCTATTGATGTGGCAAAGAAGTATTATGCTGAATTCAAGAGACAAATGGAGGGCTTGCCGAGCGACCTACAGCTGAAAGTGGCAATTATTTATAGTTATGCGGCTAACGAGGATGTGGATGGAATACTGGGCGATGAGAATCCGGAAGACACTTCCCTACTCGACAAAAGCTCTCGCGATTTCCTGGATGCTGCCATGAGGGACTACAACGGGATGTTTAAAACCAATTATGATACGTCAAGCGATAAGTTCCAGAACTACTACAAGGATGTGTCGCAAAAGGTCAAGGATAGGGAGATTGATATCCTTATTGTGGTAAATATGTTCCTTACCGGCTTCGATGCTACTACGCTCAACACGCTGTGGGTGGACAAGAACCTGCGTCTGCACGGCTTGTTACAGGCTTATTCTCGCACCAACCGTATTCTGAACTCGGTGAAGACTTTCGGCAACATTGTCTGCTTCCGCAATCTGGAAGATGCTACCAACGAGAGTATTGCGCTCTTTGGGGACAAGGAGGCGGGTGGAATTGTACTGCTGAAGACGTTTGAGGAGTATTACAATGGCTACACAGATGGTGATAAGGAAATAGAGGGGTATGCTGATTTAGTAGACATATTGATGCAACAATTCCCTGTGGAGAGGATGATTACAGGGGAAAAGAATCAGAAGGATTTCATCCGTCTTTATAGTGCGATCCTTAAACTGAGAAACATACTAACTACCTTCGATGAATTTGAAGGTAAAGAACTTCTGAACGAAAGGGATCTGCAGGATTATCACAGCCAGTATATCAATCTTTATAATGAATTTCGGAAACGGAAGAAAGGAAAAAGCGAAAATATTAACGATGATATTGTTTTTGAGATGGAGTTGATCAAACAGGTAGAGATCAACATAGACTACATTCTGGAGCTCATACGGCAGTACCATGAAAGCAACACAAAAGATTCGGAGATCATCGTCAAAATCAAAAAGGCTGTCGGCTCAAGTCTGGAATTGAGAAGCAAGAAAGATCTTATCGAGCAGTTTATCGACTCTCTAACGCCATCCACAAAGGTTGATGATGGGTGGCATGCATTTATAGAAAAGAAACGCCAAGAGGAGCTGGAACGTATTATTGCGGATGAGAATCTAAACAAGGAGGAGACTTTCAAATTCATAGAAAATGCGTTCCGCGATGGGTACATTCAAGAGTCTGGCACAGCTATCACAAAGGTATTACCTCCGGTTTCACGATTTACCCCATCGGGGGAAAGAAGTCAGAAAAGAGAAACGGTACTGGTTAAGATTAAAGTGAATTAGTTTCGATTTAATCTG
>DBQD01000019.1:38865-40609 GCA_002305715.1 Proteiniphilum sp. UBA1403 | reverse complement strand
TTATTGGGTTACCGACTTCAACAATACAAGCATTGCTGACCGCCGCTACGCATCAACTTGGGACCACTGGACAGAACCTTGGTCACTCGAAAATAGAAACGGTGCATGGCCACGCTTAGGCTCGTCAACCAGTCGTTCAGACATGGCCTATTACCTGTATGATCTCTCTTATTTGCGATTGAAAAACGTTCAGATCGGTTACAGAGTTCCGCAAAAACTACTGTCTGCTTTGCACATTTCCAACGTCAGACTGTATGTTTCGGGTGAAAACCTGTTTACACTGACCAACTACCCTGGTCTTGACCCAGAGAAACCTAGAAGTGGAAGAGACCTTTACCCAATCAACCGTTCCTATTCTGTAGGGGTTAATGTTGGGTTATAATTACTCTCGAATAGGCTATATATATCAAGTTTAATATGAAAAAAAGTTCAATCATATGAAACAATATAAAAACAAAATACTTTTTTTATCTTGCATGTTGGGGCTTCTCTTTTGCTTCTCATCCTGTAGGGAAGATCTGCTTAATCAAGTGCCTGCAGGGGAACTCTCTTCTGTTTTATTCTGGAAAACAGAAGCAGATGCAGAATATGCTCTGAATGGGGCTTATAGTGCTACCCGACGAATTTTCTCCAGGGATTACGTATTTGACGGACTGGGAGATTACCTTCGCTTCAGAGGAAGTGCCGGTACCAGTCAAACAACAGGAGACCGTGCAATTGCATACCGTAATGGTGCCTATAGCAATCCATCCGGAAGTTATGGTAGTAGTTTCGACAATTATTTCCAGTATTCTTATGCTGCCATAAACCATGTAAATTACGTAATTGAAAACGTAGAAGCAATGCTTCCGAATGCGGCAAGCGATGCGTCACGTACTAAATTGGAAGCTATCATTGGTGAAGCACGTATGTTACGTGGTATGATTTACTTCCGTTTAATTAGTATGTGGGGCGATGTACCTTTTATTGATAAGATTGTCAATAGCAATGATGAAGTACAATACATTGAACGTACATCGATCCGTGACATACGGGAAGCCATCTTGGCTGATTTTACCTACGCATGGGAAAAATTACCAGATAAACCTGCTGCATTGGGTCGTTTTACAAAATGGGGAGCCTTAGCTTTCAGAGGTAAATTTCATCTCTACTGGGCATGCTGGAACCGCACTTCTTGGCCATGGGCAACACCAGTCAGCCCCAATGGCGGATGGCCTGAACTTGAAACATTTACTCCAAATGCAGCCGAATCTGCTCAATCTTATGTGGATGCAGCTGCTGACTTGAGAAAAGTAATACAAGAATCGGGGCTCAAGTTGTTCCGTAACGGTGAACCGGGATCATGGGGTGAAATGGGAAGCTGTGATATACTACCTAACTATTACGATCTCTTCATACCAACAGCTAACGCTGATCCTGAACTTATGGTAGGTTTCACCCATGGTGGAACTGGGACTGGGCAGGGAGAAGAGTTAATGCGCGACTTTGGAACCCGCGCCACTGAGGGTTCACAAGGTTGGGGACAACCTCGATATGAAATTGCAGACCGTTATCAATCTACTATCACTGGAGATTTCCTTCCAAAATTGATTCCAATGAACCCCTCAACTGCTGGTGCGCGCACTATGCCGAACTCTGCATTGAATCCAGAATCATATCGGAACAGAGACTATAGAATGAAGGGCACTCTTTTGTGGGACGGTGAAACAATGGTTACCATGCTGAACCTCTCGTTCGACCAAGT
>DBQD01000019.1:0-38836 GCA_002305715.1 Proteiniphilum sp. UBA1403 | reverse complement strand
GCGAAAATTTGTACGTAACTACGCTGGGCAAGGTCGGTCAGATGGTGATTATCATTGGCCTGTTATGAGATTAGCTGATGTTTATCTTATGTATGCTGAAGCATCAAATGAAGCGGTAGGACCAACAGGTGATGGAGGACTTGCATTGGAAGTAGTAAATAAAGTACGTCATCGTGGTAATTTGCCAGCATTGAAACCAGAGAAATATGCAGACAAAGTAACATTTTTCGAAGCAATTGAACAGGAACGCATTGTGGAACTGTTTGCAGAAGGACATCGCTTCTTCGATCTTCGTCGTTGGCGCTCAATTGAACGTGCATTCCTACCACCGCAAACCTCTCCAGGTTTTAGGATGTACGATACACACGGTGCTGTTCGTAATACCTATTTCAATAACACCTCACTGTTGTCGTACCAACGTATGTATTTATTCCGAATACCACCTTCCGAAAGGAATCGGAACCCGAACCTAACGCAGAATAAACCTTGGTTATAATCTATTTTATCATAACATATAGAGATGAAAAAAAATATATATTTTATCATTTTGATCCCTCTGCTCCTTTTCAGCATTTCAGCCTGCAACAACGACTTTCCAATTGATGAGGATGGTCTGCTGATAACCGACAGAGCAGAATGTTACGTGAGCAATTTTGAATTACTTGATA
Organism: Proteiniphilum sp. UBA1403; assembly: GCA_002305715.1. GTDB lineage: Bacteria > Bacteroidota > Bacteroidia > Bacteroidales > Dysgonomonadaceae > Proteiniphilum. The sequence continues at coordinate 38,168 of DBQD01000019.1, read as the reverse complement.
CAGACCATCAAACAATCCGTGTAGGTAATTCATATATTGATACACTGGCCCAGGTGGCGATAGCCTATGTACGCTTTGGATCACCTCTTAATAAATTGTGGCCACAGATTTCCCTGTGTGAAGACGCAAAGTTGACACCTAAAATTGCGACAGTTAATGGATGGACCGATTTCAGTGGTTCAAAAATGACAATCGAATTTCAAGCAGGAGACTGGTCTTCAGGTAATGCTACCACTCAACTAAGTGAACGTATTGTAGCAAATCCCTCAGCTTTTCCTACAACGGCAAAGAAGTATACGGTTATATCCGGAAACCGGAAAATCAAAAAGGAATACACCTTCTTGATCGTAGAACGTCCGTTGCAATAATTTAAATCATTATTAACGATGAATCGGGCTTATATAAATAGCACCCGTATGAAAAAAGATAATCATATGAATCGAAGACTCACATATATTTTAACATTGCTCTCGTTGAGTTTCCTATTGGGCAGTTGCGATGATGAAATCGTGTTGATAGGAGAATCTGTAACAAAGTTGAGCAACGACTGTATAAAAAGAACCCTGCCTTATGCTCCCAACATTGCTGGTGAGGAAATTGAATTTGCATACGCCATGGCATTACCTGCCGACTTGGGAAAGCTTACATCTGCACAAGTTGTTGCTTCCATCCCAGGAGCTGACGGCACCCGCTTTGATCCAAATTCATATCACACTAATGCAAGTGGTGTAGACATCCCGGTTAGGGTTGCAAGTGAAAGCACAACAAGTGGATCAACAACATCTATTCAGTTCACAGTTGATACTTGTGCATCAACACTGCGCTACTACTACGTTGTACCCGAACAAGCCAAAGGCCAGGAGATAACCTTTACTTTCTCTGTGAAAGCTAGCAACGGTCAGACAGCCGAGTACAAAATGGGTCCTTATAAGATTTCCAAAATGGATATGACAAGGAATGTGACACTCTCTAACGGTGCCAACTGCTATCTATCCTTCCAGGAAGAGTCACAAGCTGTGAAGGTGTATTCTGCAAGTGAAGTTGCTGCCAACCCATCTTTGGTATCGAAGATAGATATTGTGTATGCATATAACTCCAATGCTGACCTTACTCACGGCTTTTTTGCAGCTGGATCACCCGAGGCCTACCGTCCAGGTGTGGTTTTCCCCTCTGGCTTCAGTAATCAAACCAAATTGATAAAAGAGTATGGATTGCGCGACAGACAACTGTCTAACTTGCAGTACAGCCACTTTATCGACGACCTCGATTTCCAAGAGCTTAGTATGGAAGGTGCTCAAAACTACATACTGGTCTTGAAAGAAGAAGGTGGTGCTTGGATTGAAACAGGCGACGGTCGTTATCGAGCATTTGTTTTTGTCAATTCAGCTCCAGCAAACGGACTCACGATCAGCGTAAAACGCTACAAGATGTAAAATAGTTTTGGGAGGGGGCACGTACTCCCTCCCATATTTCAAAATACCGAAAAAGGACAATTGAAATGTTCATTTTCGTGGTAAAATACTTCAATATGACCTGCAATTATCCATGATTAAGAAGAAGAAATCCAGGTTATTCTGGAATATTCCGTTGTTTTTCGTAGCAGTTAGCTGCTATGCTCAATATGAGGGATCTTATCTCTTATCTTCTGTTTTTTCTTCAGTAGTAGAACTGCAAAGCCCTCTACAAGTAAATACTAGACCGGAAGAAACATTGTCCATCGATTACTTACTTGAAAAACTCCAATTACCGGAAGATCTGCAAAAAGAAATTGATCTTTCGACTAGCAACAAAACGAAAGAGATTCTCCTATTGAACTACTTTCGGTCAAGAAAAAATATACATCACCCAATAAATAGAGAAGAAAAAGCCCGTAGTTTCGGTCAAACAGCTTCGAAAGCTGATATTGAAATAGCTGACGATGCCTTAAAGCATTTTTTTGTCGGACAATCAGCCTATCCCCGTTTCTTTTGCGGTGATGACATAAATTGGGGATCACGCCCTGTTCCCGATAACGAATGGGTATGGCAATTAAACCGAATGTATTTCTGGAATGCCATGGGACGAGCCTACTGGCACTCAGCAGACGAAAAATATGCTCAAGCATGGTGTGAACAACTGATCGATTGGGTAAAAAAGAATCCCAACGATGCAGAACATGCATACGCTTGGCGCTCCATTGAAACAGGTATACGAGGCAACAGTTGGTGCGAATTGTACCAACGATTCATTGGTTCTCCCTCATTTACACCGGAGGTGTTGATCCATTTTCTGATCAGCCTGCATGATCATGCAACCTTTCTTATGACCAAATACACCACCAACAGCAATTGGGCCTTAATGGAGGCTGAGGGAATGGCATTCATTGCCATTTTGTTCCCCGAATTTAAAGAATCCTTAGCATGGAGGGAGGAAGCATTTCGGAGATTTAATATTGAAATAGACAAGCAAGTTTATCCAGACGGACACCAGCGTGAGCTGGCAATGGGTTATCACATTGGATGTATTGACTGGTTCATGAAAACATATGAACTGGCAAAAATGAACAGATTGGAGAATATCTTCTCCCCTACATACATTGCCAAAATAGAGAAAATGTGTGAAGTACCAATGAAATTACTTCATCCAAATGGTACTGTTGTGCAATTCGGAGATGCCTGGACAGGGAAACCTGGACAATACAATAAAAAGTTTATGAACTGGTCGAAACTCTTCAATAGAGAGGATTTCCTTTACATGGCAACAGATGGGGCCAAAGGAAAAGCACCTGTTGAGACAGCATTTGCCCTACCAGAAAGTGGACTCTATTCTTTGCGAAGTAGTTGGAAATCTGATGCAATTTTCTTAGCTTTGAAGTGCGGAAAAGATGGTGGTGCTCATTCGCAGCCCGACAACGGCACCTTTGGATTATATGCAGGCGGAAAAATTCTAATGCCCGATGCGGGGAGTTATATTTACAGTGGTGATCCGACAGGAAGAGCTTGGTTCCGTCAAACGAGGGTACATCAAACTCTATCACTCAACGACCGTAACTCAGCCTATGCACCTTCACTCCTGATGTGGAAGAGTGATAACGATTTAGATTTGCTGATTGTAGAGAACAAGAGTTACGAAGATCTCACACATCGACGTTCGGTGTTGTTCATCGAAAAACGTTATTTTGTGATCATAGATGAAGCATATGGTAGTGCCAGCGGTGATATTGGCCTACATTTCCAACTTGCACCAGGTGAACCAACTGTCGACAAAGACATTTTCTCTATTCAGACCAATTATCAAGAAGAATGGAACCTCTTTTTACAAACTAACAACAGTGTTGGAAAAATGGAGCTACAAGAAGAAGAAGGATGGGTTTCGCATCAATATACGGTCAAGGAACCTCGCCCTGCCTTCTGTTTCCATGTTTCGAAAAGTGGCTCCGAAAAGGTGGTGCGATTCATCTCATTACTTGTCCCTTACAATGGTATAAAACCAATCATATCGGTCAGACTCATCCATGAAACGGTCGATTTACCCATTTCGAATGTCAAATTAGAAGTCACTGAAAACGGTCAAAAAAAATGGATTGAGTATTCACTTTAAATTGAAATATCACATGAAAAGATTATTTTTTTACAAACCGCTGACCCTACTCTTTTTGTTACTGTTTGTCTTGCAGGGAAACAACATATCCCTATCTGCACAAAAGAAAAGCGACGAACATATTCCCAAATTGGAGAATCCATTTACCCGGAAATACTTACAGAGTAATTTGAGAAAATCACACCCACGGTTAGTTCTGAATTCATCCATCGAGAAGGATTTAAAGAAAAAGATACAAACCGACCCCGTAGTGAGAAATATGTACGAGGCCATCAAACTGAATGCCGAGTCCATTTATGATAAACCCTTGATGGAAAGGATTCAGATAGGGAGACGAATTCTCTCCGTCTCTCGTGAAATGCTTTACCGAGTAAATATGTTGGGTATGGTATACCGCATCGAACGAGACCCTGCAGCATTGAATCGATTGAACGATGAAGTTGTTGCTGTCTGTAATTTTACCGATTGGAACCCTTCTCACTATCTCGATGTTGCAGAGATGTCGCTTGCCGTTGCATTAGCCATAGATTGGACTCATGGTGATTTGCCCAAGGAAACCGAAGAGCTGGCTATAAAAGCACTCATCGAAAAAGGAATTAAGCCTAGCTGGCCCGATAATGGCGAAAACCCGAGTTGGGTCAATAATAATAACAATTGGAACCAGGTTTGTAACGGAGGAATGATTGCTGCTTCCATTGCAATTTCAGAAAGAGACCCTGAGTTAGCAGCTAAAACCATTGCAAGAGCATTGGATGGACTTCCTCACTCGCTTGTAGAGTATTTACCAGATGGTGTCTATCCAGAAGGATCAACCTATTGGAGTTATGGTACCAGCTTTTCGGTCGTCACCATTGCCATGTTGGAAAGTGCATTTGGGAAGGATTTTGGATATGGTGATTATCCTGGCTTCCAAAAGAGTGCAATGTTTCGCTTGATGTGCAATGCACCCTCTGGATGGTATTTCAACTTTGCCGACTGTGGTGACAGACGTGGAGCCAATGGAGATGCTACTCTTGCTTGGTTTGCCAGTAAAACTGGAAACAAAGCATTTTTCGAGAAAGAAAGATTTCTGCAACCAGCCGATCAAATGAAGAATCTGGCAAGACTCGATGGTGCTGCATTGGTTTGGATTTCTCAATATAAAGAAAAAAGTGATCTTCAGTTGCCGACTGCCTGGAAAGGTGAAGGAGCAAATCCTGTTGTAATCTTCACAGGTGAAAGCAATGATCCTCATCGTTACTATTTTGGGGGTAAAGGCGGTCGTGGTATGGTCAACCACGGAAATATGGATGCGGGCTCCTTTATATTTGAATTGAATGGCGTTCGTTGGGTTGTAGATCCTGGAAACCAGGATTACGACAAGCTTGAACAATCCGGATTTGATTTATGGGGACGGTGTCAGTCATGTGAAAGATGGACCCTTCTCACGAAAAACAACTTTGGACACAGTACGCTCACCGTAAACGACCAACTACATGCTGTTGACGGTCTGGTTACCATTACAAACTTTCAAGATGGAGAACATCCGGAAGCTACGCTAGATATGACACCTGCATTTAACGGCCTCTTAAAAAGTGCCAAACGTTCATTCCGAAAAGATTCACCTTTTTCCCTCATGGTGGAAGACCAATTAGAAATATCAGACGACACCCAAGTCATTACTTGGCAGTTAATTACCACTTCCGATGTTGAGTTGATAAATGGTGGAGCCCTACTTAAACAAGATAACAAGAGCCTAAAGATTGAAAATCTCTCCCACCCCGACTTGTCCATGTCTGTTGTTTCACTTTATCCGGCACCGCTAGAATTGGACCGACAAATAAAAGGACTGAAACGGGTTGAATTGAGGATACCAGCCTGGACCATCAAAGATAGAGAGACCCAAATTTTAATAAGATTAACATCCATTTAAAACATTGACCCTTCAAATAATAACCATTTAAAAGTGAAAAAGATGAAGAAAAAATCAGTAACAATTCTATTCTTTGCGAGTCTACTAATGATTTCTATGTACTCGTGTAAACAAGTCCAGCAAAACAACGAAGACAGTGCAACATTTATCGATGAAAACGTCACCTTTGCTGCAAATCAATATTCACTGATGCTCGACAAGATTGAAGATTCTCTAAGTATCCTCAACCCTAAGTCGATCATCGATGGAAAAATGAAGTTTATTCCACCGCAGGAATGGACCTCTGGATTCTTCCCTGGAAGTCTTTGGTATCTGTATGAACTCTCTGGCGATGAGAAATGGAAAACAATGGCGGTTAAATATACAGAGGCACTTGATACGATTCAGTACTATACCGGTAACCACGATGTGGGCTTCATGATCTATTGCAGCTACGGTAATGGATTGCGTCTAGCCGGCACCGAAGCGTACAAACAGGTAATTGTGAATGCAGCCAAATCTCTTTCAACACGTTTCATACCAGAAGCTGGCATTATCCAGTCATGGAACGCCAGCAAAGCAAAGGACTGGGAATGTCCTGTAATCATCGATAACATGATGAACTTGGAGTTGTTGTTCGAAGCAACCAAACTATCGGGTGACTCCTCCTTTTATCACATCGCTGTTTCCCATGCCGACAACACCATAAAGAACCACTACCGCCCTGATTACAGCACTTGGCACGTAATCGACTATAGCAAGGCAGATGGCAGCATCCGTCACCGTAACACACACCAAGGCTACTCAGACGAAAGTGCATGGTCGCGCGGTCAAGCATGGGGCATCTATGGCTATATCCTTTGCTACCGCGAAACAGGTGATCAAAAATACCTTGATCAGGCAGAAAAAGCATTAGAATTCTTCGGCAACCACCGCAACTATCCGGAAGATGGAGTACCTTACTGGGATTTTGATTCTCCTGATATTCCCAATACCTATCGTGATGCATCAGCTGCGGCCATCCTTGCTTCTGCATTGTATGAAATCTCAACTTACTCTAGTAAAATGGATTACAAAGCATGGGCCGACAAGGTTGTTACATCATTGTCCAGTCCCGCTTACCGTGCTCCTCTTGGTGAAAACGGTGATTTCATTTTGATGCACTCTGTGGGTAGTCTACCTCACAACTCAGAAGTAGATGTACCACTGAACTATGCCGACTATTATTACCTCGAAGCATTAAAACGAAAAAAAGATCTTGAGAAATAATTAATTATGAAAACCCGTTTATCACATGTTTTACTCTGTTTGTGGATTATCACAACAAATGCCCAGAGTCAGACAAATCTAACGAACAGAAAAATTGACGGATATAGAGGCATCTGGTTTGAACTCAATCAGAAATATGAACATGGCGATAAGTATTCGGGAGCATTATCAACATACACTGCCAAGCACATGCCCTTGGCAGTGTATTCACCTAAAGTTAATAAAACTTTCTTCGTTTATGGAGGAACCATCAGTGAAATGGAGCGATACCTACTTTGCATGATTGGGTATTATGACCATGAAACCGGTATGGTATCAAAGCCAACTGTTGTATATGATAAGAAAGGTGTGGACGATCCACACGATAACCCTTCTTTGATGATAGATGATGATGGATATATTTGGGTCTTCATAAGCGGACGTGGCCAAAAGCGGCCAGGATTTAAATATAGAAGCAAACTACCCTTTAATATTGATAGTTTCGACGAAATAACGTCAGAAGAAATGACCTATCCTCAGCCCTGGAAAACTGATTTAGGTTATTTCCACTTTTTTACAAAATACACGGGTGTCCGATTGCTTTACTTTGAAACCAGCATAGATGGAATTCACTGGTCGGAAGATCAACTACTTGCAGCCATCCCTCAAAAAGTAGGTGAACAGTCCGGACATTATCAAGTAAGTGGAATGCACAACAATCGGAAGTTGGGTACCTTCTTTAATCGTCACCCCAATGGAAATGTTGACAAAAGAACCGATCTCTATTATGTAGAAACCCGTGATTTAGGTAAAACATGGAGAAATGTACAAAAAAACAAACTTACTATTCCACTTATTGAAAGAGAGAATGAAGCATTGGTTATTGATTATCAATCAATGCATAAGAACGTGTATATGAAAGATATGGATTTCGATAAAAATGGGAATCCAATATGCCTCTATGTGATAAGCAATGGACATGAACCTGGTCCTGTAAGTGCTCCCTATGAATGGTGTATCACATATTGGAATGGAGAGGAATGGTGTACAAATAAAATCACAGACTCTGATCATAATTATGATATGGGTAGTTTATATATAGAAGATAATGAATGGACAATAGTTGCACCCATCGGCACCGGTCCACAAAAATGGGGTGTTGGAGGAGAGGTGGAAATATGGTCTTCAAAGGATAATGGAGCTCACTGGAAGAAGTTACGATCAATCACTTCAAACAGTCAATATAACCATGCATATATACGTCGTCCTTTATACTTTAGAGCTCCATTTTGTTTCTTTTGGTCAGACGGTAATGCACATCAATTTAGCAAATCTCAACTTTATTTTGGCGATTTCAGTGGTAATGTATGGCAGCTCCCCTATAACATGGAAAATGATTTCGAAAAACCCATCAAGATAAATTAATCATGCAAAAAATTTCATTGGTAATCTTATTTTTCATAATACTTGTATTTACACATAACATATATGCACAAGATTGGCGCAACATCCGCACAGTGGAGGATGTGTGTCGTGCTTATCCCGATGAGATGAAGAAGATGTTGCAAACAATCAATTTAGATCATCCCGGTCTATTAAAGGTAAAAAAAGCCGTCGAATCACACAATCTAATTGAAGCATGCAATCAGCTACTTCTGTACTATCAGACCTGCAATAATGCGCAATACCTTCGAAAAGAAATACCCAGCCCTTCCAATCGTAGAGTAGCCACTACCGATACACTCTTGCAAAATATCTTTGTCATACAAAATGTCAGAGGACAACTACCGTTGACTGCTGATGGTCACCGCGATTGGTATTATAAAGGTCCTAATAACGATCGTGAATGGGCATGGCTCTCCAATCGTCACAGTCAGTTAAGTGAAGTCTTTGAGACCTATCTCGAAACCGGAAACCCTATTTATGCCATTTATGTAGACGAATTTCTTCGTGATTTCATAATTAAAAGCATGCCCTATCCAGCCGTAAAGGGTAGTGACTCAGTATGGAGGGGACTTGAGGTTAGTTTCCGTTCAAAAGTATTGTCTCGCATTTTTTATGGTATGCTAAACAGCGAATATCTACTCCCCTCAACCCGTTTGTTGATGCTAAGTAGCTTGCCAGATCATGCACACTATAATCGTCAATTTCATGGAGAAAACAACTGGCTTACCATGGAAATATCTGCATTGGCCACCGTTGCCACCAACTTTCCGGAGTACAAGGATGCGGAAGAATGGATCAATTACTCAATCGACACAATGGTGGAGAGTATGAAAAATCAAGTCTATCCCGATGGTGCACAAACAGAATTATCATCCGCATACCACAATGTCTCTTTAAATAATTTCCAATTGTTTAAAGAGATCTGTGATCGCGCTGGCAAAACATTGCCTCCATTTTTCAATGAGACCATTGAGTCAATGTATGCTTACATTGCACATGCCGTACGTCCCGATGGCAATCGCATCCTCAATAACGATGGCGACCTGGGTAGCGACCGTCGTCTAATCCTTTCAGGTGCAAAAACATTCCATAAATCCGATTGGGAATACATCGCGACTAACGGAGAATCGGGAACAAGACCCACCGACGGTCCTTCCTACCTATTCCCTTGGGCAGGGCAACTTATTTCTCGTAGCGGATATGACATCGATGCTCATTGGTCTTTCTTCGATATTGGACCTTGGGGAACAGGTCACCAGCATAACGACAAACTCAACATCACTATATCTGCCTACGGACGCGACCTGTTGGTAGATGCAGGCCGTTTCGCCTATACAGGTGCTGTGGCAGAAAAATTCAAACCCTATGCAATAAGTACAAAAGCACACAACCTACTTCTTTTCGATGGAAAAGGACAAGGTAAAGGTCCCCAACTCACCGATACACCCCTTCCCAAAGAACAGTGGAAGATTACAGACACCTACGATTACGCATATGGATCTTTCGATTCTTATCCGGGAATCGATGGGAAGGTTACCCATACCCGGTTCCTCTACTACTTACGAGGCGAATTCTGGATTTTAATCGATGAGATTGAAACAGACACCCCCCGTAAGATCGATGCACTTTGGCACTGGCATCCCAGTTGCAACGTAGAAGTAATAGGCAACAATGTCCGTACCACAAATGAGCGAGGTAACCTACAAATAATCCCTATTGGCACACGACCTTGGAAGATAACTCTCATAAAAGGTCAGGAATCGCCAGAAATACAAGGCTGGTATAGTAGAGAATACAATGATTACGAGCCAAATGTAACCTCTGTCTATTCCACACATGTTGAATCAAACAGCCATTTTGTATGGCTGCTCTACCCCACCGAACAGGTCGAAAACGGCATCGAGGCTTCCATAGTTTCTAAACAACCCAATGCCATCACTATCGAGGTAAGCAACCAAAAAGGCCAAATGAAAACCGTAACCGTTCCTCTCGTAAAAGCAAACTAGAGAATTAATAATGTGAAGAAATTGATCCGTACGCTCGATATTACAATCATCAAGAAATAACAATTTAAACACAATGATCAAGAAACACACCACCCTGTTATTATTATTTTGCCTGATGGTAATCCAACCCGGTCGGGCAACTACATCCGATTTCGAAATAGTCAAAAAACGCGTCCTCAATCGCTTAATGGAACAATCGGTCCGCGACAAGGCAGTAGAGGATATAGTGAACAGCATCACTCCTTATGGTACATGGTCGTATATCGACTACATAGATGTCTCGAACGAAGGGTTTCAACATAGCCGGCATACCGAGAATATGGTGCTCATGGCAAGAGCATACCAAACAAAAGGTTCCAAACTGTACAAGAGTAAAAAAGCAAAGCAAGCCATCATCCTAGCCCTCACCCATTGGGTAGAGAACGATTACATATGCGAGAACTGGTGGCACAATCAAGTCGGTACACCAACCAATCTCGTCAACCTCATGTTATTAATTGGGGATGAACTACCCAAAGATCTAGTACAAAGAAGTCAACCTATCATCCAACGGGCACATGTTGATGCTCCCGGTGCTCGTCCAGGTGGCGACCGTATAAAAATAGCCGGTATTCAGGCGAAGAATCTCCTCTTCATAGGTGATAGTCCGACCTTTGCCAAAGTAATCAAGGTAATTGAGACTGAGATCAAACCAGTGGAATGGATTGGCAGAGAATATGGCTATATGTACAAATTTCATGAAAGTGGATTTGGCAACCGCACTGCCGAAGGGCGGGGGATGCAACACGATAACAGCTTCCATCACCGAACAGACGGTGTAAACAATACACTCTCCTATGGTCTGGATTATGCCAATGCCTTCATTGAATGGGCTGTCAACACAGCTAACACCCAATATGCATTTTCTGAAGATAAAATAGAGAAGTTGGTGGATTACTATCTCGATGGTATATGTAAAATGATGGTATTCGGAAAATACCCTGATGCCGGAAAACGGAATAGAACCATCAGTCGCCAGGGTGACCTACGGCCTTATAATGCATCAAGTGCCGAAAACCTGATGAAGACCACCAATTACAGAAGAGCCGAGCTACAGGAGATAGCAGACATCCGTAACAACGGAATCAAACCAACACTCTCACACGCAACCTTCTTCTGGAATACCGAACATTTCACCTATCAACGCCCCGAGTGGTTCACATCCGTGCGAATGTACTCTACTCGTACACATAACATGGAAATACCCTATAACAGTGAAGGGTTGAAGAATCATCACCGTGGTGACGGAGCCAACCTTATCTCTCGTACCGGCGATGAATATTACGATATCTTCCCGGTCTTCGATTATCAGAAGATCCCCGGTACCACCATCATGCAGAAAGAAGCATTACCCGATCCCAATCAGGTACAGAAGCTAGGGTTGACCGACTTCGTTGGTGCAGTCACAGACGGAAAATATGGAGCCGTTGCGTTCGACTTCAAGAGCGCACACGACCCGCTGATTGCCCGCAAATCATGGTTCTTCTTCGATGAAGAGTACGTAGCACTTGGAAGCGGTATCTCTTGTACACGTTCTCTTCCGGTGGTTACCACCCTCAACCAGTGTCTACTTCGAGGAGATGTACGGATGTCGATTAACGGTAGTCAATCTATAATTCCCAAAGGTGAAGAACAATACGACAATGTAGACTGGGTTTTCCACGATGGTATCGGTTATCTCTTTCCCGAAAAGAGGTCAGTTGAACTTATGAACGACAAGGTAACCGGTTCCTGGTGGGACATCACCAAGCAGACCACCACAAACAAGGAACCCGTCACCAAAGAGGTGTTTAAACTCTGGATTGATCATGGGAAACGACCATCCGACGCATCCTATGCCTACATCGTTGTTCCTGCTACCACCCCCGAAAGGATGGCACAACTTCACACAGACAGTCACATTGAAATTCTTGCAAACACGCTCGATCTACAGGCTGTATGCAATAGCGAGCTCAATATTATTCAAGCTGTTTTCTACAAAGGAGGCCATATCACACTTGATGGAAAGATACAGTTGAGCAGCGATAATCAGGGAGCAGTCATCGTCAAAATGAGAGATGGACAAATCACAGAGATCACTGTATCAGACCCCAGTCGCGAGTTGGTCCGCTTCAATCTTGAAGTATCCACAAAAATTGAAGCAAAAGGAGATAATTTCATCACTATGTGGGATGCAGAACGAGGAAAAACTCATATTTCCATTGTATTGCCATTGGACAATTATGCCGGAGACAGCGTGACAATTCAACTAAATTAAACATCATGAAATATAAAGCATTCATCTACCTATATGTGCTCCTCTTTTTACTAACAGGTAGCACCTGCAAAAACAATGCAAACGAACTAGGAAAAAGTATACCTGAAATTGAAATACCCGAAACCGGACATCCGCGTATCCTGCTGTTGAAGGGTGAAGAAGCACAGATTAGGAATTTAATAAACTCCGATGCCACATGGAAGAAGATGCACGATGCCATCATCATAGAATGCAATGCAATGCTCACCCAACCGGAACTAACCAGAGTTATGGTCGGCAGAAGGCTGCTTGGCACCTCCCGTGAACTGTTACGCAGGATATTCTTCCTCTCCTACGGATACCGAATGACCTACGACAATCGTTACCTGGAAAAAGCAGAAAAAGAGATGCTTGCCGTATCTAGGTTTACCGACTGGAACCCCTCCCATTTTCTCGATGTCGCTGAAATGACTATGGGAGTAGCAATCGGTTACGACTGGCTCTATAACCAATTACCCGAAAACTCACGAATTGTAATCAAAGAAGCTATAGTTGAAAAAGGTCTCATTCCCTCCACCAAAAATGACAATACCACTTGGTGGCTCACAACCGACAACAACTGGAATCAGGTCTGCAATGCAGGGATGACCTTTGGCGCGTTGGCAGTACAAGAATCATACCCCACGCTAACCAATGAAATCATTGAACGAGCCTTCGCCACCATTCCTCTCTCCATGGATGTCTACAAACCCGATGGCGTATATCCCGAAGGTTACGGATACTGGGGTTATGGAACCACCTTCAACATTTTGTTTCTCAGCGCAGTGGAGAAGGCACTTGAAAGTGATAGAGGATTATCGAGCACACCCGGCTTCCTGCAGACCTCTGACTTCCTCAAACATATGATTGCTCCGAGTGGCAAAAACTTCAACTGGTCCGACAATGGACTAGGAGCCAGTCTGAGTCCCGCCATGTTCTGGTTTGCCCAGAAACTAAACAATCCCTCCCTCCTTTGGTCCGAGAAACAGTTCCTTAATCAGGAAAATTTCTCCTCGTTCAAAGGAATACGTGAATTGCCCGCCATCATGATCTGGGCGAAAAACATACCATTGGAGAAGATCACTGAGCCAACCGAAAAGACTTGGTTTGGGCAAGGTAGCAATCCGATAGCCATTATGCGAACCTCTTGGACCGATCCCAACGCTATTTATGTCGGCTTCAAAGCCGGATCACCCTCTGTGAATCATGGTCACATGGATGTCGGCTCCTTTGTAATGGAAGCAAACGGTGTACGTTGGGCATCCGATCCTGGCATGCAAAACTATGAATCATTAGAGTCGAAAGGAATGAGCATCTTTGGTCGAACCCAGGATGCGCAACGTTGGACCATCTACCGGATGAATAACCATTCACACAACGTCCTCACATTTAACAACCAACACCAGAGGGTGAACGGATATGCGAAAATCGATTCATTCTCCAACGAAGAGTCCTTCACCTTTGCAGTTTCCAACATTTCCTCTGTCTACAACGGTCAAATAAAGCAAGCAATAAGAGGTATTGCTATAAAAGAAGGAAAATACGTGGTGGTGCGCGATGAGGTGGAAACCCTTGAGCAGCAGACAACATTGAAATGGGCCATGTTCACTTTCGCAAATGTAGAATTACAAGACAATGGGGCTATTCTGACAAATGACAACAAAAAACTACATTTGTTAGTCAAAGGTCCCGGAAATGTCGTTATGAAAACTTGGAGCACTGCACCCACAAACGATTACGATGCAAGCAATCCAGGAACAGTAATGGTAGGTTTCGAATCTGAGTTACCTCCTAATACGAAAACCACATTCGAAGTATTACTTGTTCCAGAAGAGTCTTTGAGCAGTGCTGAGTTTGTAGATAAACCACTAAGCGAGTGGAAATGATACACAGTCTGTAGCCTCTTCGCTTCACCCTCATTCCCTCCTTATACCCTCCATATAAAAACCTCATAAAACTACGGAGGGGATATATGGATGAGATATGGAAGTACTATCTTTGTATTAATTCAGAAAAAAAGAATTTAGCTATAAATACAGATGTATCGATACACAATGCCTATGAAAGCAATTTCTGTTGGTATACTACTATTGGGAGTAATAATCTCTTCCAAAAGCTTTGCAGAAGTTAGAAGTAATAATGGGTGGCCACCCAAAATCGAACATGGTGTTCTCTATTTTCAGGAAAACAAATACGCTGGTTGGCCTGCAAATAACGGTATATGGATTTGGGATAATGAGATTCTGGTGGGTTTTGTTGAGGCTAACCATAAAACAACCGGTGGTTTGCACACTTACGATAAGGAATCGGCTCGTCATAAATATGCTAGAAGTACCGACGGAGGGGAGACATGGAAGATTGAGGATGCATACGAACTGGGACAGACTGCGTGGGGAAATGATCACAACGTTCCGTCTGATATGGCGGTAGAGCCTAAACCTTTAACGACTCCTATGCCGGATTTTACGGATCCAGGGTTTATCTTCACCTTCGTTCGGCATAACAACGATGACGGACCCACACACTTTTATTATTCTAAGAACAGGGGTGCTAAATGGATGGGGCCTTACTCCTTCCCGAATCTGGGAACTGCAGGTATAGCGAGTCGTACCGATTATATTGTGGAGAGCGAACGGGAGCTCAGCGTTTTTCTTACTACAGCTAAGGCAGACCGAAAGGAGGGGCGTGTGGCATTTGCACGGACTAGCAATGGTGGTCTTACCTGGGATTTTGTATCATGGATAACCGATGAACAGGGTGGGTTCGATATCATGCCTGCATCGCTGCGGTTATCGGAAACGGAATTGCTGATAGTAATCAGAACAAGAACGAAGGATTGGCAGGATCTTTTAACCGCTTATCGTTCTACAGACAACGGCAGATCGTGGAAGCGTTTGAAGAATCCGGTAAATGATACCGGTAACGGTGGATCGCCTCCTGCACTGCTCAAGTTGAAAGATGGTAGATTGGCATTGGCCTACATCTATCGAAGTGCTTTCGGATCGCGCGTAAACATACGATTCAGTTCCGACAATGGCAATAACTGGAGCGATGAGATTGTTCTTCGAAGTGGGGATGGTGCCAACCGCGATGCTGGTTATCCGCGCATGGTGCAAAGGCCGGATGGAAAAGTGGTCCTTATCTATTACTGGAACAATGCGAACGATTACAACTCAACGCCATATCGATATATTGCTACAACAATCTTTGATCCTGATTACTGGAAATGAATACCACACTGGTACGTTCGTATTATCAACCCATTCTGTTTCCGTAGTTCTGTTTTCCTTTCGTTCTAGCTCTCCTATTAGAATGGATAGCCGATGGCAAAGTGGAAAGCAAAGTCGCGACTAAAATTGGGTTTGAAGACGGTCCACCGCGATCCTTCGGGCAGTGCAGGGTTGTGTGCTTTCATACCGCCATCAACACGGATGAGGAGGAAGTTTAGGTCGAGACGAATTCCCAAGCCATAGGAGGCAGCCAACTCTTTGTAGAAATCATTGAAGGAGAAGAGGCCATCGGGTTGCTCTTCGTAATCTTTTACGGTCCATATATTACCGGCATCCACAAAGGCTGCCAACTCAAACAAACGGGTTAGCTTGTGACGATACTCTATACTGAAGTCGAGCTTGATATCCCCTACCCTGTGACCAAAATCTTGACCAGTGGAATCGCGGTGAAAGGTGCCAGGCCCAAGTGTTCGAGTACTCCATCCTCTCACACTGTTGGCGCCTCCACCAAAGTAGCGTTTTTCAAAAGGAAGTACAGTGGAGTTACCGTATGGATAAGCTACGCCGACCGCAAAATGGGCAGCAAGGGTGTTTTTACCGTCAATAGCTATTAGGGGCGCAATATCAAAATCACCTTTCACATACTCAGCATAGGGAAGTCCAAAGAATTCTTTCACACCTCTGTCGTTTACGTCGCCACCACCCAAATCTGTAATAATACGAGGGAGCCATCCGGATAATTCAACGCCTGAACGGATGCGGAAGGGTATACGCGGCATGGCACCCCTCAATATGCTGCTGTAGTTGGTGTAAGTGACTGTATAGGATGTTTGCACAATCAATTGCTCGTCGTAGCTGTACCGCAGAATGGGATTAGCCTCTTCGCTCAAGTAGAGTTCCTCAAACCGCTTCGATTTCCAGGGCATGCGCACGTACGTAATTCCCAAGGGTTCCATCACGTTGAGCATTCTCAACTCCAGAGAGGTCCATTGGAAACGACTAGAGAGGTTGAAGAACTGACGAAGATACTCGGGTCGCTTCTGAAAGTTGATGCCAGCGGAGAACTCCGTGGAGGCGGATGGCTGGTCTCTTAATCGTCCCATCATCCAAGGTAACAGTAATTGTGGAATGGAGAGGAACACCTCGCCTCCATATTCGTAGTAACTGTTGTCGAGCAGGTCAAGGCTGTCGGTCGCCTGAATAAACTCGTAGGCTGCATTTAGACGAAAGCGGAATGTTTCACCACCCTTCAATATGTTTCGATGCTCGTAGGTTAAGTTGCTTGCAATACCCATGTCTCCAGCAGAGTTGGTTCCATCCACACCAAACTGCATATAATGGACGTTGCTGGGATAAAGGGTAATGCGTGTATCGAGGAAGCTGGAGTCGTTGCGAACAACCGGCGTCAAGTTGATGGAGGTCTGGTTCACAGCGTCGATACCGTTCAACGACGAGTAGGTACGCTCCACAATACGGTCGGAATATAGTCGCCCGGGACGTAAAAAGGTATTGTAGTAGACGGCCTTGGGCAACAAGAAACGATCTTTCTTGGAAATGATTTGCAGCCCCCTGTAATCGACAGTATCGAGCTTGGTTGCAGCGATCGAGTCTTGCAATAGTGCATCTTCAACACCGTTTATGACGGTTACTTGACCAATATTAAACCGTTCATGCTTTGTGCTGTCGGTGGGCGCACTCAGCGCCATTGTGATATCTACTTGATAGTTGCCGACAGTGGTGTCGACCAAAAAATAGATGTTGTCTTTTTGAAAATTATAGTACCCTCTGTTCTTCAGGGTGGTGGTCATCCGTTCTCTACCAGCTTCCAAGATGGAGAGGTCGAAGATATCGCCCTCTTTCATGATGTCGAGGTTTCTACTTGTGCGTAGTATACGGTGAATGAGGGTATCGACCGAGTTAATGGTGTCGTTGAAGGTGCGTACCCTATGTGGTGTATTTCCGGTGACATTGAAGGTGAGGTTGGCTTTCTTATCTTGTTTCACCACATTGGTGTCGACCTCCGCATTGAGGTATCCTTTGTTGCTCAGGTGGAGACGGAGTTGCTCAGCAGAGATGACCGCCAGCTGTTCGTTCAACAGCACGGGCGGTTCACCATAGCGCAACAACTGCTTACTCAACCATGTGTTGTTGCTCTTGGGGATGTTATACATATGCAGCTTCCACTTCCCGAAAAGGGGAAAGGAGCTGTTTGGGCGTTGCCGGAGATAAGCTTTCAATTCGGATGAGCCAACGCCATTTACATCGGATTTAACCTCAACTTTGTTGAGTAGATAACTACCTTCCGGCACCTTCTTGGTGACATTACAGGCACCCAATAGCAGGGGGAATATGATGATAAGGAGATTTTTCTTCATCAGCTAATCGTCATTTTTTGGGTTTGGAAAAACGAAAGTTAAAGAGATCGCGGAATGTCTTGGCTTCTTTCGTGACAACCACCCCAGCTCCTTGTGTGGTTGGATTCCGACGGTAAAACCGTTCGTTTGCCCGGTTATAGGCACGTAACATTAACCAGTTGTTGATATCGTATTCCATTTCAAACTCTCCCATGAAGGCTTGTTGACCGGCCAACATGCTATCGTCACCATAACTCAGGTTTGTGGTGAGGCGCAGACGGTCGTTAAACAGGCGGGTGGAGACATCTACTCCCATGCGCACATTCTCGAATGTACCATCCACCGTTTCAAGGTTAGTACTGACGGACCAGTTGTCGCTCAATGCGCTGGCAAAGAGGGCATCAAGTCCGCGCGACAGGGTGTTGGATGCTAATCGGGTAAAAACTGAGGATCCAAAGTTCATATCGGGTGAGCCTTCCGAAGGAATAAAGCTGCCTGTAGTGGCCAGATAGGCAAACTGTAGGATTTTGTTCTCTTCGTTGTTAATAAAGCTGTTCACCCGCTGTTGTATATCGCCCGAACTTTCTGGTAGCTCTATGTCGTACTGCAAGTCCATCCCTTCCAAATCGCCATTAATCTTCAAAAGAGCATTGACCGGCACTCTCGTATTGGCCAATTCAGTGGCGAAGGTGGGACTTAGCACTGACAAGTCGGCTCGCACAGGAAGGAAGGCTGTGATGTTGAACTGTGTGTTCATTGGGTTACCCTCCATGGTGAGGCGACTCCCCTCTCGTATAGTAAATTCAATTGTTCGTAGGTTCTGCAGGTTGTAATGAAATTTACCGCTGTTGATTACGTAATCGCCATACAGCAGTACAGGGGGTGTAGATTTGGAGTTGAAGTTGACATTTAACTCTCCGTTTCCACTCACTTCGAGTGCGTTGCCTGTTGTGGGATCGAGCAATACTCCGGCTTTCAGAAGGGGGCTTAGGTTCACTGTGAGGTTCATCACAATGGGGTTTCCCGATTTTACACCGTTGTTAATTTGAGTGAACTCACTCTCTTTCTTACGCAAGAACGCCAGCGAGTCGGCCCGCTGTGTGTTAATGTAGACCACGCCACTATATTGGGTAGCATTGGCCATTTGGGGAAGCATCACCATCACCTCTGACGCACTTTGTGAGGATACATTGCCGCTACCAAAGATACCCATGGGAGAACCGGTCACATCCAATGCTCCGGACAGGCGCAGGTTTCCATAGACCATCAGGTCGGTACGTTCTTTGTTGTTCAGCAACATGAAGTCGTTCAAACGGATGGAGGCATGGTATGCCATTTTTCCAAAATTGGAGTGAGAGAGGCGCAAGTTGAGGTTGGCGGTATTGTTGTTTTGGTCGCGTATGATCAGGTTCTCCAATCCTACGTTGTCTCTGTTTACCTCAATAGTGTCTGACACATAATAGGTTACGTTGGTGTAGGCTATCTTCATCACACCGCTATCAATACCTAACCACCCTTCGGTGACCGGTTCAGATAGTTTGCCAGTGATGCTGATGTGGGAGTTTACTTTTCCGGAGAGCTGACTGAATACGTTTGCCGTAAGAGGTTGAATGGAATTAAGATTGAACTCCTCAACCTTAAAGATAACGTTTAGTGGCTGCAGGCTGTTGTCGCCGGTGGGGATAAAACCTTGAATATCTAATGTACGCAGACCTTTGTGGGTGAGGTTGGCGTTCAAATCGAGGCCGGAGTAGAGATAATCCCAGTTCCCATCAATGGTGAGGGTACCAATGCTGTCGTTGTTCACCCTTATGTGTTCAATACGCAGATCTTCAGTACGGATAAGCGGGTTATCGAGTGCCTGACGGATATAAATGCCTCCGTTAATGGATCCGGACAGACTTGAGACATTGAAGGCCGATAAAATACTTTCCAATTCCGTCTGGTTGAAAAAGATGCGGATATTGTCCGCTTCGCTTTTTGAAGCAACCCCATCAATTCCGAGGAGTAGCATATCCTGTTGACGTAGTCCGAAATTGTGAATGGCAATTCGATCTTTGCGATAGCCGATGGTGGCATCGTTGAATTTCACCTGCTTGTTGTTAAACAAAACAGAAGTGGGGAGAATGTGCATATCGGCGGAAAGGTTGGCATCATCATCCCTACCGAATTGGGCTGTGAGCACAATCTCACCGGAGGAGTTTGTGGTGATCTGCCGTAAATCGTAGGTCAGTATGTTTTCCAGCGAGTCGGCAGTGGCATCGCTTTTCAGGTGAGCATTAACATACCCGTTTTCTTGAACTAAGTAAGTATCAACGTTGAGGCTCATGCTGGAGGACAACATATTCAGCAGGTCGACCTTGGTTTCTCGCAGGTCGCTGTTGCCCACCATGAGTCGGGGAAAATGGGCGTTAAGCTGGAGGAGGTCGTTGTCAGTCATCTGCACCTTGCCATTGATGGAGGCCTGCTCCACATTGTAAAATGGCAACGAGAAGGCATAAGAAATATCTTCGGTGTTTTGAATCTGGAGATTGAAACGAAAATCATTGACACCCTCTTCACGCTCTGTTTCCTCGGGTAGGGTGAAAATGGAAGGGAGGTGATGATGCAACGCCTGCTTTATCTCCTTACCGATTGTACTGATATAATAATCGCCCTGTATTTCAGCTTCAAGGAAGGTGGACATTAACTGAAGCCTCTTCTCCATACTTGTTGTGTCGTATTGTGCTTGCAGATAGATAGCTCCGGGATTGTATATGAAATTACTATCGACCAATGAGATGTTATCCAACACCATTGTACCGGACATATCGTCGATGGAAGAACCACCAAAATTGGCATCTACCTGCAAGCTGACATAAGGATTCTTCCACTCCTTCATCATCAGGAAGGGCTTTAACTCCAGCTTGTCGATATTTCCGTTGACGAGAAAGTGCATGTCCTCTCCAAAGGTGACATCACCATTGAGATCGATTCGGTTTTGTTCGGTATCGGCTTGGATATGAGCCGTAACATTGTGACCACTATATGTTCCGGAGTAATCCAAATCGTGATAAAAATATCCTTTGTAGATCAGCGATTCCACCTTTCCATCGGCAGCAACAGTTACACCGGCATCTTTTTTAATCTGTACCTTCGCATTGGCACGTAATGTAACATTGCCCACACCTGGCCCTTCACCAATGATTTGGGCTACACGCATGTTATCGGCAAAAACCGGTCCGTCGAACTCCATCTGCTGGAACTTGTTGCGGATCTTACCTACACCACTTAGGGTAACGTTACCTTGTTCAGTGCGCACATTACCGTTGTAACGAAAACTCCGTAATTTGCCTCTTGCTTGCAGCTGGAGACTGAGTTTGCCTAGATTCCAGAGTGGGGCGGGTGATTCAAATTCTGGTGGTCCAATACGGATGAAATCTCGAAGATCTTCCTGCGAAACGGTTAACTGCCGAACATTGGCGACCAGGTCGCTATTGTCTAGATCACGAAAATTGGAGACCTCTGCAGAGAGATTAATTTTTGTATCGGAGCCATATTGGAAGGTAAACTGCTGAACCTTTGCTTGGGGTAAGCTTCCTTCTGCTTCCAATTCGAAGGAGACCTTTTTCTTGAGGTGCGCGAAGCGGGGAGTAAAGATGTTGATATCGAAGGGGTCGACCTGTTCGCTAATTACCTTTGCATAGAATACTTTTGTTTCACGGTCGAATAGTGCTTCACTAACCTTTATTTCGGTGTTGTTCAGCGAAATGGTCAGCCTATTACTGGTAATGCTTGTACCGTCGCCTTCGGCTGTAGCACGCAGATTGTTTAACGAGAGTCCAGCCTCCTGTTCTTGAAAACTGAACTGGATGATCTCGGCTTGCATTTCGCTGAGACTATGAAAATCAACTTTCGCCTTAAAGTTGAACGCTTTTATATCTATGTGTGAAGTGTTGAACAAACCCGGCGTATGGGGCACAGACTGAACATGATATTGGATTCGACCATTTTGCAAATTCACGTTGTTCGCCATGATATGCCAGGCTTTTTTTTCCTTGACGATGGTGGTATCTTTTTCTTTGGCGAACGCATCAATCAGAAATTGAAAGTTGAAGGGTTCCTCCGGTGAGGGACGTTCCGCATGGAGCAGGAAATCATCGAGGCTGAGCTTCTCGACGGAGACTTTGCTACGAAGCAGATCAAACGGATGGATGCGAACACCCAACTTGGATATATAGGCGAGGGTATCCTGTTGCTGATCTTCAACGTAGATTCCTTTCAGCTCAAGAGTGTTGAAAAGACGAAAACGGATGGCGTCAATCGACACCTCAGTTTTAATGATCGGCTTTATTTTTTTAAGCGCGAAATCGGCTGCCCTTTTCTGCGCAAAGGGAAAGGAAAAGACACCGAGAAGTATTAAATTGAGTATTATTATACATCCTACAGTGATAGCAACTATACGGGCAATTTTCGCGACCAAATCAAACGATGCAATACGGGTGAACGAACATGACTTTTCTCTTATGCAATATTACAAAAAAAGGAGCAAAAGCACTGATGCGTCAATCATTTTAACCAAAAATATAGATTTAATAAGGCTTTTTCCATAAAAGTGAGCTGTCACCATAGCTTAGAAAGCGGAAATTGTGCGCCAGAGCGTACTGGTAGATCCTTTGCCAATCGTCTCCCACAAATGCCGCAATTAGAAGCAATAGGGTGCTCTGGGGCTGGTGGAAATTGGTGATGATGGCGTCGGCATAGTGGAACTGATAACCCGGTGCAATGATAATCTGGGTTTCTGTGGTCAGTCGCTCCAGCTGGTGCTTGGAGAGATAGTCTAGGATATTTTGCAACGCTTGAGCGGGCGAAATTGGGTTGGTTTCTTCATACGGGTCCCACTGTTTTACGCCTATTTCGAGGGTGGTAGCATTGGGATTAAGTTGCAGTTTCTTGCCAACGTAGTAGAGACTCTCTACTGTACGCAGCGAGGTGGTTCCCACCACAATGAGGTTGCTCTTTCTATGTAGGATCTGTTCGATCGTATTGCGTGAAACGGAGATGAACTCAGTATGCATGACATGACCGGCAATGGTATCGGATTTCACCGGTAGAAAGGTACCGGCACCAACATGCAATGTTACTTCGGTGGTATCAATTCCTTTTTCGTGAAGTTGCTCCATTACAGATGGCGTGAAATGGAGACCTGCTGTAGGTGCGGCAACAGAACCTTCCACACGTGAATAGACGGTCTGGTAGGTTTCATCATCTTTTTCTTCGGAAGGACGATTGAGGTAGGGTGGTATGGGTAGCTTTCCGGCATGCTCCAACAATTCGGAAAACGTGACACTGTCATTATCCCAAGAGAAGCGTACAACTTGCTCACCCCTACCGGTGTTTAGTTTTTCAGCCTGCAGGGTTATGATTGTACCTTCGTAGGGTATTTCCATGTTCAACGGCTCCTCTTTCCACCGTTTAGCATTGCCAATCATACAGTTCCAGGCACATTGCTGCCGTTGTTGAAAATTCACGGCATAGTCGGCCGGCTCATGGGGTGAAAGACAAAAAACCTCAATCTGTGCACCAGTCTCCTTGCGGAACAACAAACGGGCATGAATCACTCGGGTATTGTTAAAGAGAAGAAGGCTCTCCTGTGGCAACAGTGCCGGCAACTCGTTGAACTGATATGCTGTGATGGCAGCATTGTGATACTGCAACAACTTTGAACTGTTGCGTTGAGGCAGTGGGTATTTAGCAATCTTTTCGTCGGGAAGTATATAATTGAACTGGGTAATCTGTAATGCTCCGATGTCCTCCTTTTTCATTTTTCAGAGTCGAAAAAACGATTTTTCGTAATTATTAATGATTTTATTCCGCAAAATTAGTCAACTTTGCAACAGGGAACAAAATAAAATGGCTGTAAGCAGCCTAAAAACATGAAGAAATTGGAAATTGGTGACAGGGTACGCTTTCTTAATACCGTTGGTGGTGGGGTAGTAAAAGGATTCATCAACAAGCAATTGGTAATGGTGGAGGATGAACATGGGTTCGATCTGCCGGTACTCATAACGGAATGTGTACCAGTGGTTACAACCGAAGAACAGAAACCCAAAACTACACAGCCCAAACAGACATCTCCGCCACCGGAAGTGAAGGTTGAGCCGAAGAAAAAAGATGAAGAAACACCCGAAGGGGAACAGATCACAGCCTGTCTGGCATATTTGCCAACCGACGTGAAGCAGCTTACAACGACCACATATGAGTGTTATTTTGTGAACGATAGCAACTACTATCTTTTTTTCAATTACATGTGTCGCGAGAACAACACATGGAGAAGTAGGTACAACGGTATCATTGAGCCAAATACCAAGATTTTTCTGGAGGAGTTCGAAAAAGCAGCACTCAATGAGTTGGAGAAAGTAGCGGTGCAGTTTATCGCCTTCAAACAGGAGAAATCATACAAGTTCAAGAATCCCTGTTCGGTGGAATTGCGCATCGACACAGTGAAGTTCTACAAACTTCACAGTTTCCGCGAAAACGATTACTTCGAGGATGATGCGCTGATCTATTATATCATACAGAAAGACCTGCCTGAGCGGGAGTTGTTAATTTCTGCGGGGGATCTGGAACGAGCCATGAAAGAGAAGGAGGCTGCGGACAGACGGCCACGCATTCAACGAATTGAAAAGAAAGCAAAAAATATACCGATTGAGGTAGACCTCCATGCCAATGCCTTGCTCGACACCACTTCAGGAATGAGTAATGCCGATTTGCTGGAATATCAGCTGAATCAGTTTCATGAGGCAATGCGAAAAGAGATTCATCATAAAGGCCAAAAGATTGTATTTATCCATGGCAAAGGAGATGGTATATTGAGAAATGCCATCCTGAAAGAGTTAAAATCAAAATATCCCACATGTTATTACCAGGATGCCTCCTTTCAGGAATATGGTTATGGAGCAACCATGGTAACCATCAAATAATTGAACAGAATGAAGAAAATTTTTACAATCATCGTTGCGACAATCCTTCTAACCAGTTGCAGCATCATAGACCAAATTGGTGGTGCTATTCAGCTCTCACAGAGTGAGTACAAATATCATTCACTGACCAACATTCAGCTGGCAGGCATTAACTTGGGAAATGCTTCGAACATATCGGTCTCCAACTTGGCTTCTATTGCTACGGCATTGGCAGGTGGTAACTACATGCAGTCCATCCCATTTAGCATGACACTTAACATGAATGTGACCAATCCTAATACCACAGCTGCATTCCTCGATGCGCTGGATTATGCAATACAGGTGAACGACTTGGAGTTTGTGGAGGGTAAAATGGATATACCCATTCGTATTGAACCGGGCGAAACAAAAGTAGTTGCAATTCCGGTTATGGTTGATTTGAAAAACTTGATGAATCGCTATTCGCAGGAAAGAGTGGCAAGTGAAATGAGTGCATTCTTGGGTATTACACCCAAAGAAACAACAGTGACTGTTAAGTTATGGCCTAAACTAACGGTTGGCAGCACATTGATAAAAGTGCCTACAGCCATTCCGGTAGTGTTTAAATTTGGAGGGCGATAAGCAATTTCTGCGATTACACCGCTTCAAAAAGAATGCGTGCCCGGCAGACTTCACCCTTTTCGGTTGTCACAATGCGAAAAGAATAATCTCCTAGGGCATTCTCGTGGCGATAAACATCACCCGAATCGCCAAATGTAAGTTCTTTCAGAAAATTTATTTCAAACCGACGAATGTAGTGGTGCCGATAGAAATCGGGGGTAAAGCAGTCCGACAGCCAAGCAACATAGTGTAAGCTATTGGCGTGGTTGTTTACATCGATGTTGCTGTACTTCACCCGAAAACTGTTGGCCACTTCACCAGCCGGACTGTGAATGCGCCCAGGTTCACCGATGGGTGTACTCTCTGGCATAACAAAGCGTTGCATAGAGGGAATGGTATGAAGCAGCACACTACGCCGCGTTTGCATGTCGATTACCGCCCAGGAGGAGGCAGCATAACCAATGAGGTTCTGCTCTCTGTCGAAGATACGGAAATTACGGGTGGTGAAAGCGGTTCCTATTTTTTCAACCCAAGTCTCAATATTGAGGGTGTCGCTCTCTGTGGGCATACGCTTCATGTCGATGACCAGTCGCGATAACACCCATGTGAAGTTATCACTCTGCAACTCCAACAGCCCAAAACCATTCTCATCGGCATTCTTACCGGCTGTAATCAATACAAAATTGGTCAATGAACTGAGTGAAACACGGCGACGGAAGTCAATATCGCCTGCTTCTATGTTGTAACTGTATGTTTTAATTGTACCCATAGTTCCGATTCGTGAAACGCAAAAGTACAAAATAAATGGCTTTTACAGGATGGAAATTTATGACTATCTTTGTTTATGCAATCCATAAAAGAACTTTATCGAATTGGAAATGGACCCTCAAGCAGTCATACCATGGGTCCCAAGAAAGCAGCAACACTGTTTGCCAAAGATCATGCCGATGCCGATCGTTTTGTGGTAACCCTCTACGGTAGCTTGGCGGCCACCGGTAAGGGACACCTTACGGATCAGGCTATTCGAAACGCTATGGAGCCGGTAGCACCAACCTCCATTGTGTGGCAACCCAAGACTTATCTTCCATTTCACCCCAATGCCATGATGCTGGAAGCATTCAGCGGGGAGAGATGCAGCGGCACACAAACGGTCTACAGCGTGGGCGGGGGTGCGCTATCAGACGGAGAGAAACTAATTGGTCATGAAGCCAATGAAGGACGCGACATCTACCCAATGACAACCCTCACCGAGATCATGCAATGGTGTGAGTCGACGGGAAAAAGCTACTGGGAATATGTGGAGGAGTGCGAAGATAGTGACATTTGGGACTATCTGAATGAGGTATGGAAGGTGATGAAGGAAGCAGTGGAGCGGGGACTCGATAACGAGGGGGTGCTACCCGGGCCGCTCAGTCTTCACCGTAAAGCAGTGAGCTATTACATTAAGGCAAAGGGCTACAAGGCTTCACTACAGTCACGAGGAATGGTGTTTGCTTATGCGTTGGCGGTATCAGAAGAGAATGCATCGGGGGGCAAGATTGTGACGGCTCCCACTTGTGGCTCGTGCGGGGTGATTCCTTCTGTACTTTACCACCTGGAGGATACGCGTAAATTCAGCACCAATAGAATGTTACGAGCCTTGGCAACTGCCGGTCTCATTGGCAATGTGGTGAAGGAAAATGCATCTATCTCGGGTGCTGAGGTGGGATGCCAAGGTGAAGTGGGAGTTGCGTGTGCCATGGCTGCTGCTGCGGCGAACCAACTCTTTGGAGGTAGTCCTGCTCAAATTGAATATGCCGCGGAGATGGGACTGGAACATCACCTGGGAATGACATGTGATCCGGTATGCGGACTGGTGCAGATTCCCTGTATTGAACGCAATGCTTATGCGGCGGCACGCGCGTTGGATGCCAATCTCTATGCCTCGTTTACAGACGGGATTCATCGAGTATCGTTCGACCGGGTTGTGAAAGTAATGAAAGAAACAGGGCACGATCTTCCTTCGCTCTATAAAGAGACCGGAGAGGGGGGACTAGCCAAAGGTCACAAATTTTCCTGATAACATACTTTTCTACGTTTTTTACCGTTATATGTTCGGTATTACGTAATCAACCCCTGCCATTTTCGGAACGAAGTAATTCGGAAGCCGAATGTGGTGTAATTAAATGCATCGAATATGATAGACTATATTAAGGGAGAGGTGGCCGAACTGGCACCTACTAGTGTCACCATTGAATGTGGAGGGATTGGGTATCAGCTAAATATCTCACTCAACACATACGGTGCACTCAACAACATACCGAATGTGAAACTCTATGTGCATGAAGTGATTCGCGAGGATGCACATGTCTTGTTCGGTTTTATGGACAAACGGGAACGGGAGCTCTTTCAGCACCTCATTAGTGTGTCGGGGGTGGGACCTGGGACGGCTCGGGTAATCCTCTCCTCCCTCAGCTGTAAAGAGCTGGAGAATGTAATCTCAACTGAGAATGCAGCAGTATTGCAATCGGTGAAAGGCATCGGGGCAAAAACAGCACAACGTATCATCGTCGACCTGAAAGACAAGATAAAATTTACCGACGAGAGCGGAACCATTCAACTACCAACCAAGACGGATCTTACCGAAGTGGGACACTCTGCTGTAGCCGCATTGGTAATGCTCGGTTTTGTACAGACTGCTTCGCAAAAAGTGGTGTCAAAAATTATCAGCGAATCGCCTTCTTTGCCGGTGGAAGGCATCATCAAAGAGGCATTAAAGAGATTATAGACAGCGGACTGATTACGTAATACGAGTTTAAAGGTTAAAATCGTATAGCTGTTGTTTCTCTGAAAAGATTCATGTACATATTACTGCTCTTTCTCTCGTTCGGGATGAACGGGACAGAGGTAATGCATGCCCAATCGAACAGACTGGGTATACGGACTGAGGTGCGCTATGATTATCTTTCTGACAGCTACATCTTTGAAGATAAAATTGGTGAAATTGTGGTGGGGACCCCCTACTCCATGTCTCCGCGGGAATATATGGAATATAGGCTGCGAAAGGGACAGACTGATTATTTCAGGAAACGTAACGCACTGGGGGCTGATACATTGCAAACAACACTGCAACCTCTTGTAAAGCCTACTCTCCCTGCTCAATTACGAAAGAAAAATAATCGATCAAGCAATCCATTTGGAATAGGTGGTTTGCGACTCACCACGCAAGGTTCGGTGGAGATATCAGCAGGGATGAACAGAAATGTGACTGATAACCCAACGCTACCACAACGGGCACGAAAAAGAAGTATGTTCGACTTCGACCAACAGATTCAACTCAATGTGAATGCGAAGGTAGGTGACAAAATTGACTTCGACATTCATTACGACACGGAGGCTTCTTTCGACTTTCAAAGTAAACAACTGAAGTTGGCTTATCAGGGAAACGAAGATGAGATTATTCAACGTATAGAGGCGGGGAATGTGAGTATGCAAACCAAAAACTCACTTATTCAGGCAGGAAATGCGCTGTTTGGAATTAAGTCGGAGCTGCAGTTTGGAAAACTTCGCATAAACAGCCTCTTTTCACAACAACAGTCGGAGTCGCAGACCATCAACACACGCGGTGGAGTGCAGACAATACCCTATGAGTTTTCGGCAGATCAGTATGAGGAGAATAAGCACTTCTTTTTAGGGTATTGGTTTCGTGAAAAATACGATGATGCACTGGAAAAGGCACCCTATATCCAGTCGGCGGTCTCAATCACAAAAATAGAGGTGTGGGTCACAAACAAACGAGGGGATTATGCACAGGCGAGGAACATAGTGGCATTTGCAGATCTGGGGGAGTGGAAGCATATTCATCATACGGAGTGGATGCCGCAAGGTTCAGTGGAGATACCTTACAATAGAGCAAACTCATTGTATGAACAACTAACAAGTATCTGGTCCGGAGCGAGGGTACCAGATGAGGTGGTACATGTTCTACCTAGCAGCGTGATTGAGGGAGTGGACTACGAGAAATTGGAGAATGCACGTCTGCTTGCTCCTTCGGAGTACACCTTCCAACCTCAACTGGGATACATTTCCCTTAATATGCCCCTGCATCCGGATGAGGTGCTGGCAGTAGCGTATGAGTATACATTTAGGGGAGAGGTATTTCAGGTGGGTGAATTTTCAACGGATGTAAGTGGTGAAGGCTCAGGCAATAGCAGTGACAGCGGCAACGATGGTAACGATAACAACGGTAACGGCAACTCCGGTAAAACGGATAACAACAGCAATAGAGCCCTTTTCTTGAAACTCCTTAAGCCGGTGTCGCTTTCGCCAAAGTCGCATACATGGGATCTAATGATGAAAAACATCTACTCCATGGGACATGGGGCCTATAATGTACAACGCGATTTGTTCCGGTTGCAAGTTACCTGGCAAAGTGATACGGCCGGGGTTTATCTGAATTTCCTTCCTGAAAGTGGTCTACGAGACAAGTTGCTGCTGCAGTTGCTGCACCTCGATCGGCTAAATAGTCGGAATGACCCTTCTCCAGATGGTAACTTCGACTTCCTGGAGGGCTATACGGTGGATCCAGAGAATGGGTTGATTATCTTTCCGGTTGTAGAGCCGTTTGGGTCCTACCTGCGCAAGATGATCGGGAACGACCTGATTGCGGAGAAGTATGTATACCAGGAATTGTATGACTCCACACTGACAGTTGCACGGCAGCTTCCAGAGAAGAACAAGTTTCGTATCAGCGGAGAATACAGAGGCTCCTCGGGATCGGAGATTAACCTCAATGCGATGAATGTGGCGCGGGGATCGGTGAGGGTGACTGCTGCAGGTATGCCACTGACTGAGGGCATCGATTATACGGTGGACTATCTATCCGGCACGGTGAAGATCATCAATCAGGCTATATTATCGGCAGGAACGCCGGTGAGCGTGACGCTCGAGAGTCAGCTGCTGACGCAGATGCAACGGAAGACATTGATGGGAATTGACTTACAGTACGCTTTCTCGAAGTATCTTTCAATGAATGCCACACTGATGCATTACTATGAAAAGCCGCTCACCATGAAGGCGGCGTTTGGAGATGAGTCGGCCAAAAATACGTTGTGGGGGACGCACATGGACTTTAAGAAGCAGTTGCATCTCCTCACCAACCTCCTCGACATGCTTCCGTTTGTGGAGGCGACAGCGCCTTCGGAGTTGACGGTGAATCTTGATTTTGCACAATTGTTACCAGGACATTACAAGAACAAATATACCGGAGGGTATTCCTATATCGATGATTTTGAATCTTCAACCTCATCCATCGACTTGCGTACTCCCTATGCATGGTCACTCGCATCAACGCCTTATAACAACTCTGCCTCAGCGCTTTTTCCGGAGGCCTCACTATCCAACAACATTGAGTATGGAAAGAACAGGGCACACCTAGCCTGGTTTTACATAGACGGTATTTTCACACGAAAAAACTCCAACCTTACACCAGCATATATCCGGAATGATACGGAACAGCTGTCGGATCACAGGGTACGTGAGGTTTACGAACGAGAGATCTTTCCCAATAGGGATGCAATATACGGTCAGCCGACCACCCTGCCGGTGTTGAATCTTTCTTACTATCCAAATGAAAGAGGACCCTACAACCTCGATACCGATGTCGACGGCAATGGTTTACTTCGTAATCCTAGGAAGCGCTGGGGCGGCATTACACGTCGGTTGGACATCCGCGATTTTGAGGCGGCCAACATTGAATATATTGAGTTCTGGCTGATGGATCCCTTTGTGAACGATACGTTGAACTCAGCAAAAGGAGGTGATCTCTATTTTAATTTGGGTGAGATTTCAGAGGATATCCTGAAAGATGGAATGAAGTTTTTTGAGAATGGTTTGCCGGTGAATGAGGATACGACTGCTGTGGGAACTTCTGTATGGGGGAAATATCCCAAGCGACAATCCACTGTCTATGGCTTCGACAACTCACTGGGTATGGAGTCGAGGCGTCTGCAGGATGTGGGACTGAACGGGTTGAGCAGTGAGGAGGAGAAGCGGTTTCCGACGTATGCGAACTATTTAAATGAACTGAAATTGAGACTATCGGGTGAAACACTATCGCGAATGGAGGAAGATGCCCATTCGCCACTTAATGATCCGGCAGGTGACAGCTTCAGGCATTACCGGGGGGAGGAACAGGACAAGCTGCAGTTGAGTATCCTGGAACGCTACAAATATTACAATAACACAGAGGGTAACTCGCTGGCACCAAAAGAGAATGACCCCTATCACAGTGCGGCACGCACGACGCCGGACGTGGAGGATATTGACAATGATAATACCATGAACGGGAATGAAGCATATTACCAGTACAAGGTATCACTACGTCCGGAAGATCTGGTGGTGGGCTCTAACTTCATCACCGATAAACGGGAAGTGAGTGTGCGGTTGCGCAACGGGAAAGATAGTCGTGTAACTTGGTATCAGTTCAGAATACCAATCAGGGAATACCAAAGTCGCGTGGGCAATATACAGGGATTTAACAACATCCGCTTTATGCGCATGTTCCTGACCGGCTTCGAGGAAGCGACGTTCCTACGGTTTGCGACACTGGAGCTAGTGCGGAGCGAATGGCGAAGCTATAACAACGATTTGATGACCGGTGGAGCAATTGCAGGGAATGGAAGCCTAGAGATTTCAGCGGTGAACATTGAAGAGAATGGCAGTCGCACACCAGTAAACTACCTTCTGCCACCGGGTGTGACGCGTATTCTGGATCCGGGACAGCCGCAATTGCGACAGGAGAACGAGCAGTCGCTTTCCTTGAAAGTAAACAGCTTAGACCCGGGTGATGCGCGTGCGGTGTATAAAAATAGCCTACACGATCTGCGTCGCTACAAGCGTTTGCAAATGTTTGTTCATGCAGAAGCTCTGCAGGATGATGCGAACATGTTGCAGGATGGGGAGCTTTCGATCTTTCTACGTCTGGGATCAGACTACCGGAATAACTACTACGAATATGAGATTCCATTGCGTATTACCCAGCCGGGACAATATAGTAGTCATACTGCAGCGGGACAGATGGCAGTTTGGCCAATGGAAAATATGTTCGACTTCTCATTGGATCTGTTCACAAAATTGAAAATCAGTCGCAATACTTATCAATCCTCCGGAAAAAGTATCGACATCTTTAAACCATTCACGCAAAACGATCCAGAGAAGCCGGATAACAGGATACGGATAGTGGGAAATCCTTCGTTGGCAGAGGTGAAGGTGCTGATGATCGGTATACGGAATAATAGTCGAGATGAGCGATCGGGAGAAATATGGGTGAACGAGATGAGATTGAGTGAGTTCGATGAAAAAAGTGGCTGGGCTGCCCAAGGTGATGTGAACCTAACACTCTCTGATTTGGGGGTGATTCATTACTCGGGACGTACGGAAACAGCCGGGTTTGGAGCGATCGACCATCGTTTGCAGCAACGACGAAACGATGATTACTATGCACAACATTTCACCCTAAACCTAGAGCTGGGACGATTTCTACCTCGAAAAGTAAAGATAATTGCTCCGCTTAACTATGTCTGGTCGAACGAATCCTCTTCCCCACTCTATGATCCGTTCAACCAGGATATCCTGTTGAAGGAAACATTGAAAAATAGCGTCAACAGGGCGATGCGCGACTCGTTGAAAAATATTTCTCACACACACAGTAGCATGCAAAGCCTGACACTACATAATGTAAAGGTAGATTTAAAGAGTAAAATTCCCATGCCGTACGACCCAACTAACTTCGTCTTCGGCTTTTCAAGAAACGAAGAAACACATCGCAGACCAGATACAGAGTATACATCGGTCAAAGACTTCAAGCTTCAGGCGAATTACAATTACAGCCCGAACTTGAAACCATGGGGTAAACTTCAATTCAAATTCCTACCAAGTAATATCAGGATAAGCAACCATATTACAAGGCACTATCAGGAGACGAAGTTGCGCAATCAAGATACCTATCTCTCATTCAGCAGCGATTTTTATTGGGACAGAGATTTTTCTCTTACTTGGGATGTGACAAGAAACCTGTACGCTTCGTTTCGAAGCGGGACGGTGGCAGAAATAGAGGAGCCCTACCTGCAGGTGAACAGGGAAATTAACCGAAGTGACTATGAGGTGTGGAAAGATACAGTGATGCAAAGTATTCGTGATCTGGGTGAACCGCTTCGATATATACAAACTACCGACATTACCTACACACTACCCTTTATGCAAATTGAGGCACTGAACTGGATTACCGGTAGTGCAGCCTACAACGCTGGATATCGTTGGGAGCGGGGTGCCTTGGTTGAACAGGTAAATATAGGGAACTTCTTGCAAAATGATCTATCCTACTCGTTGCAGAGTCGGTTTAACTTGAATACACTTTACAACAAGTTTGATTTTCTGAGACAAGCAAACAACCGCTCTGGAAGTAGCTCAGGAAACAGACAGCGGAATAATAGTCCCGGATTCGGAAAGAGTATGGACGGTGTGACACAAATTATTATACACTTGGCAACAATGGTGAGACAGATAAATTTTCAAATGGGATACAAAATGCGGACCGATCTTCCAGGGTACAACCCCATAATTGGGGATTTCTTCGGGCAAAAGCGAAGCGGGACAGCACTTCAACCTGGACTGACTTTTGCTTTTGGCTTGGAAGGTGGTGAGCAGTTCGTGCGAAAAAGCTTGAACAATAATCTATTGGTGATTAACGAGGAGAACATACGACCGGCAATTTTTAACCGTACACAGAGTAAACGACTTGATGCCAGCATTGACCTGATTCCGGGCCTAAGCATCAATCTACATGCATTGCATGAACAGAATAGACGGACTGAAATGCAGTTCATGTTCGACGGAATGCCCACAACTGGAGGTGGTAGTTTTGCCATGAGCATTGTTTCAACTGCTTCGGCTTTTGAACATGGCACCGCAGAAAACAACTATCGGTCTGCGGCATTCAGTAAATTGCAGAGTTATCGGGAAGAGTTGGCCAATAGGGTACGTGCAAAATATGTAACGACCAGTTATCCGTCCAAAGGCTTTCTTACAGAGAGTAGCCTTTCAGGAAAACCTTTTGATACAAGCGTGGGGGATGTACATCGCAATTCGGCCAATGTGTTGATTCCTGCTTTCTTGGCAGCATATATGGGTAAGGATCCTACCAAGATAGGACTAGACATTTTTCCGGCATTTTCTTCAATATTGCCAAACTGGAACGTTAATTACAGTCTTACATCGGCATTTCCATCGTTGCAATTGCACTTACGATCACTTACGATAAACCATCAATATGTATCGCAATATAGAATAGGATCTTTTGGTTCCTTTTTGAGTTGGGTACCTGCAGGTGATGACGATATGTTGGGCTTTATTCGCGATGCCACTTCTGGTGCTCCGATCCCATCTTCGCCTTTCGATATCTCATCGGTAAGTATTGTGGAAAGTTTCAATCCACTCATCGAAATGAGAAGTATGTTTCTAAACGATCTAGATTTGGGTGTTCGAATTAATCGCACAAGGACAGTGAACCTGAATCTTTCGTCGGTACAGATTGTGGAGACAAGCGATAATGATATGGTAGTGGGACTGGGTTATCGTATTGCTCACTTCGATCGTATTCTCGGCATTAGTTCAATGAGCAACAATGCTTCACGAAGGAGTCGTCTCAATTCACAAGGACTGAGCAACACCCTAACAGAGGGTTCTAGCACTCAATTCAACAATTACCTAAACCTAAAATTGGATATTTCACACAAAGTTACCCGTTCACTGATCCGAAAGATTGAAAGCGGTTTCACACAGGCTATCGGTGGAATACAAACCACATCCATCCGTATTGCGGCAGATTATGCTTTGAGCAGTACAACAACCTTGCGAGCGTTCTATGATAAGGTCCTTAATAGGCCTTTTGTCTCATCCGGAAGCTATGCTACAGCCAACACAAGTGCAGGAATAAGTTTGCGGTTTAACCTAAACCAATAACAACACTGCAAAAAGTGGTGACTTGTTAAAAGAATAGTTGATGGAGTCGGTTATATTCTAAATATTACCCAACAACACCCTCCAATGCTTAATTTATCTTAATTATTGAAGAGTGTACTGTTTTTTTACGCTTTTTTTTAATTTTAAGAGGATATGTTAAACAAAAAAGTCGTTTATTTGTTAAATTAAAAGCAACAAACGATCTTTGAAATACAAAATTGAACGTAAAAAGGAGTAAGTAAGATGAAAAAATCGACAATTTGGTTGCTTGCCCTGGTGATGTTGTCCGCATTTCTTGCTTTGCTGTTTTTACAGGTAAGATATATGCGAACAAGCATGGCCATCCGCTCACAACAGTTCGATGAACAGGTAACACGAAGTCTGTATAATGTGATGAGAGACCTTGAGCAGGATCAGACGCGAGATTACCTGGAACAGGACATGATTGAATCGGAAAACAGGTATTCGCAGTACACCCAACCTCAGGGAACACAAATTACCCGTGAGCAAACAACCACTGCAATTACCAATCCCGATGGAAGTGAGACACGATTAGCGATGGATATCATGAAACAGTCCTTTCGTCCAAGAGATCAACGTGACAGGGTTTTTCTATCGCCAAACAGAGTCGGCGGTACAATCTCCAAAACACAATATGATATGCAGCAATCACTATCAAAAAGATATCTGCATGAACGGGCGCTGCTGGATGAGGTAATCTTAAAAATTCTGAACCGTGCAAGTAGCGAACCGATTGAGAACCGCATCGATTTTAATCGTGTGGAACAATATATTCGGTATGAGCTCTCATACAACGGTTTGAATGAGCCATTCAGTTTTCAAATAGTGGACTTTAACAACAAGGTGATTTATTCATCACCCGGGTTTTCCACAAAATACCGGGATGCTGTCTATACACAAATTCTATTTCCAAATGATCCGCCAGCAAAATTGAACAGATTAAGAGCCTATTTTCCAACGAAAAGGAATTATGTGTACAGTGAACTTTCCTTTTTTATACCTTCGCTTATATTTACGTTTATCTTGCTGATAACGTTTATATTTACGGTGGTATCGCTGTTCCGACAGAAGCGTTTGTCTGAGATGAAAAATGATTTCATCAACAACATGACACATGAACTGAAAACACCCGTCTCAACGATCTCACTCGCTTCCCAGATGCTCAAGGATGAGTCAATTCTGAAATCACCCGATGTATTCAAGCATGTCACTGGTGTAATCTACGATGAGACAAAGCGATTGAGTTTTCAAGTGGAAAAGGTACTTCAAATGTCGCTCTTCGATAAACAGAAGACTACTTTGAAGATGAAAGAATTGGATGTGAACGACTTGGTAGTAAGTGTTGCCAACACGCACGTACTGAAAGTCGAGAAATTGGGTGGCACCCTCGATATTGATCTACAGGCTGAGAACTCAACCATTAAGGTAGATGAAATGCATTTCACCAATGTTCTTTTCAACATTCTTGACAATGCATTGAAATATAGGAAAATGGATGTAGCGCCGGAGTTAATGATTCGTACCCGAAATGAGGGAAACAAAATCATTATTTCGATGGAAGACAACGGTATCGGGATGAAAAAAGAGGATGCAAAAAAAGTGTTTGAAAGGTTTTACCGCGTTCATACAGGTAACCGGCATGATGTAAAAGGCTTCGGCCTTGGTTTAGCATACGTAAAGAAAATTGTAACTGACGTGAATGGCACCATTCGTGCCGAAAGCGAATTAGGTAAAGGAACAAAATTTATAATTAGTTTACCCGTAATAAAAGATAAATGATATGGAAGAGAAATTAAAAATTTTTTTATGCGAGGATGATGAAAATCTTGGCATGCTACTGAGAGAATACCTCCAGGCAAAAGGGTTTGATACCGATCTGTTTCCCGATGGAGAGGCCGGTTTCAAAGGATTTGTAAAAACGAAATATGACTTGTGCATTGTAGATGTTATGATGCCTAAGAAAGATGGCGTTACGCTGGTAAAGGAGATCAGAACAATTAATACGGAAATTCCGGTGATTTTCCTTACCGCGAAAAATATGAAAGAAGATGTGTTGGAAGGTTTTAAAGCGGGGGCCGATGATTACATCACCAAACCTTTCAGTATGGAAGAATTGGTTTTACGCATTGAGGCAATCATTCGTCGTGTGAAAGGTAAGAAAAGTAAAGAGCAGCAAGTATACAATTTTGGCACAATGTCTTTCGACACACAGAAACAAATTTTGGTTATTGGTGATACGCAAACCAAGCTTACAACCAAGGAATCGGAATTGTTGTCACTCCTTTGCTCACATGCAAATGACATTCTTGAACGTAATCACGCATTGAAACAGATATGGGAAGAAGATACTTACTTCAATGCTCGTAGTATGGATGTGTACATCACAAAACTGCGTAAATTGTTGAAACCAGAACCAAACATTGAGATAATTAACATCCACGGAAAGGGATACAAACTGATTGTACCCACTGAAGATGAGAGCGCTGAAAAGTAAGAAGCGGAAAGTTCTATTCACAAAAAGGGGCTGTCTCAAAAGATT
>DBQD01000004.1 GCA_002305715.1 Proteiniphilum sp. UBA1403 | reverse complement strand
AAAATTAAACCGGACAGTAGTGATCAGACATTATAAAAAAGAATCAGTTAAATACATCGAGTATATTTCATATATACAATATATTATGATTTGTAATCGGAAGACGCAGTGGGGAAAATTGAAATGTAAATTGAAGTATCTTTTATATATTTCCCATACAGTTGTGAATTAACGCTCCTTTTATAATAAACCGGAGACTTTCGCAAGCCCCCGGTCCCAGTTTTTTGTAATTTAGAAGTAGAGTATTGTTCTTAATAGGCAGGTGTTACTCGCCTGCTTTTATTTTTCCAATTCCATTTTTGAAGAATTCAGTCTTTGCTGGTTTTCCGTAATAGGTTACATTTCCTACGCCGTCGGAGTTTACTTTGATATATTCTGAAGCATAACAGTTTACATTTCCTACACCGTCGGAATCTACCTTAACACGTTTCGCTTTTAATTTAATGGTATTTACATTACCCACACCATCGGAACTAATATCAACGAAATCAGCTATGCCCCCCAAGGTAACGTTGCCTACACCATCCGATTCAACAACTACCTTTCTAGTTAGAAGGTTGTCTGCCGTAATGTTACCTACACCGTCCGACTCGATTTTCAATTCGGGTGTATTAAAAGTGCCGTCAAGTACGATGTTTCCAACACCTTCCGACTCAATACGTGTAAGGTTGGGGGTAGTGATGGAAATCGCCAGATTCTTTGTTCTTTTGCGGAATAGATTATTAAAAAAGTTTTCCTTCATGTCGATAACCAATTTGTCATTTTCCATCCGTACAATGAGTGCGTTAAGCATATCTTCACTACCTTCGGCGGTGAAAGTGGTTTTGGATGACTGCCTGATCTGAATATTGCCTACCACCGATGTTTCGATGGCGGTGAAGTTTGACACATCAAACTGATCGGTGGCGCGTCGCGACTGTGCATAAGTACTGTTACTTACTGCAAGAAGGGTAACGAGTGTGAATAAAAATAATTTCTTCATCTTTTTCATTTTTTTTATATGACCTACAATCTCTCTTATTGGTTACATTGAATCAGTCTTTTAACAATTCAAGTATTTTCAATCGGAAAGCATACTCGTATTTGGCCTGCGCTTCTTCTGCAAGAGCTTGGGTTTGGTTGTTTTTTGCCAAGGTCAGCTCATAGGTGTTGGCACGTCCATTTCGATGCTTTTCTTCGGTAAAGCGATAGGCTTCGTTGCTTGCTTCGACCGATTTTTGAGCGGCTTCCCAACGACTTTTGGCTCCTAAGGCGTTGTAATATGCCTGTTCAATTTGCTTGCGGAGTTCCAGTTTCGTCTTGTCCATTTCAATGCGCGTATTCATGATTGCCAGTTCTGCAGACTGAATGTTATTTTTTACCTGAAACTTGTTAAAAATGGGTATACGAAGGTTGAAGCCAAGAGAGTTGCTCATGTTGTTGCGGAATTGCGTATTAAAAGGACTGTTGTCTCTTCCGCTCATGTTATAGTATCCGGTACCAATATTGGCGCCAAATGAGAGCGATGGATAGAGTTGTGCCTTTGCCATAAGCTTTTCTTTCTCGCTACTTTCAATTCTATATTGCATGCTCCGGATGATAGGTCGGTTCTGTAGCGCACTTTCATAGACAGCTTTGGAAGTGAGTAACGATGATTCGCTGATGAGCGAGTCGGCAGGTGGAGCTACCACATCGAAATCGTCAAACTCATCCAGTTCCATGATTTGTGCAAGGTCGAGTAATGCCAACTTATAGTTGCTGACCGCACGCACCCTGTTGAGCTCCTCTTTGGCAAGTTGTGCTTCCTGCTCAAAGAGCTCTCCTTGTGCCATCTTTCCGCTTTTCACCAATTCGGTACGGCGTGCAAGATCGGCTTGAGTGGTTTCTAGTTGGGTTTCGGCAATTTGCAGTAACTCCCGGTTGAGCAGAGCCTGCAAGAAGGCGGACGATACGCTCATAATAATATCGTCGCGCATCTTCTCTAAGTCGGCTTCCGAGGCATGCATATCTGCTTTTCGTGCATCGATGTTGTACTTCATACGTAACCCGTCGAAGAGAGTAATGTTGGCTCCAAGGCTGAAGCTACTCTGCGAAGAGTTAGTGTTCTCGTATACGTTGTCGAGACCGATTGAGCGACCAAACACAAAGTTCTGTCCAATCGATGCATTCAAGTTGGGCAACAGGTCGGCACGTGCCTGGCTATAGGCAATCTCCCGTTGATGCCGGTTCAACTCCTGTTGTTTGATATTGCGGTTGTTCTCCAAGGCAATATCGATGCAATCCATTAAGGTGTACTGCCGCTGTGCCGATATCCCAAAGAGGGTACCACAGGTGAGTAACAGGCTAGTGACAATTATTTTGATCTGCATAGTATATGTGGTTGACTCCTATCTATGTAGTGAGTTGGTTATTACTTCTTTTCTTCAACAATTTCGGTCCCGCGAATTTTGTCGTTCGCTTTCAAACCATCAATTACTTCTATCTTGATACCGTCAGAGAGACCAATCTTTACCGGATGACGTTCAAATTCCTGCGGTTTCTCAGTTTTAAGCAGATAAACAAAAGCTGAATCACC
>DBQD01000071.1 GCA_002305715.1 Proteiniphilum sp. UBA1403 | reverse complement strand
TTTTTACTTGCGAAACTTGAATTACTTATATTTATTCATTCTATTGTAGTTTTGTAATGTATAAATTTATTTGTGTATTATCAAAAACATATTTAAATATTTCAAAATGAAAAAATTTCTCTCTGTTCTACTGTTCATTTTATGTGTTTCCGCTTCTATAAACGGACAGGCAAAGTATGTTTTCTATTTTATTGGAGACGGAATGGGTTTGAACACTGTGAACGCTACTGAGGTTTATCATGCAGAATTGGAAGGACGGATTGGAGTAACTCCTCTTACTTTTACCCAATTTCCCATTGCAAGTTATGCAACCACATTCTCAACTTCTAATGGAGTAACCGATTCTGCAGCTGCAGGTACAGCTCTTGCAACAGGTAGCAAAACAAATAACGGAGCAATTGGGGTTGATGCTTCCAATACACCTGTGACCTCAATCGCAGAAAAAGCAAAACAACAGGGAATGAAGGTCGGTATCACAACCACTGTGTCCATCAATCACGCAACACCAGCTTCTTTTTATGCACACCGTGCCGATAGAAATATGGGGTATGAGATTGCTTTTGACTTGCTGGATTCTAATTTTGACTTCTTTGCTGGCTCAGGACTCACCAATCCGGAGATATTGTTCGATAAAACACCTGCTGATAACATTTTTAATTTAATTGACCGTGCTGGTTATACAGTTGTTCGTGGATATGACGCTTTTGTTGCGAATAAGGATCTGAAAGATAAAGTGATATTAATCAATAAGGGAGAGAAAAGCAACAATAGTATACCTTATGCGATTGATCGTACCAATGAAGATTTGACACTTGCCCAGATAACAGAATGTGCAATTCGAATCTTAGACAAAGACAACAATAATGGTTTCTTCCTGATGGTAGAAGGAGGACAGATAGATGGTGCAGCTCATGCAAATGATGCTGCTACTACTATTCATGAGATTGTAGATTTTGACAATGCGATAAAGATTGCCTATCAATTTTACCTTCAACATCCTAATGAAACCTTGATTGTAGTTACTGCCGATCATGATACTGGTGGAATTGCATTGGGTGCAGGTGGATATGTTTTGAATCTTGCGAATTTGCAATATCAAAAGGTCTCCAAATCAAAATTGTCAAGCTTTATCAAGAAACTAAGAACAAACGACGGTAAACCGGTCACTTGGGAACAGGTAAAGGAAGTTTTGTCTGCAAATTTAGGATTGTGGACCAAGGTTCCGGTAACTGAAGAACAGGAACAAAAACTATATGAGAGATACAAGAAGAGTTTCGTAGAAGGTGATCAAACCATGGAACAAACATTGTATCAGTCAGACGAAAAGCTTGCTTCTGAAGCTATCGCACTTCTTAACAGTTTAGCACGATTGGGATGGGCAAGTACAAGTCACAGCGCTGCTTATGTTCCAGTGTATGCAATTGGTGCAGGGGAAGAACTATTTAAAGGTAAAATGGATAATACCGATATCCCTCTCCGAATCTTGGATGCAATGGGCGTAGAAAAATGAAAAAAATACTTGTAAATGTGCTACGTCTGAAACATTAGAAATATTTGATTAGGTAGCATTATAAAGGTCGAAAAGTGAGTCATGACTATCAGAATGACAGTCATGACTCACTTTTTTTATGATCTGTTTATTTTTTGGCTAAAACATTTTTTTTGCCGGAATGTTATATACGAAGCGAATAATCACAGCTTACTATAAAATTCGTTCAAATAAACAGATAAATGATTCAAGAAAATTTACCTGCCATTTTTCGTGACTTTAACCCCCTCGAAAATAAAATGCTCTCTCTTATCGATAACGATGGAGAGGTAGTCAACCCAAAGTACATGCCGTCTCTCAATGATGCAATCGTCATTGAAGCCTATAAACAAATGCTCTATGAGCGAATTGCCGATGAAATGGCAGTCTCTTATCAGCGGCAGGGACGCATGTATACCTATACACCCAATTTAGGACAGGAAGCCATCCATATTGCTGCAGGCATGCACATCAGAGAGCAAGATTGGTTGGTACCAGCCTTCCGGGAGATGGGGACCCTTCTGGCTAAGGGCGTAACTATGAAAGAGATGTTCCTCTTTTATTTGGGAAATGAGCGTGGGGGCAGTTTTCAAAATGCAAACCACACGTTGCCCATTGCTATATCAATTGGTACCCAGCTACATCACGCTACCGGCATCGGATATTCTGTGAAATACCGGAAAAAAGATGAAGCTGTCTTCACTTTTATTGGTGACGGTGGTACCTCGGAAGG
The DNA here is from genome assembly GCA_002305715.1 of Proteiniphilum sp. UBA1403. Lineage (GTDB taxonomy): Bacteria > Bacteroidota > Bacteroidia > Bacteroidales > Dysgonomonadaceae > Proteiniphilum. Next base: position 133,656 of record DBQD01000071.1, on the reverse strand, counting down.
TGACTTCAGCGAGGCGTTGAACTTTGCCGGTGTATGGCAGGTTCCGGTTGTCTTCACAATTCAAAATAATCAGTACGCTATTTCTGTGCCGGTGAGGTCTCAGACCAAGTCTATTAATCTTGCAGTAAAGTCGGTTGCTTTCGGTATTCCTGGTATTAAAGTAGACGGAAACGATTTCTTTGCCATGTATCTGGCATATCAGACTGCAGCAGCACATGCATTAGCCGGCAATGGTCCGGTGCTGATTGAAGCATTTACTTATCGACTAGGTGCTCACACCACCTCCGATGATCCTTCCAAGTATCGAAAAAAAGAAGAAGAGAATGAGTGGGGACTGACCGATCCATTATTGAGGCTGAAACGCTACATGGAGAAAAAGGGAATCTTTACCATCGACGAAAAGAAATTGACGGAGGAATATAAAAAGGAGATTACCGGTCAGTTTCTGGATGCTGAAAAAAATAAAGCATATCCCTACGATGATGTCTTCGACCATATGTATACCGATATGCCGGACGAATTGAAGAGACAAAAAGCCGAATACGAAGAATTTTTAAACTGGAAGGAGAACAGGAGATGAGTGTGATGACCATGGTTAAAGCGATTAATAACGCTTTGGATATCAAATTAAAAGAAGATTCGACCGTTGTTATATATGGTGAAGATGTGGGTGTTGAAGGTGGTGTGTTTCGTGTGACAGAAGGGTTGCAAAAAAAATATGGCGTGGAACGTGTGTTCGATTCACCTTTGGCTGAGTCGGGAATAGTAGGTACTGCACTGGGAATGGCCGTCTCCGGTCTCCGTCCAATTGTGGAACTGCAGTTTGAAGGATTTACCTTTCCTGCCTTTAACCAGATAGCATCGAACGTATCAAGAATACAAAACCGATCCAGGGGTAAGTTCAACGTGCCCATGGTTATACGTTTCCCATATGGGGGTGGGATCAATGCACTGGAGCATCATTCTGACAGTCCGGAGGCGCTTTTTGCTCATATACCCGGGCTCAAAGTGGTGATACCCTCCACACCCTACGATGCAAAAGGATTGATGATTGCGGCTATCGAGAGTAACGATCCGGTCATTTTCATGGAGCCAAAAAGAATCTATCGTGCCATTAAACAGGAGGTTCCCTCCGAAAAATATAGCTTACCACTGGGTAAAGCGAAAGTGATTCAAGAAGGTTCGGATGTGACTGTGGTAGCATTTGGAGCCTTGATTCGTGAATGTCAGAAAGCCATCGCGATGGGCGAGGAGGCAGGAATTTCAGTAGAATTAATCGATTTGCGCACCATTTATCCCATTGACAGGGAAACCATTCGTAAATCGGTACGAAAAACAGGCCGTATTGTTGTGGTAGCCGAAGCACATGAATCGTTCAGTGTGGGTTCAGAACTGATTGCCATTGCCAATGAAGAGGCGTTCCTATACTTGGAGGCACCTCCACGTAGGGTTATGGGATTCGACACCATTGTGCCACTGGCACAGGGAGAGCACTATTTCATTATTCATCCGGATCGTATTTTTTACGAAATTGAAAAAACTTTCAAATTTTAATCCTGCTGTTGCTCGTTTCAACATCAATTAAAAAAAAGAGAATCTGATGAGATATATTTTTAATTTCCCCGATTTGGGAGAAGGTCTCGAAGAAGGCACCATCCTAGAATGGTATGTCACAAAAGGACAACAAGTAAACGAAGGTGACCCTCTTGTACAGATGGAAACCGACAAGGTAGTGGCCGATATTCCATCACCTCGCGATGGTATAGTGGCTGTTTTACATGGCAATGTAGGTGATGTCATTAAAGTGGGAACCCCACTTGTAGAAATAGAGACAACTGTTGCTGTTTCACCACAGAATGAGCTGTCAACCGAATCAAATAAGGAGAAGACAATCAGAGAGGCTATTGCTGAAGGTGATGACGATGCCAGTGCTGTGGTGGGAACCATGGAGGTAGCCGATAAGGATGCCATATTACCTGCAAGTAGCGAAGCGGTACAAGAGAATAAAACATCTGCAACAGAGAAGCGTAAAGCACTTGCCACACCGGTAGCACGAGCCATGGCTAAAGAGATGGATATTGACATCAACCTGGTTCCGGGAAGTGGGCCCTCGGGAAGAGTAAAAAGCGAAGATATTCTGAATTTCAAAAAAGCGATTTCCAATCCTGTGCTTGTTCCTCAATATGGAACGACAAAGGAAGAAGATGTGACATATATTCCGTTAACCCAGATACGGAAGACCATTGCTAGAAACATGCTGCATGCTAAACACAATGCAGCACACATGTCTGTATTCGAAGAGGTTGAAATATCGGGACTAATGGCTATTAGAGATCGATATAAGAAGAAATTTGCTGATAGGGGAGTAAAGCTAACCTATTTGGCATTTATTGTGAAAGCAGTGGCTATGGCACTGAAGAAACATCCGCAGCTCAATTCGCAGATTGACAGTGAAAATAATCGGATGATCGTCCGCAACCGTTACCATATCGGTATTGCGGTGGATGCTCCCGATGGATTGATGGTACCCGTGATTCGGGATGCCGACAAACTGTCTATTTTCCGAATCGCTCAGCAGATTGAGGAATTGGCAGATAAAGCTAGGAAACGAAAACTTACCATTGATGAAATGAAAGAGGGCTCGTTCTCTGTTACCAGTTTCGGATCAATAGGTGGTATTTATGCTACACCTGTTATTAATTATCCTCAAGCCGGCATATTGGGTATCGGAAGAATCATGCAGACGCCCATTGTGAGGGATAACCAAATTGTGATTGGGCATATCATGCCACTTTCACTTTCTGTGGATCACCGTATTGTGGATGGTGGTGAAACAACTCGTTTCATTTATCATGTTATGGAGTATCTGACCGATCCACTTGCATTCTTAATGGAAGAGTAGTTTTTTTTGAAGATGCCAATGGCATGAACTAAAAAAATGGTAAATTTGTCTACAGACATTTTTACCATTTTTTTTACAAAATAAATCATGAAACAGACATACTTTTTACCGATTATCCTTGTGCTTCAGTGTAGTGTCTCCCTATTATTCGGGCATAATTTACCCATCAAAGGAGACCTGACAGATGAAACATTGTCAATATCTACGAAAAAAGGACCGTCACAGGATCAGATCCAGAAGATTCTTACCAAGGGGTGGGTTAGTTATAGCGATTTTGGTGCTATAGGCGACGGAAAGAGCGACGACATAGAGGAAATTGTTGCTGCTCATGCATTTGCCAACCAGCATAATTTGTCGGTAAAAGCCGACGACAATGCTACATACTATATAGGAGGGAAAAAGTTGACCGCCGACATCCGGACAAATACAGACTTTGGCACAGCTTCTTTCATCATCGATGATACCAATGTTGAGGATCGCAATGTGCATGTTTTTTCGGTTAACTCATCCAAGCAGTCATTTAAACCTACAAACCTAACCTCCTTAAAACGGAATCAACAACAGGTCGATATTCTATTGCCAGGTCCTTGTCTTGTGACTGTTACAGATTCAAATGTAAAGCGTTACATCCGATACGGTGCCAATCAGAATAATGGCTCTTCGCAAACTGATGTGTTTGTTGTGGATAAAAACGGGGTAGTGGATGCAAAAACTCCCATAATTTGGGATTTTGATCAAATAACTGATATCGTTGTACTCCCGATAGATGAAACGAAGTTGACAATAGCCGGTGGTATTTTTACTACCATCGCCAATCAAGAGGAGTCAAAATACAATTACTATTCTCGGGGTATTGCAATCAAGCGATCGAATGTAATTGTGGATGGTCTGGAGCACCGCATTACCGGTGAAGGTGATCATGGTGCACCATATGGAGGTTTTATCAGCATCTCAAATTGTGCCTATGTAACGGTGAAAAACTGCATTCTAACAGGTCATAAAGTCTATAGCACCATCGGTTCGGCGGGAGTTCCTGTGTCGATGGGTTCCTATGATATCAACATCAACCGCGCATTAAATATTACGTTTGAAAATTGTAGCCAAACAAACGATATCAACGATTCCGGATATTGGGGAATAATGGGATCTAACTACTGCAAGAATCTGGTGTATGATGGTTGTATCTTTTCCCGTTTCGATGCGCATATGGGTGTAGCCAATGCTACCATTCGTAATTCAACGTTAGGTCACCAAGGTATAAACGCCATTGGTAGCGGTACTTTCCTTGTGGAGAATTCCACCATAAGAGGAACTACACTCATTAATCTACGCTCCGACTATGGCAGCACTTGGGAGGGAGATTTCATTATACGTAATTGCATATTTGTACCTCGTGGTTTAAAATCGGGGAATGTGAATTTAATTGGAGGATCCAATTCTGGTCAGCATGACTTCGGATACACCTGCTATATGCCCAAAAAAATACTTATCGATGGTCTTACAATTGAAGATGATGAGTGTCCGGAGGACTATCGGGGTCCTGCTATATTTGCCAATTTTAATAAAGAAAGGAAAGATGAAACCCATGTGGAAAAGTATCCATTTATCATCACAAAAGAGGTTACCCTAAGAAATGTGAATACTCAAAGTGGTGAAACGCTGCGAGTCAGTGACAATAGTTTTATGTTCAAAGATGTGGCTGTAAATCGATTTCTATACTAAATAAGTTGTAAGAAAATAAAATTAATTTGTCTTCTATCTTTAATCTTGATCTGCAACATGCTGCGTACACAAGATATATCCTTGCCAACACCTAGCAAGACTGGAGGAAAACCGTTGATGCAGGCACTGGGGTTTGTAGCTCAAAACGTATTTCTCTACTGTACTTCTGAACGATTGGGCTCAGTTGTTCGCAACATGTTTAACAAAGAGTCGTTAAGCAAACTGCTGAAACTGAAACCCAATCAGAAAGTATTACTGACACAGACAGTAGGCTGGCCAGAATAGTTATTTGGTAAATACTCGATTATAGAGTTCTGTATTTGCAACAACCGGGCAAAGCATCATAGATTGCATCCTCTGCTTTGTAATTGTCGGTGTCGTGACCAACCTTGGCCAATGCCTTTTCAATGTCATCAGTCGATGTCATATCGGGGTTGTAATGTAGGTGCAGAACTTGCTTTTCTCCATCCCAGCTTGCGAGAGAAACACCTTCTATTTCACTTACTGTTTTTTCAATACGTTCTTTGCACATTTCACAACTTCCTTTTACATTAAGTAGCGCGTGCTCATCATGAGCACCATCAGCTGTCGCATGGTGTGAATGTACATGTTCGGTTTCATTGTTTGCCGTCTGATTATTCTTTCCAGATGATCCGGAGTTGCAGGAAATAAACAAAACTGTACTCAGTGCGACAGTTGCTAGAATTGCTTTTTTCATCTTTGTAACTTTTAATTTTTAAATAAACGAATTATTAATCTCTATATTTACAGCAAGCGGGTAGGGCATCGTATGTATCCTTATCCGCTTTGTATTTTTCTGTATCATGTCCAGCTTTTGCAATAACTTTGGCAACGTTATCAACCGAAGTCTTTACCGGGTCGAACGAAAGATGTAGCTCCTTCGTTTTAATATCCCAACTGGCTGAGATGACCCCAGCGACCGATTTTGCAGCTTTCTCAATACGGTCGGTACACATCTCACACAATCCTTGAACAGTCAGCATTGCATGTTCTCCCCCTTCCTCTTTGTTCATCATGCTGCGTTTTCCGGCCAACTGAGCACTGGCATCTATTGTAAACGCACCGTTGGTCACTATTTCATCACCTTCACGAATACCGTTCAATACAACGTAGGCATCACCGAGCGATGGACCTAATTCTACTTCTCGAAGTAAGAAAGCGGGTGTGTCGGTGTCGGGCTGTTTCACATAGACAATGGAACGCTTTCCGGTCCAAAGAATGGCCGACTTGGGAATAACAACTTCGTTGTTATATTGTTTAAGTGGTGCCTGAATGATTGCATTTGCATACATCTCTGGTTTCAGTCCCAAATTGGGGTTCGCAGTTTCTACACGCACTTTGGCTGTACGGGTTGAAGGATCCAGAATAGGATTGATAAAGGATATCTTTCCCGAAAATGTTTTGCCGGGGATCGACTGAAGGGTGTACTCCAGCCTGTCCCCTACCTTTAGGAAAGGAAGGTCAGACTCGTAGGCATCAAACACAGCCCATACTTGCGATAAGTTGGCTATGTCGAACAATACGGTTCCGGTATTGACATAATCACCTTGGTTTACATTCTTAGAAATCACGATCCCGCTTGTGGTAGCAACAACATCTATTAGTGGCGATACTTCACCCGACTGTTCAATACGTGCGATCTGCTCATCGGTCAGTTTCCATAAACGTAGTTTATCTCTTACTGCTTGTAAGAGTGTAGGTTGGAGATCCTTCATCTTGTAGGCTTCAATGAGTTCCTGTTGTGCATTCAATAAATCGGGAGAGTAAATAGTGGCGATGGGTTGGCCCTTTCGAACAGTTTCGCCAGTAAACGTGACGAACAATTTCTCGATGCGTCCGCTCACGTGAGAGGTCTGCGATTGAGAGAGACGTTCGTCCACGTGAATTGTTCCGTAAAGTTGGATCTCCTTTACTGGATTTTGCCGACTCACTACAGTTGTCTGTACATGAGCAAGTGCAGCTGCCTCAGCCGAGAGTTGAATTGCTTCAGGATCGACGGATGTATCACCGCTACCTGTTGTCTGAAGTGGAATCAGATCCATTCCGCAGAGCGGGCAGTCTCCAGGTTCCTCCATCCTAATCTGGGGGTGCATGGAGCAGGTCCATACTGTTGGGTCATTGCTGTGATCATGATTGTGGATTTCTTCTGATGAAGCTGTATGCAATGATGAACCTTTCCTATTCCCGCTTGAAAATAGAAGCCATCCAAGAAATATACCAATAAGCAGTATCAATCCATTTCTGAAATAGGGATTATTCCGAATCTCTTTTATTCTATTATTATCCATAATGAAAGGGCTTTTTTTTAATTGTTTGTACGATTGAAAGATTGTAGTTTTTGTATGTTGGCCACCTTTGTATTATACTCGGCAATAGCTTCAGTCCGACGTAACTGGTATTCGAGCAGTTGACGTTGAACCTGAATCACATTGGTGAGGTCGGTTTTAGCCGACACATACTCCTGCAATAGCAATTGATAGGCTGTGCGAGCCAGTTTTTCCTGTTTTTGGTAGAGTAAAATCCTCCGTTCTGCATTGTCGAGTTGCTGTTTCTGCTTAAATAGATCAGAATGAAGTTGATTCAACGTCGATTTATACTTCTCCCGTGCTGCTTGCCATTGATAGCGGCTCTCACGCTGTTGTGCTTTGTATTTATTCCGATACAAAGGGAGACTGACGGAAACCATTGGCATCACCATATCCATTCCGTTCATTTTGGGTGTCATTTCCTGATCCATCATTGTCGTTTTATTTCCTCCAATCAGCATGTACTGCAAACCAATACCGAACATGGGATAACTCATTTTCTTATCCATTTCCCCTTTAGCCTTATAAGCCATCTCTTCTTCTTCCAACATACCCAACATTGGGTTTTGTTGCTCAATTTCCTGCATAGATATCTTCTCATCGAAATGGAATACCACTTTTGTAATAGAGTCCTGTAATGCCACATTCGAAGTAAGTGGTCGGTTCAGTAAGCTGTTGAATTTTGCTTTCTCCGCCTCTATCTCTGAAAGGATGCTCTCGATGTTGCTTTCAATCTCAGCCATTTCCAATTGTATACGAAGTACGTCGGACATGCCTGGAGACGTATTGCTCATCCCTGAAGACATTCCGCTTGTACTACCCATACCAGACATCCCCGAGGATGTACTTTCAGAAGAACTTGTTGCAGTGCTCATAGATCCCATACCAGACATACTTCCAGCAGTTTGAGAGGAAGCAGTACTTTTTGTCGTTGGTGCGGGAACAGGCAGACTATAGCTCGAAGAGGAACTACTCAGTGGAGAGGATACTTTACGAATGGCCAGTTGTTCAAGTTGTTTCAACAGTTCCAGATTCTCTCGGTTGTTGTTGAGTTGTTCCTCCAAAGTAGAAAGTAGATACCATTGTGTGTAAACTTCCAAGTAGAGGTTATCTCTTGTTTCCCTAAATTTTTCGTATGCCATCTTTGCCATGTGAATGGCTTCAGTTTGAGCTGCCTTTTTTGTGCCAAACCAGGGAAACATCTGCATGAGTGTGATATCGGCTATCTGACGTCCACCCACTATATCCATTGGTTTTAGGAAAAAGCCAATTTCCATTGTAGGGTCAGACCACGCTCCAGCTTGGTGTACCTTTTCCAATGATGATTTGTAGGTCAGGAAGTCTGCATTCAGCCCCGGATTATTTCTGCCTGCTATCTCAAGATAAAGGTTGAGTGAATCACTCTCCTGAGCGGTTAGCGATAGCAAGCTCAAGCATATTGCGATGATTGTCGTTCGTATATGTTGCATGGTGTGTTGCATAGCTTCAATTTTTATTCTTTGATGTTTCGCTGTTTCTTAACTGCCCATTCTCTCCAAATGCTCTGTAATACAGGAACAATGAAGATGGTCATAGTCTGAATGAGCATTCCCCCAAATGTTGGAATCGACATAGGTACCATAATGTCCGATCCTCTTCCAGTGGAGGTGAGGATAGGCAACAGGGCGATGAGTGTGACTGAGGTGGTCATAGCTGCAGGTCGCACTCGCCGCAAACCGGCAAAAACAACAGCTTCCCTAATTTCTTCTGTTGTCTGGGGATTGCGTTCCAAGAAAGTGTCGTGTATGAACGACCCCATGAGCACTCCATCGCTTGTGGAGATACCAAATAGGGCTATGAAGCCTACCCAAACCGCAATACTCAGGTTAATGGGATGGATCTGGAAAACATCTCGCAAGTTGATAGCTCCAAAACTGATGTCCAAAAACCAGGGCTGACCATAGAGCCACAAAAGAATGAAACCTCCAGCAAATGCTACAAACACCCCGGAGAAGTGGATGAAGGCAGCGGTGAACGATTTAAACTGAAAATGTAGAATGATGATAATCAGAATAAGACATACCGGAATTAAAATGGAGAGCCGTTTTGCGGCACGTGCCTGTTGCTCGTAATTACCTGCAAATTTATAGGATACCCCCTTTGGCAATTGGAGTTCTCCGATCCGAGTCTTTTCCCGAAGCACTTTCTGGGCTTCCTGCACCACATCCACCTCTGCTTTACCTTCTACTTTATCGAAAATTACATATCCAATGAGGAACGTATTTTCACTTTGTATCATCTGTGCCCCGCGGGTGTAAGTGATCTCTGCTACCTCTCCCAATGGTATCTGTGCTCCGGTTGCAGTTGGTACGATAAGACGTTCCAACTCTTCTGGATTCTCTCTCAACTCTCTTGGGTAGCGAAGTCTTACTGGAAATCGCTCACGACCTTCCACCGTTGTCGTTAGGGGCATTCCTCCTACAGCTGCACTGATTACCTCCTGTAGATCTGATACCGTGATCCCATAGCGTGCCATATGTTGCCGGTTCAGTTCAATCTCAATATATGGAGCACCCACAGCTCTATCATAAAACACAGTGGAGGGTAGTACAGAGGGTACCTCTTTCAATGCCTCCTCCAATGCTTTTCCTCCTTGCTCAATTGACTCCAGGTCTGGTCCCGACACTTTTATTCCCATGGGGGCACGCATACCTGTAGAGAGCATCACTGTGCGGGCTTCAATGGGTTGCAGTTTCGGAGCTGAGGTGAGTCCCGGTATATGAGATTGGTTGATAATCTCCTTCCAGATGTCATCTTCATTTTTGATCTCTGGTCGCCATTGCCTAAAATATTCACCTCTTCGATCCAATATGAGGCTGTCGGCAGGTATCAAACGGAAACCCTCTTTGGGATTGTAGACCGATTGGTCAATTAGGACAAAAGCTCCATCACGGTTCACCTTAAATCGAAGTCGATGACCATCTTCATTGACTATGAACTCAGGTCGATAATTGATGGTGTTCTCGAACATTTGAGTCGGTGCAGGATCAAGAGCCGAGTTGACTCTTCCCCATTTTCCTACAGTCATTTCTACCTCTGGAATGCTGCTGATACGCTTATCGAGTGTTTCAATATACGCTAAATTCTGTTCTATTCCTGTATGAGGCATGCTGGTTGGCATCAATAGAAACGAACCTTCGTTCAAACTTGGCATGAACTCTTCGCCAATTCCAGGGAATGTTTTATTAGCAGCCTGCCAAACACCGGTCTGTCGGAACGACTTCCACCCAACTGTCTCAAATCCTTTGGCTACAAATCCAAATAGCGAATCGAACCCGATCCAGATAGTAACACCCAAAAGTAGCGTCAGTGCAGGGATAGTCAAGAATTTCCAACGATTGGCCAGACACCAGCGGATGATAGTTTCGTAGTTGGTTATCAGAACCTCAAAGAATGCAAGGATAATTGCAATGCTGACAATCACCACAATGAAGTTCACAAAGAAGCCACTATGTGGACCCACAGGCATCCATTCAGAGGTAAGCAGATATAAGGCTGCCAGCAAGGCTATTGCGGCACTTATGTATGTAGATGTCTTCGGATTCTTCCACTTGTGAGCGAGCAGATTACTGAGTCCGAAAAGCGAAATAAAGAGAACCATGAATGTTCCCGAGAATAGAAACCAGATGAAGCCACCAATTATGAGAAGTATATTAAATCCCGTTTTTATTGATTTGGACTTGAAACTAACAGAAAAAATGTAGTAAGCCAATGTGGGCACAATGGTCATTCCCAATGCCAGTGCACTCACCAAGGTAATAGTTTTTGTAAATGCCAACGGTTTGAAAAGTCGACCCTCCTGTGCTTCCAGGAAAAAAACAGGAATGAAGCTGACAATCGTGGTCAACATGGCCACAATACAAGGCACCGAAACCTCACTGACACTTTTGTAAATCAGATCCACAAAGGCTTCCCCTTTTGAGATCCCCTTGTTCTGAGGCTTTTCCATATGCTGAATGATGTTTTCCACAAACACCACGCCAATGTCGACCATTACGCCCACGGCAATGGCAATACCGGAGAGGGCAACAATGTTGGCATCAATATTAAGGAGTCTCATCACGATGAATGTAAGTAACACTGCCAACGGTAACAACCCGGAGACAATCAAGGAGGCCTTGAGACTGAGCAAGATAACGATAATCACAATGATGCTTATCAGGATCTCGTGCGACAGATCTTCCTGCAATGTACCAATGGTCTCTTGTATCAATCCTGAGCGGTCGTAAAAAGGCACCACTGTCACCTTGCTCACACTGCCATCTGGCAATATCTTTTGTGGCAAGCCTGACTCCATCTCTTCAATTTTAGCCTTAACATTGTTGATTACATGAAGTGGGTTGGAACCGTAGCGCGCAACAACCACACCTCCCACAGCTTCTACGCCCTCTTTGTCGAGTCCCCCACGCCGTGTTGCAGGGCCAAGGGTGACAAAGGCCACATCCTTAATCTTTACCGGTATACCGTTGCGAACAATCACCACAGCCTCTTCCAGGTCAGACACTTGCTTTATGTAGCCCAGGCCACGTACAAGGTACTCAACCTTGTTAATTTCAACCGTTTCAGCACCAATATCAAGGTTACTCTTCTGGATGGCATTCATTACATCCATGATAGAAAGGTTGTAAGCCCTGAGTGCATTGGGATTCACCTCCACCTGGTATTCTTTTACAAAACCTCCCACAGAAGCGACTTCAGACACACCTTCAGCAGCCGATAGAGTGTATTTAACCTGAAAATCCTGTATGGTGCGTAGTTCATCTGGGTCCCATCCTCCTGTCGGTTTTCCGGTCTCTAAATCTCTTCCTTCGAGGGTATACCAGAAAATCTGGCCCAAAGCAGTAGCATCCGGTCCAAGTGAGGGTTGCACACCATCGGGCAATGTCCCCGGGGGGAGAGAGTTGAGTTTCTCCAGAATGCGGGAACGGCTCCAATAGAATTCCACCTTTTCTTCGAAAATGATATAGATGAATGACATGCCGAACATGGAAGTACTACGTATCGTTTTTACACCCGGTATTCCCAGTAGGGAGGTGGTCAGTGGATAGGTAATCTGTTCCTGAATATCTTTCGGTGAACGTCCCATCCATTCTGTGGAGACAATCTGTTGGTTGTCCCCTAAGTCGGGTATGGCATCTACAGGTATGGGGTCACGTGGCAGCAGACTGTTCCAGTTGAACGGTGCAGTGGAGATACCCCATACAATGATCACTATAAGTAACATGATTGTAATAAGTCTGTTACTTAGAAAATACTTGATAATCTTATTAAACATGTATTTGAAGTTTGATTGAACAAAGCGTTTTTTTTGGATAAAGCCCATTCCTACAATTACTCTTTGGACTGAAGTTCAATCCGTAATTGCTTTCTTTTATGGTGCTGTTTTACACAGTCACCTATTCAATCAAATACGGTAAATGCAGATGTAGGTCAGCAGACGTACATCCATGAGGAAAAACCCTTTGGGTGGAAAGTTTTGAAAAAAGGAACGAGAGGTTGTGTCAATATCCGATAATTTAAACAGAGGAAAGAGTAACGCGGCGGCTCCAACATGTGAAATAGAGCTAATACGGGAGACCGGTTGTTCTGTTTTCGTCTGATAATCATCGGTGCCAGGTTTTAATAGTTGTGTATCACAACAAGAGGCATAGGTTATATCAAGAAAATAGTGGGAGGCAGTGTTATCTTTAGGAAGTTGACCATGTGATAGTGAGTTGTTATCCGGTCTATCTTTTTCCTCGCAACAGCTTGGAATACTTTTGTTGTTCTGGAGCAGGTAAAATGAATGCAGCCTTTTTCCACAGAAATGCATCGCAAACACAGGCTGTATTGCGGACATCAACATGAAAAGTAGTAAAAATATGGCTGTAAAACGTTTCATTTTCTCGCTCTCTTACTGCAAATATATGGCTTAATTTTGTGAATAACAAATTAAAAAGGGCCTCATCAAACCAATGAAACCCTTTGTGAGGAGGTCTATAACTCAATGGCAGTCAATTCGGAAACCGTTAGTGCATAATCGCGCTCTACTTCTAGCATGTTGTTGAATGCATCATAATAAAACTCTACTTCCAACAGATATTCCAGCAGCGAAATTTCACCGGCATCCAGTGCTTTTCGTAGTAGTGGTTCGTTGCTATAAGACGAGATTGCATTCCGATACTTCTGTGCTGTCTCTTGTAAGCTGCTAGATTGATTAAACAGGGTCTGCAGTTTGGTGTAATATTGAATTTTACCATCTTCCAGCGACGTTTCCGAGGATCGTACGCCAGCTTTAGCCTGCTTCACATTATTTTTATTTTCCCAAAGTGGGATGGAAATACCAACAGCTACACCTTCTAATTTTTGTCCTAGAATACGTTCAGATACATATCCAGCGCTAAATTTAGGTAAACCTTGCGCTCTACTGAGCTTTACTTGTTGCTTTTTAATATCGATCTGTTTACTTAGATATTGTAGAATTGGATTTTTTAATTCTACCGCAACGTACCATTCATTAAAATCCGGGGGTAGGGGGTAAAGAAAATTTTCTGTTTCGTTATATTGAATTTCTTTACCACCGTTCAACGATTTTAATTCATTCCGGAGTGCTTCTCTTTCGATATCTATTTTCTCTTTTTTATTTACACAGGTGATGAAGTTCAGTTGAATTTTATTACGCTCGATAGCATTAGTCTCACCCTGTTCAAATTTCTTTTGATAGGAGTCAGCAATGATGCGAGCAGTCTCTACCCGTTTGGCATAATGGTCCGATAATGCATTGTTATATGTCAGTTCAATGATAATTTGTTTGGCTCTTAACAATGTATTCATTCTTTCCGATTGGTAATAGAGATCGAGGTTCTGGTTCTCCATCTCCACCAACCTGTTTTGATGCCCAAAAACGGTTGGAAAATCAAAAGACTGAGTAACTCCGAATTCTTTTTGATTGCCAATTTCACGTGGTGTACCCCACAGATGGGAATAGGTTACTTCGGGGTTCGGAAGTGAGATTCCAGTCTTATTGCTCAACTTTTGAGCCTCAATTTGCTTTTGCAGAGCCAACAATGAGGTGTTGTTTGTTTCAATTTCCTGCAAAATCTTATCTATACCATTCTGAGCCTGTGCAACAAAAAGGATACACAACGAAAACAGGACAAATAGGATCTTTTTCATACGACATTTTTTCGCAAACTATGCAAATTGAATGGTTGATACATGAATAACAAAGGTACAAACAGAAAAAGATGCATCTTGTAACGGATACGACAAACTTTCATGTTTTCAGTTTATTTAACATGAAAGGGCCATTTGAGTCACATATCGTCACTCTTTACTCCAGATACGTGTGTTGAGGTTTAGATCCAATCCGATGCAAATTGCCATCTCAAGATCGTGAAAATACTCTCTAATTTTATCTTCAGAGTTTATTGATGAGTCAATACAGGGTTCAAACAGAGGTTTGCGATTGAGAATAGCTATGTGGTAAGCCTCCACCTGGACGGAACCATTTACGACAAACTGCATCTCGAACACCGGATCCTCCAAATGGATCAGTTCGCCATACCGTTTTTCCTAATTGCCATTATCTCTGTTGTACCTGAAGTTAAAAACAGACAATCTAAGATGAAATCTTTTTTTTTAAAAGTTTATAGTATTCCGTGTTTGTTATTAATCATTTGTTATGGGTACAGTGATATAGCTATTGACCACTTTGTATTTGGATTCCAAGAGTTAACTGTTTTTGTGGTCCAGACTAAGCCATCATAGTCTTCTACCCATGAACTGTTTCTATAACTGAAATTACTTAGATATGAACCAATACTTCCCTTGCTCTCCGAGGCACCAAAATGGTAGCTACCGTCTGAAGAATATACCTGTGTAAAGGGTATTTCCTTGAAGTCGAATGAAGTGGTCTGTGCTCTTTTTAGCTTGCCCCTGTCGGGATCTCCCGCTCTGTCGTTGTACCTACTTGTGATATTCTCGGCACTTCCATTCAGTATTTTTCGCGTATTGCTATCAATCTCTATTCTAATTTTCCATTTCGATTCTACTTTATCGTAGCTTTCTTTTTTAGAATAAGTTTCGTTTGAGGTGTAGATAACTTTGTCCCCAGAAAGGCTGGTCGTTCCCGTGGCATCGTTGATTGGAACAACCAGTTCATCAGGGAAGCTGGCAGTGAAAAAACCACTATAATCTTTTAAATCATTAATTTGTAATTTTATTTTACCCGTTTTGAACTCCATTTCCTTCTCTTTAAGTTGTGCTGTAATGTTCATTACAGTCTTCTTGTTGAAAGGATGAAAATAGACAACAATGAGCTGTTCTTTTGTCTCTTGTAGATCTTTTATTTCTTCAAAGATGTAAGAGTCATAAAACTCCGATATAAAAGTTACTTTTTTCGTTGATGGATTTACACGATATAGTTCACATAATTGTCCTTTTGTACCGTAGTTTGTTCCACCTTCTACTTCAATAGAGAGATATAAATTATCTTTGGGAAGTTCAAAGTTGGAATTAATACTTATTTTCTCCATAAACATAGAGTATGGTTCACACTCATTACCAGATGTAGTTTGGGTTTTTTCTAAGGATAAGATATTCAGAACACTGCGTGAAATGCTTGCCAGAAGATCTTGCACGCCATTCTTATGGATATAATCTTGTTCAAAGAGAATATATTCTAAGAACAATTCTGGAAAAACTTCATCAAAAGCATCTTTTATTGAAGATGCACCTCCTAGCTGTTTTTTGTGTAACTCCACAATCTTATCATTGCCATATCGATCGGCTAGCCATTTGACTAAAGCAGCCATCCCATAGCCGTGTGATGCTCCTTCTCCTTCTTTTCCATTGAAACCCTCTATCGGACAAAACTGGGCTCCTTGCTGAACCGAAGATATTCCATCCGCCATAAATTGTTCAGCCCAAACTGCTACCGCTTCATCCATCCAAAGAAAATTACCTCCTAAAAAGGATTTCGTAACAGTCCAACGTGGGTCGTAATAGAATTGCACAAAATGGGTCATCTCATGAATAACGGTACGCTTAACTTCGTTTTGATCCATTAGATTCAGATAATAATCTTCAAGTTTCTGTGTGTTAATTTTTAAACAGTTCCATTCTCTGCTGAAACGTGAATTGACAAACTCGCCATATCTTGCAGGATTTTTCATATTTATCAGTTCAACGTCAATTGTATTTTTTCGCTGCTCAAAACTGAATCCAAGAGATTCAAGTATATTAATTGACTCTTCCACATACTTGGCAATTTCTTCGCCAACTTCGAGATACTTTAGTGGTGCAATTACTTTGCATTTCTTCGTTGCAAAGCTAGATTTTGTTGAAGGATGATCAATAACCTCATAATCTTTCACCAAACCAACAATTAGTTCTGCTATTTCATTGGAGGTTTCTTCGATTGGATCAAGTGTAGCTGTATACAATTCATCCTCTTTTTCAGCAATCATCCAAATTGATGTTTCATTTTCGGCCAATGCACTTAATGCTTCACCAGGGGAGGAGATGCGAAAAAAAAGATCTCCATCAGGAACACCGCTTTTAGCAGGTAGTACTATCTTTAAGGGTTTGGTGAAGTTTAAAGGTAGTTTAATTTTGTAGTAAGTGGATGCTTCAAACTCATCCATGATGGCGTTGCTGTTTTGCTTTTCAATCTCCATGTTGACCGTTGTGGCAAACGCTTCTGCTGGAATCACCAGTTTAATGTCTCCTTTGAATATTGTCCCTCCGGCTTTATCTACACTGAGCTTTTCTGTGGGTTGCTGATCTCCGGGATTTGTGTTACCGGGGTCTGTATTACCAGGATCATCTCCATCAGGCTTCTCACCATCCGGTTTTTTTCCAACCTGTTCATCCGGAACTTCTATCTCCTCTAGCGGAGAACAACTCTGCAGTATGGTAATCGAAAAATACAATAGGAACAGAACGAACAGAAGTGAAATATTTCTTCTTGCCGCTTTTTTAAAGATTTGTAGTAGATCAGTCATAGCATGATATTTTGATATTTCCCTAAAGGAACAAATTATCACGAATGACTGCACTAATAAATCAACAAAAAAGGATTACAAAAGGTAAAATTAAAACTCAGATGTATGTTCGTGAAGCCAACGATTTGGAGTAGTGCCGGTAATCTTTTTAAAATTCCTGTAAAAAGATACTTCGTTGGCAAACCCCGATTGATCACTTATCTCCAACATTGAGAAAGCAGATTCGGAGTCTAGCATCATTCTTTGCGCATACTTTACGCGATAGCTGTTAATATAATCGGAAAAAGACAATCCCAGATCTTGATTAATGTGATTTGAGACATAGGTCCTGTTGGTGCCCAAATAAACGGCAACGTCTGAAATGTGTAAATCCTTCTGTCTGAAGAGTTGCTCTTCTTCCATCAATCTTTTTAAGCGAGTGCTGAGGGTGAGTGAGTCTTCATGGTCTGTTGATGCTGCTTCCGTTTCTTTCAACCAATTAATCTTAGCCTCCTCCGAAAAGTCGGCCGCACTGAAACGTATTGTATAGGCCATGTAGTTGACTAAATAAAGCATACTCCCAAAAATGATAGCTGGAATTATAACCATCCATTGTTCACGCAGAAAGAAATGTCTACCCAGCATATTGGCGATGGCCGAAAAGAATGCATAGAGAATAAAGAGGAACAGCAACTTATGAACTAGAGATAAATTCCTGTTTTCGGTGTTGGCATAATAATTGGCAACTTCCTTATTGAAACAGGAAAGTTTTTTATGCCCATAATAGGCAACCGGAATCAATTGCAGGATAAATACTATTTTGGTGGCAATGATTCGTATCTCTTGGGCTTTTGTAGCGAAACTGGAAAAGGCAAGGCTCTCGGTTGTATGGAAAAAATAATACTCAACAAAATTGATACGTTCCTCGTAGCTCATCATCCGATAGAATATCACAGAGAGCAAACTGATAATCAATGCTGGCAGAATTACCCAATAACTCTTCAGACTAAACCTCTCTATACTTGTAAGTTTGCAAATATAGAGATAGTAAAGAGGGTAAACTGCCAGCGTGCAAAAGGTGTATATATTTTCAACGCGACTGTAAAAATATACATTCTGTAGAAAAAAGACAGCGTGCGAAAAATAGAGAATGGTACATACCAATAGAAAAAAAGTAAAGAACTTTTTTGCTGAATCGTGCTTCTTATACTCCAGCATGAAAAAGAGCAGCCAGATTAAACACACGAAAAATGGCAAACTAGAAAATAAATTCTCTATCATTCAACAATTATCTTTGAATGTAACCTATTTCAGTCGGAATAATGCATCGTACGTATAATCAAAATCCAAAATCGTCAATTATAGTATCTTCCACTTCTACCTTTTCCATTTCTATGATGTTCTGGGTTGCCAAACCCTCCACATAAATGGCTTTGAAGGGTATTGCGGGACAGACATATTCACATCCTCCACAACCTACACAGATGGAGGTGTCGGTTTCCGGAATGGTGAGCGCACCCTTATAGGGGACCATGTGAACTGCCTGAGTGGGGCAGTGCTCCGAACAGGCTCCGCAACTTGTCTCATCATAATATACAATACAGTTCTCTTTGATGAATTGTACCTTACCCATCTGGGTGTGATTTTTTTCCTCCTTTGTGAGTGGTTGAATAGCTCCAGTTGGACAAACCTCCCCACAAATGGTGCAGTCATAGTTGCAAAACCCATGATCGAAATAGAGTTTGGGCTGCATAATACCGCCAAGTCCATATTCCAGAAGAGCCGGCTTGATTACATGACTGGGGCATTTACTCACACAGAGATGGCAAGAGATGCATTTTTCCCGTAGGTGCTCAAAAGAAAGTGCGCCCGGTGGTGCAATGGGTACTTGCCTTGAGAGATGCTTTTTAGGTAGTAGTCCGTTCGAAACCTCCTGAGCTATCAGGCTACCTGCTGCGCAACTTGTTATGAGCGATGCCGATAGAAAGCGGCGTTTGGACTCATCCACCTCTTGCACTTGCATGGATCTGTTTTCCACTTTCGAGGTGAAACCTGCGTTGCTCCTCTTCTCCTCAGCGAGATATTTGAATGAAGTCTCTCTTCCTGCTGTTCTTTTTTGGAATGGGTTACCAAACCGATATTTCATTGCATTGTGCTTACAAACCTCGAGGCAGTTAAAGCAGGTGACGCAGCGACTGTGATCAATTTGTTTGTTCTTGGAGTCGATGCAGGAGGCCTTGCACTTCATGGCACACAAACCGCACGAATTACATTTCTCATCCACAAACACTACTTTACACAGAGCAAATTTGCTTAAAAAGCCAAGCGTCGTACCCACAGGACAGATGGTGTTGCACCAGGTCCTACCGTTACGCCATGCCAAATAGCCAATCACCGCCAGTGTTATAAGGGCGATAAGCGTGGAGAAAAGACTCAGCATGTAGATACTTACTTTGTAAAACGAGTAATTGTTGAAGGAGGTGAAAATTGACTCCAATAGGTTGTTGCCCGCTAGATAAGCCGGTCGCAATAAATGGGTGGCCATTCTACCGTATGCACCATAGGGATCGAGTAGGCCCACTAAAAAGGTGAACCCAAAAATGAATGCCACTACTGTCGCCCCTAATACACCCCAGCGAAGGATGCTTTTTGCTCTGCTGAAGGTATACTTTTTCTTACGGGTAAATCTTTTAGATAACCATGCAACAACATCCTGATAGACACCCATCGGACAGACTGATGAGCAATACACCCTGCCAAATAGCAATGTAAGCAATAGCAACGATGTAAGTATCAGTATGTTGAGTGACAATAGTGCAGGTATAAACTGTATCTTTGCCAACACATCAATACCTTTCGGTAGAAGATCCCTGAAGTCGAGAAAATAAAATGTAATCAGGGAGAATAGCAAGAGAGACAGTATAACACGTATCTTTTTTAACATGATATGACTGTTTCTTGATGGTTCTACATTCGCAATCTTTTGATATTCAAACTCTCAAGATTCATAGTCCCTACACCCAGTTCCTGACCTTTAGCAATGTGCGAAACTTTTTCGAGCGGCATCTCCCGAGCCTGGTTAAAGAAGTTGGCAGCAGCGGTATCAGCAGCAATAATATCTTGTGACATGAAGAGACCTTTGGAGAGAACTACATCGGCAAGTGATTTACCTCTTGGTCCGCTAGTTTTCATCAGTCTGTACGCATCAACCACATTCAGCACCGGACGTTTTTCGTAGGTGCACACATCGGCAATGCACTGTTGAAGGTCGTTGGCATGGAAAAAGCCTCTGTCCCACACTATACCCATATAATTTTTCATGGAGATACTCAACTGCGCTCCTCCGTGATTTTTCAATACAGGCACATTAATCCATTTATCGCTGTCCACGATAGCTTGATGAATTTTTGCATTTTTCAGGCTTTTCCCTTTTGGTAAGCTTACCGCTTTGTAGTATGATTCCTGGTGTGCAGGCACCACTTTTGCTCCTGCCTTCTTGGCCGCCTCCTCTATGCCGCTATTACTGTACGATTTACGCCAGTCGTCGCAGGTATGGTCAAATACGGTTACCTCAGATGCACCGGCATCAAAACACTGCTTAACTATTTCTGCTATTAGTTTCGGATTGGTGTTGGCAGCCATTTCAACCGGTTGATCCCATCCGATGTTGGGTTTAACACACACCTTGTCTCCTTTGCTGATAAAGGTTTTCATTCCCCCCATTTCAGCGATGGCTTTGCGAAACATCTCTTCCGGTTCGCCTCCCATGATAGCAACCAAGTCATATTTTGCCGTTGCCTTCGTTGTTTCAAAGGATTGAGAAAGCAAACTCATTGCTTCAACCTCCTTAATCGTCGTAATTGCCGCTCCCGTGAGGGCAATCTTTCGTAAAAAATTGCGTCTGTCCATATAGTTGAATTTTGTTTTATTGATTATCAGTGTTTATTTCTGCGTATCTCAAACGTATATCGATCTTCTGTGTTGTACCCTAAAAAAGGTCCGACCAGAATAATTACAGACTTATTTAAATATGAACCCTTATTCCTCCGAATAGGGTAGCGCCGGGCATTGGATATCCGGCATTAATTTCGTAATCTTGGTTGAGGAGATTTTCACCTCGTATGAAGAGGCTTACTCCGTTGGTAACGTTGTAGTTGATCCGTACGTTCCACAACAGGACATTTACTGCTACCGGCTCAGGGTTTACTTTTGTGTAAAGTGACCCAAGATATTGCAATCCGGTAGAAAGGCTCCAACGAGCAATGGAATAATCTCCATTGAGGTTGAATTTATGTTTCGGTGCACCTGCTATTGCATAGGTCATATCCAGCAGGCTATAGTTCGCCGAGAAACGGAGATTATCTGTCGCCCGGTAATTCATAGAAAGTTCAAACCCTTTGTTCTCCACCTCTCCGGTATTCTCCCACTTGCCCACATTGGGTTGTGGTTGTCGAATCATGTTGTCTCCATTTATGTAGAAGAGGTTCAAGCCAATGCTGATTCCCTTCTCCGGAAAAGCTTGTAGGAGCGATATTTCGTAATTCATCAATCGCTCCGGCTTCAGATCTGCATTCTGGGGTGGGAACATATACATTTCCCGGATGGTTGGATTGCGGAAACCCTTGCTGGCAATGGCTTTAACCGATGTGGTAGCGGTTGGTGTAAAGCTAAGTCCAAACTGGGGTATCCATTCCGAACCATTTTTCTGGTGGTGATCTAGTCGCACACCGGCATTCAGGGTGAGACGATCTTGCAGAATATTCTGCTGCAGATTCAGATAACCTGCTATGTTGTTGAGATGTACATCGGCCAAATCCACGTTGTTCGCTTCATCGGGAAACTTGTTCCATGCCTTACCTCCATAGCGTTGGTAGTCGAACCCGGCCGTTGTTTTGTTCCCGTCAAAGAGGGAGTAGGATTCGTACATTGTAAACCCAAACATTTGGTCATTTGAACGAAACCGGTATACAGGAGGTAAGGCTGATGAAATAACTGGAATGCCGTCGTTGATCTCATGAGAGCCAAAGTTGTAGAAAAACTTCACCGCTCCCGATGTCTTGTCATATTCGTTTTCAATTGCCACAGAAGCCATGCCTCGCAAGACATCAGCATCGTTGTCAATCATTTGATTGGTAATAGGTCCCGGATTTGAACTTACTGTTTTCGACAGATTCAAATCCACAAAACTGCTCCAGTTCGTGTTAAATTCGTATCCTGTTTTTAGGTACCCACTGAATTGTTCGAAATCCATCTCCATGCGGTGACCATCGGAGCGATTATAGCCCACGTTCCCGTTTGCATGAAACTGCTTCTTCCGATAACCCGATGAAACTTCCGCACTCAGTGTGTTGTAGCTCCCGTAGGAGAGTTGTGCCGAGTGGTGACTCCCATCGGTTTTCTGTTTCTTGGTGATGATGTTGATCACTCCTCCCATTGCATTGGAGCCGTAGAGCATGGAGGCTGGTCCTCTTACCACCTCCACTCGCTCGGTCATCATCGATTGGTAACTGTCGGCCAGTGGATGTCCCATCAAACCCATGTACTGCGGGTGGCCGTCTATTAACACTAGCACTCCCACAGTTGGTGCGCCACCTATACCGCGTATGCTCATACCTCCAGCGGCACCATTGGCAACACCATATCCCATCACACCACGTTGTGCGATAAAGAGTCCGGGTACCTCTTCAGTTAAAAGCGGTAGGAGAGATGGTTGCATTCTCCCCTCAATTCTCTCTTCTGAGACCACCGAGATGCTCATCGGCACATTGCGCAGGTTCACTTTCGGCATGCTGCCAGTTACAACAACCTCATCAAGCCGAATTGTATCCTTGCTTACCTCATTTTCTCTGTTTTCAGCCCACAACAACCCCGTTGTCAGTTGGCAGAAAAAGAGAAAAAATATGCATCTGTTCATATGATCCAGGGGAATTTAAAACAGGTTTCATTGTACAGCGAATAATCGGCTTTGCCGTTTACGGCAAAGGTCTTTATTTGCTTGGCACCCTGTAAAAGATGGATGGCGAGTTGTACAGTTGCCCCTGTTTTAATGCGATCTTCCACCAACAGTATCGTCTTGTTGTGAAAATCGAAGTCGATAGGTGAAACCAGCTTCGGTGTGTCGTACTTTGGTTGCTGAAACGGATCGCGTAAGTTTATTTTTAAAAGATGGATTTCAGTATTTAATCGCTGGTTGATGATAGCTGCCGGAATAATGCCCCCATTGGCAATGGCGACAATCATGTCGAAGGTTTCGAGAAACTCAATTTCCCGAAACCGTTGCAACACTTCATCGAATGTTTTTTCGTTGACCATTTTTTAACCGTTAGATTATACGGGCATGTATCTTGGCGAATCTATCACATTCTAGCCAATGCTTTCAATACAACATATCCTCCCACAAGCTGAAGCAGCATACCCGGCAGACCAATGCGGAAATCCTGAACTGCAGCAAAGAAGTTCTGGGTCATTCCCCATTCAATGGCGGTACCGATAACTTGATACGCCATGATAGCCAGCAGGATACCTACCAACGATACTTTTCCGAAGTGTTTTGCAACAAGGGCTGCCGCAATAGCCAGGATAGCCGACTTGATAATGATGGCCGGGAGCACAGCCATAGGAGGCATACCGAACAAGAGATGGTTAGCCATCGGAGAAAGAAGGGCGGTGAGCAGTCCCACGTGAATGCCATATTTATACGCAGCAATCAGGGTAAAGAAATAGATGGGTAGGAAGATGAAACCACCTTGGGGCACCAGATGTGCAAGCTGTGGAAGCAATAGGTTACCCACTACAAAAATAACTGCAAACAAATAGGTTTTCGTGTTGGCAAGGTTTAATGTGTACAATTTTGCTGTTGTTGACATAATTGGTTGTATTATAATGTTGTTCTAATTATTTCAAATGTGAGCATAATCCAAAACGTGCAAATCTATGTATAAAAACTCACTTTTTGTCGGTGATGGTAGTTATTTTTTATTTAAAAACGAAAAAATGCAAATTCATTCATCTACCCTTATTCATTTAAAAAGCATGGGCACAAATTCGGACAGATAAATTCTCCAGTTACGCCAGATGTGACCTCCATCCGACTCCCGATAGAGATAGGTAAAATCAATTAAATCGAGTCTTTTCCTGAACTCCTCATTTGCCTGATACAGGAAATCCTCCTTGCCGATAGCAATCCAGTAAAGCTTGTAGCCGTTATTCCGCTGATTGAGCAGGGTACCCTCGATGTTATTGTAAACATGCGATTGTGCCGACTGGTTGGGATTGATTGCAGCCGAGAAAAGGCCTATATAATCGAACGTATTGGGGTAAAACCGTGAAATGTGAAGGGCGTGAAAACCACCCATGGAAAGCCCCGCAATAGCTCTTCTCGATTTGTTGGCAATGGTTCTGTAATTGTCATCCACAAATTCGATTATCTCGTGGAACGACTCCTCGTAGGTGCCGTCCATGCTGTGGGGTAGTTGAAACTGAGGTTTGTAGAATCCCAACGATGATTCTCCCGGTGCTGCCTCCTGTACCACATTGCCGTTGGGCATCACCACAATCATCGGCTCTGCTTTACCGGCTGCAATCAGGTTGTCCAGAATCTGGGAGGCTCTTCCCAGGGTCATCCAAGCCTCTTCATCGCCACCCATGCCGTGCAGAAGATAAAGAACAGGGTAATTGGCATCGCTTTTCTCATATCCGGGAGGAGTGTATATGGTAATTCTACGATCCATCTTATTCTTTGGTGATGTATACCAACGCTTTGCGATGGTACCGTGCGGTACCTTGTTTACCTTATAAAGATCGGCTTGTCCGTTGGCAATGAGAAAGATATTGAGTGTGCTGGCCACATCGCGACGGTAATAGACATTGTTGGGGTCGTTCATAGAAAGTCCATCCACCACATATGAATAGGTATAAAGCTCTGAAGGGAGTGGACCTGTGGTGCAGGACCAAATGCCATTGGCATCTTTTGTCAAAGGCAGTCTACCTTGAGTCAGGAAGTCACCTGTTACCTCCACGCTGTTCGCATTGGGAGCCAACAAACGAAAAGTAACGCTGTTATCGGGATGAATCTCCGGAGAGACAATCTCGCGTCTTTCTCCAAATGGGAGATTTTCCTGTGCTTGAAGCGATAACGATATCAGTAATACAGACAAAATAAGAAAACAGTGCTTCATATTCTATTAAGATTTAGTGATTTCAACTCATTGTATGATACCATAGTACAAATATAGCAATTCATTTGGATTTATCACCCTTGCAGGAGAGGTGATTTCTGCTGTTTTACCGATATCTTTGCGATCTGTAAAACAGTTTTATATGTGGAAAGATTTGCTATTGGTGTGTGTGGGCGGAGGTGTTGGTAGTGTACTACGTTTTCTTACTTCGCGACTGGCTGCTCGTTATTTTCATCCAGATTGGTTGTTTCTTGGTACGTTCACGACCAATATTTTGGGTTGCCTGCTCATCGGACTGTTTTCGGGTTGGTTCTTTGCACACAATCCCGAAAATCAATCGTTCCGATTGCTCATGATCGTCGGTTTCTGCGGTGGATACACCACATTTTCCACGTTTGCTTTTGAAAATCTGCGCCTGATTGAACTGAACCAATGGGGACTCTTTGCTCTGTATACCGCTGTAAGCATCCTCTTGGGTCTTCTTTCGGTATGGTTCGGCATGAAAATTGGTCACCTGTTATAACCCTTATCTCATAATGAATGGGTGATGGATGGACTTTGTGTAAAGCATGGGTGGGACATACTCCGTATTTCCCTTATATTTCCCTTATATTTNNATAAGGATGAAATAAGGATGATATAAGGAGGTATTAAGGGTGAAACGAACAAGGCTCAAAAAAAGGCCGTCTCATTCATGATGATGAAACGGCCCACTATTTTAAACAATGAAGTGGTTATAATTTCTTGATGCGGATGTTTCTGAATTGAACTTCCGATCCGTGACCAAGGAATCCAATATGTCCGGTTTTATTGAGTAATCCCGGGTGTTCTTTTTTATCGATGGTGCCATTTTTCGAGGCTTCTCGAATATTTCCATCGAGGATGGTTGTTCCGTTAAGAATAATCTTGATGTGATCGCCATTGGCTATTACTTCCTGGTAGTTCCATTCACCCAACGGCTTCAGATAACCTCTCTTGGCCGGAATCACACCATATACCGAGCCATGGTACTGATATTCATGCAACTTCTCGTAGATTGGGGCATCGTTATCCAGTATTTGGAGTTCCATACCCACGTAGGCTGCATCACCCTCCAGTGGGGTGCGGATACCGAGACCGTTGTTGGCACCCGGTGTGAGCATAAACTCGAAACGGAAGACAAAATTGTCGAATTGCTCTTTGGTGTAGAGGTTGCCACCGGAACCCTGACTGGGGTGCAAGACAATCTTTCCACTTTCTACAGCATAATCCTTTTTATTACCGGTCCACTGGTCGAGGTTGGTACCATCGAATAGAACCTGAAATCCCTCTTTCTCTTCTTCTGGAGTGAGTTTGTAAGGCTCGGGACGTGCAATCTCTTTAATAAAGATATCTCTGTAAGCAACTTTGCTTCCATGTGCCTGCAGTTCAATTTGTTCCATGGAGAAGATGGGCTGTTTTCTGTCCCAATAGTTCTCTAAGATCACATTGTCGGTAACCAGTTCACCGTTGAGCCATACAGATACTCTTTCGCCCAACATTACAATGCGGAAGGTATTCCATTCACCCACTTTTTGGTCGGCCACCTTTAGGGGCTTGCTCGGATTCTGTTGGTTGTTGTAGAGTCCGCCTGAACCTACTTGGGCACCTACATTCACGCGTGAAGTATCCCATATCTGTACCTGAGGTGTACCGCGGAGATAGATACCAGCATCGGGTTCGGGACCGGGGTACAGTTTCCAGTCGACCAGCATTTCAAAATCGCCATACAGCTTCTCGGTGCAGAGGTTATCCCCTTTACCGGTGAAGATCAGATCTCCATTTTCCACAACCCAGCTTTCTTGTGCTGCTTTATTGGCTTTTTCCTGTGCTGCGGCAAGTTCTTTCTTGCTCATCTTTGCTCTTTTGATGGGGTTTTCCACCAATCCTTTCCAACCATCCAGGTTCTTACCGTTGAAAAGGGCAACATAGCCACCTTCGGCAGGATTTTCAGTGAGGTATTTACTGATGGACTGACGTTGGTAGTCTGCATCGGGGTTGCTGAGTGTCTTGCTTACCTTGTTCAGGATGGCCGTCGTTTCAGCACCGGCAAAATCGGTGTTGTTCAACGCAATATTCATGGTTGCCTGTGCTGCTGCTTCTTTTAGGGTAGGTAGATCCATGAAAGGAGCAACAAAAAGCATTGCTTGATATTGATTGGTGTTGCCCAACAGCTTCAGAATGTCGTTTTTCTGTTTGTCGTTTTGGGCAAACTGCATCGCTTCACGTAAGTAGAGGTATTTGACTGCATCTGTTTCTTTCGAATTGCGGATGGTTGTAATCAAAGCGTCTGTCACTTTCTCCAACTCCTGACTGTTCATGCTCTGACGGGCAATGTGGAGTAGGGGGTAAACGAGGTGGAACGATTTCCAGGTGATGAGTGCATTGAAAGCAGACTCTTTTTCCGTACCGGTTGAAGTAGTATATGCTTTGGTGATGAGGTCGATAGATTCCTTGGAGCCATTGTTGGCCAGTGCGGGGTAGTAGAGATGCTTTTTAGATGAGGTCTTCATCTTTTCGCTCACCAGCTGGAGCTGCTTTTCTGCCGGAAGATAATTCAATGCGGTATTAACTGCTTCTTGAATTGCCGGTACATATGCCATGTCAGCCTTCTCCAACAGGTTGAAGAGATCAGAGAGATTGCTCTCCTTCACTATATCTTTCAATGTGGAGGCTGCAGCAGATTTCACGGCTTCATTGTCGCCAGACATAAGATTGTAGACCAGTGTATACTGGTTCTCCATTTTGCGATTGGAGATGAGGTCAAGCGCGGCCTTTTTTCCGGCTTCTCCGCAATCGGCAAATACTGCGGCAATTGCGTGTGAGATATCACCTTTGAATGTGGCGAGTCCCTCTTTTGCGAGGTTAATCTCCTCCTCGTTGTTGCTCTTCAACAGTGCGGCCAAGGTAGTAAGCGACTTTTCACCACCCAGGATAGCGAGCGATTCAACCGCTGCCTTCTGTACCATCTTGTTGGAGGAGTTGATCTGTTTTGCAACCAGCAAACCGGAACCTTCTACTTGATGTTTTGCCAACCAATAGATGAGTGCTGTCTGTACACCCGGTTGTTTTGTGGAGGCGATTGTTTTTTGAATTAGGGCGACCGACTTTGCATCTTTCTCAAACGAGTATGAATTCAATACACCCGAAATATAGGCGATATTTCCATCGGCCAAGGCATTCTTCAACAGGGCATCTTTCTTGGCATTGGGTTGCGCCAGAAGAAGACGGACTGCAGCCACCTTCAGGTCCTGTTTGTTATGTTTCGATGCAAACTTCAACAGATTCGTGGCCTCTTTTTGTACCAATTTAGCATCGGTTGCATTGAGACGATTTAACAACGCGATATAGGATGCGGTTGCGTCTGTTTTGTCATAAGCATACTGCAAAGTTGCGGCCTTATTCCGCAATGCATTGAGCGATTCTTTCGTACCAACCTGGGCAAGTGCGTTCAGAAGATCTTTTTGAATCTTCTCTGAATTGGTCTTGCTAAGGAGATTCAACATTTCTGCCTCGGCGTTCGCGTAGTGGGTCTGAGCAAGTGCATTCACCAAATTCAATTGAATAGCCTCAACATTGGTCGTTTTAAGAGCATTCAACAGAGCCGCACAAGCTTTTTCTGTTCCAATGCTCACCAATGCAAGCGAAGCGGGAGAGGAGAGCTGCTCATCGGTCAGAAAACCGGATAAAACCTCCACATCCTTGTCCGTGGCAATGGTTCTGAGTTGACGAATCACAAAGGCTTTCACCTCTTTGTGGTACTGTTGCTTCAGTGCTTTTCCAAAAGCATCAGCTGCCACATTGCGTTTGTCGGCATCCTTTGCCACAAAATGGGTCCATCCACTAATGGCATACTCCACTGTCTCATTACTCTTGTTTCCGGGAGGATTCATCCTGCCAATCAAATCGAGCAGTCCCTCCTCTCCGGTCGATACGAGGTCGGCTATGGTTTGGTTGTATTTTTGCTGCGTATCAGCCGGCAATTGTGCCAATGCATCGGCCACGATGGTGGCTTTGGTTCTTCCTGCCGGCAGTTGTGCCTGCACTCCACCTGCTATCAGGAAGAAAAGGAAGATGGCTATGAGTTGTATTTTTTTCATTTTAGCGATTCAAATAAAATGTGTTGTTATCATTCTCCTGTTGCATTCATCAGATGCTCCACGGTGCACGGATGGGCTGATCAATTAGACGGTTAGCCTCCTCATCGTTGATGAACTGTTCCTTCACAGGGTCAAATTCCAGTGTTCTATTAAGTTGAAGAGCTACAGCACCCATGTTGACAATGGTGCAGGAGCGGTGACCGTTGATTTCGTTCAACGCAAACTTCTGCCTGTTGCGGACACATTCAATGAAATTGGTGTTTTGTGTAGGTGGTTCCGGGAATTCGGCCAGTTTCTTTTCCCAATCCGGAATATCGCACACAAAATTACGGTACACATTTCCTTTTGGTCCTGCAATATAGGGTGTGTTGGGCTCGCCATAATCGCCACCCCAAAGGACAATCTGACAGCCATCTTCGTAGGTATAGGTAATGGATCGCCATGTTCCAACTGCATCGGGGTGTTGTTGTGGCGCATCAACTTCGACTTTCACGGGACTGGTATTATCCTTTCCCAGCATGTATTGTACCGGGTCGATGTAGTGCTGACCCATATCGCCCAATCCTCCTCCATCGTAATCCCAATATCCACGGAAGGTTTGGTGTACGCGATGTGCGTTGTAGGGCTTATAGGGGGCTGGACCTAACCACATGTCGTAGTCCAGTTCTTCGGGAATAGGCTGTGGCTCAAGATGCGTTTTGCCAACCCAGTAAAACTTCCAGTCGAATCCGGTGTGCTTGCTGATGGTCACCTTCAATGGCCATCCCAGCATGCCGCTGTCAATTAGTTTTTTCAACGGTTTCACCGGTGTACCCAATCCGTAGAACGGATCTTTAAAGCGGAACCAAGTGTTGAGCCTGAAAATATTTCCGTGCTGAGCAATTGCCTCACGCACTCTTTTACCTTCACCAATGGTGCGAGTCATTGGTTTCTCACAGAATATATCTTTTCCGGCTTTGGCTGCTTCAACCGACATGATGCCGTGCCAATGTGGCGGAGTGGCGATATGTACAATATCCACATTCTTGTTGAGAATTAAATCACGAAAATCATGATAAAGGTCTATTTTCTCGTTGACCCTTGCGGCTGCTTCAGCGAGGTGTTTTTTGTCCACATCACACATAGCTACCACCCTGGTGTTGTCATAGGGAATATGTCCGCGACCCATGCCACCCACGCCGATA
Organism: Proteiniphilum sp. UBA1403; assembly: GCA_002305715.1. Taxonomy (GTDB): domain Bacteria; phylum Bacteroidota; class Bacteroidia; order Bacteroidales; family Dysgonomonadaceae; genus Proteiniphilum. Next base: position 103,222 of record DBQD01000071.1, on the reverse strand, counting down.
ATACCCTTGGTAAGTTCATCGCTTGGGGCGAGCATCCCTTTTCCGAGTACATTACGCGGAACGATGGTGAGCAACGTTACACCGCCCATCGTTTTTAGAAATTGTCTCCTGGATGTCATAAATATTTAAAAATTTAATTTAGGTATTCTTGCTTATGTAAGTTTTACAAAAATAGAAAAATTTGCAGTAAGGATTCGGATATACCATGAAAAAGAGGTGCAAATTTTCAAGGATGTGGCGTTATACCCCACTGCTTGTTTGGAGTTGGACCCATAATAAACTCCATTGTACCTCCCTCCACTATGTCATTGTGCGAAATAAAACTCATGTTGTATTCCTTCCCGTTTAAGGTGGCCGACTGAATATAGATATTTTCCGGTGATGCATGGGTTGCAATAATGGTAAATTTCTTTTGGTTCTCCAGGTTGATAACCACTTTTTTGAAGCTGGGACTAGCAATTGCATAAGTAGGTGTGCCGGGGCAGACGGGATAAAATCCGAGTGAGGCAAATAGGTACCATGCCGACATCTGTCCCGCATCGTCGTTTCCGGAGAGACCCCCCGGATTGTTTAAATATTCGGTTTCCATGATATGGCGGACCTCCTCCTGCGTGCGCCAAGGCTGATCGGCATAATTGAAAAGAAACGGAACTTGATGGGATGGTTCATTACCATGCCAGTGTAGCCTTTCGGTGAACATGGAGTCGAGTTTGGCAAGGAACCTCTCTTTACCACCCATCTGTTCTATTAATCCGGGTACATCATGTGGAACATACCAGGTGTAATGGGCAGGGGTTCCCTCGGTAATGAAATGGGCAAATTGAAATGGGTTGAATTCCTCAATAAAGGTGCCATCGGCATAGCGCCCACGGGCATAGCCTGTTATCGGATCAATCACATTTCGGTAATTGAGTGCACGCAAAGAAAGATGTTGCCAATCCTCCTCTTTCCCCAACTCTTTGGCGACCTGCGCCAGAACGAAGTCGTCGTAGGCATACTCCAATGTGCGAGATACCTGCTCATTGGTATGAAATGCATCGGGTACTTTGTCCTCCAATGGTATATAACCATATTGAAGGTAGGAATCGAGCGCACGTCTGCCCATGCCGTTCTTGTATTCATCGATTGAAGCGGGTGTTTCGAAGGCATTCTTTCTCATTCCTTCATATGCTTTTTGGATATCGAAGTTGCGAATCCCCTTCAGGTAGGCATCGCCAATGGCAGAGATAGCGTGGTCGCCAATCATGGCTGCGGTGTAACTGTTCCAACATGGAAAAATGGGTAACCATCCTCCTTGTTCGTATTTCAGTACAAGCGACTGCATCATATCGCCCGATTTTGTGGGTGAAATAATGTTGAGCAAGGGATGCAGAGCACGATAGGTATCCCACATACTGAAGTCGTCGTAATAGTTACGCTCTTCATCTATATGCATAATTGGGTTGCCAGTGGCAAAAGCGGGGTAGCGTCCATCCACATCGTTGAATGTGCGGGGAAGAAAAGATGCCCTGTACAATGCCCCATAGAATTTTTGTTTCTCTTCGTCGGTGTCGCTCTCCACCTCAATCGATGCCAAATGTTTCTCCCAAATCTGGGTCAATTCTTTTTTTGTACGGGTGAAGTTCCAAGTGGGAATCTCTTTCTCCATGTTGCGACGGGCTCCTTCTATATCGGTAAAGGAGGAGGCGGCTTTCACAAGTAGCTCTTCGCCTTTTTTGATGTCGAAACTGACATAGGCTCCAATTCCTTTTTGGTCAGACAGGCTAGTTCTACCGTGGATGATTGAATCGCCAATAAATGTGCCGAATGCTTTCGCCCTGTTTTTATATGAAATAACAAAATATCCATTGTAACCGGCCCTCTTACCCCAGCCTTGATAGATTCGGTGGACGGGGTTGTAACCGCGTATCTCTTGCCGGAGGGTATCTATTTCAATGAAACCTTCTCCCTCGTCGCTGTTTGGATTTACGACCAGATATGCTTCACCTTCGTTGTTGTAGGTGAAACGGAAAATTGCCGAACGGGATCGACCTGTCATTTCTGCTTCGATGCCGTAGCTTTCCAAATATACCGAGTAGTAGGATGGGGTGGCGATCTCCCGATCGTGCGAGAAGAGGCTCCCTCTCGTTTGCGGATCGGTTTTGAGGGTCTCAAAAAGAGGCATCAGCGTCATGGACCCATAGTCTTGAGTGCAGCCTCCGCTAATCCAGTGAGAATTGCGAAAACCTTGCAAAAGGGAGTCTGTATAATAGTAGGGTGAGATACATTTGAGTTCCGTATCGCGTGTTTGGGGTGTCCAGAAGTTCATTCCATTGGGCTCAAGAACGGCCGGTATAGTTTGAGCATGTTCTTCGCTACCCTTACCAAAGCGGCCGGCTTGTTTTGTTATGGCAGATGCTGTACCCACTCGGGTGTCGACATAGCCTATTCTTTTCTCTTGTTGTAATCCAGTGCAGGATGTGATTAACAGGCAGATTAGCAATGAATAAGTAACCTTTTGCATGGTGTATAATAAATTGGTTTGTTGTCGTTGAAGAGTTTTGAAACTGGTACGTACAAAAAAATGGCAGTCGAAAGGGATCGATTGTTCCTCTTTCAACTGCCACCAAATTTACTTATTTATTTTTAATAACCGTTGTTTTGTCTCCAGTTTGTATTGGTATTCAATACATAGGTTGGTATGGGGAAAATACGACGGAACTTCTGTGTCTTTGCGTTTGGGTTGACTACATGCTTAAAGCCCCAGTCATCTTCAAACTTGCCAAAACGGATCAGGTCGTTGCGGCGCCAGCTCTCATCTACAAACTCACGGGCACGTTCATCTAGCAGATCGTCCAGCGTGGGTGAACCTGTAATGAGGGGGGCATGTACATACGAACGAATCTGGTTCATGAGAGAAGTGGGTGTGTCGCCCAAAGTGGCGTTTGCTCCGCGCAGGATGGCTTCGGCCTTCATCAACAGCACATCGGCATAGCGGAAAATGGGTACGTCGTTGCTCTGATTACGGCTTTGATCTTTCGTAGTCTTCAAATCCATGTAAAACTTGATAGAACGGTACCCTTGCGAACGTCCTTTCAAGTCGTTGCCCACATCGAGGGTAGGATAATCCAATAATTCGATCTCGCGCGTGAGGGTCACATGTTGTCCGCTTACAACCCAAGGAGTGGTGGTTGCTTTGTAGGTTGACGGGTCGCGTACATACAGTGGACCTCTGAGGATGGTCTCGTTTCGTTCGTCGCCCTCGAGTGAGAACTTATCCGTAAATTCGGGGTTGTAGGCAAAGTTACCTCCCACACTGTTGGGTAGATCCACACCATAGAATACATTGTTTGCTGAACGGTGTGTCCAGAAACGTGCATAGGTCATACCCTGCTGCGACTGACGATCGAATGGCATCACATAAATGAAGTCTTTGATATGGGGACCATTCTCGGGATAGAACTTCGGAAGATAGGGATCGCTCAGGTCAAATTTACCCGATGTGATGATGGCGTCGCACATGGCCACTACATCGTTCAGCTTTTCGTTGTTCATGCTGGGTGTGTAGGTTGCCACATCGGCCGATGTGTAAACTGCCCAGTTAAGGTAGAGTTTGGCCAGCAGTGCTTCCGCCATATAACGAGTAGGTTTACCATATGTAGATGCATCTACATTGGTGGGCAAATGCTCAAGTACCTCCAACAACTCCGATTCAATATATTTGGCAACCTCGGCACGGGGAGAACGATCGATGGCTTCATTCTCTTCAAGAAGCCTGTTCAAGATGGGCACATCGCCATAGTTCTCCATTAGAACCCACAAATAGTAGGCACGTACAGCGCGTACAGATGCTGTTACGGGAGATTCTTCGCCTCCCAATTCAATGATTGCCTTGTTGCATTTGGTGATACCACTGGTTAAGTCTTCAAAGAAACCAATCACACCATCGTCGGGTGTCCAGGAGTGGAGCGCAATATGTGCATAAGCGCCGTTGTCATAATAGTCGCCACTCAGAGAAAGTCCCACTGCCTCATCAGATGAGAGTGTTTGAGCATGATGGTAACTGCGACCCAAGGGGCCTCGCATGGCAAAGTAGACATCAGCCGTTTTTGCCTCAGCTGCAATCTCGGAATCGGGGAAGGTTGTGTATTGCGACTTGATGTCAACATCCAAGTCGGTGCAGCTTGAAATCAGTGCTAACAGCAATATTGGAAGTCTATATATTATATTTTTGATCTTCATATGGATAAATTTTTAGATTAGAAATTAACATTTACACCGAGCATAATGGTACGAGTGCGTGGATATGTTTGTCTGTTGTCAATACCTGGTTCCATTCCGCCGAGACTCATTTCCGGATCAATTCCTTTGTAGCCGGTAATGGTGAACAGGTTATTGAAGGTGGCAAACAGGCGCAGACCTCTAATCGATTCATTAATGGTGCCAAAGTTGTATCCTAGTGTCAACGCTGAGAGGCGTAGGTAATCGCCTCTTTCCAAGTAACGATCGGAGGGTGCATGTGAGTTGTAGTCGGTAGCCAGGTTGTCGTCGAACATGGAAGCCAGCACATTCTTGCCGTTTCCTACATTGGCATAGTTGCTCAAATAGGCACGGGTACCGTTCATGATCTTGTTGCCGAATACACCTTGGAAGAAACCGGTCACGCTCCAGTTACGGTAGGTCAATGTATTGTTCCAACCCAGCGTAAGTTTGGGTTGTGCCGATCCGGTTGCTGTACGGTCGTCATAAAGTGGTTTTGAGGTCGTAACCAGTTCTCCTGTTTGATTATCTTTATAACGTCCGTCGGCCTGTTTGCTTACTTTTGATGCAAAGTCATCTCCATAGATGTCTTTCAAATTGCTTTCGCCATACACAAAGAAGTGCGATACGCCTTGTTTATAGCCTGCCCATTGCCAGGTATAGAACTGCCCAATGGGGAAGCCCTCCATTACACGTTGTTGGGTGGCCTGTGCGAACCCTGCAGCATCGAGATTGGCGCGGTCGAAATAGTCGACGGAGTAGGTGTCGTTTGAGAGTCTCTCTACTCTGTTTTTGTTGTGCGAAAGATTCAATGAAGTCTCCCATCTGAAGTTGCCGGTTTGTACCGGAATTGTATTCAGACTGAGTTCAATACCTTTGTTACTTACCTCACCTACATTGGCAGTGAGCCAGTTGTAGGGATAACGAGTGGTAGATACCTGGTAATCGGCAATCAGATCCTTGGTGCGTTTGTCGTAGAGCTCCACAGTACCGTTTAATCGGTTGTTGAAGAAGGAGAAATCAATACCTATATTGAACATACCGGTGCGTTCCCATTTCAAATCGGGATTGGCATTGCGAGTAGGTCCCAATGTGTGCACAAGCACTGTTTCACCGGATGGGGTTACATGCTCAAACCAACCGGTAGCACCATAAACCTGTGTTGCAGTAAATACATCAAATCCTAATGAGTTACCGCTTACACCGTAACCCACGCGGAGCTTCAGGTCATCGAACAGGTTTAGATCTTTAATGAAGGATTCTTCCGAAAGGCGCCAAGCCATTGAAGCTGAGGGGAACGTAGCCCATCGGTTGTTTTTACCGAATGCGGAGGAGCCATCGCGGCGGATGGTTGCCTGTAGCATATACTTGCTGTTGAATGAGTAGTTGGCGCGCCCATAGAGGGAGATCATCCGAAGGGTAGAGAGCATGTAGCGACCATCACCCAGACCCAATCCGTTGAGGTCGACTTTGTTTCCCATACCCAAGTTGTAATAGGTCAAGGCATCGTCGTAGAAGTTGTAGGTTGTCAACTTGAACCCGTCGTTGTCGTTGCTCTCTTCCCACGAGTAACCGGCCATCAGACCCAACTTGTGACTTTCGTTGAATGTTCGATCGTAGTTGAAGTAGCTCTCCAGTACCTTTTTCTTGTTGTTTACCGTAGAACGATCGGCTCTTCCACTCATGCCCAATGCAATAAGCGACTGGGTAGAGTTGTAGTTACTGAAAATGAACTGTTCATTCTGATAGGCCAGACTCATGTTGAACTTGAGCGCTTTCGTAATATCGAGTGTTGCTTTTGCATTACCTTGAATCTGCTTGTTTTCAGTATCATACATGTTTTCGTGTATCAATGCCACAGGGTTGTAATTCTGTGATATGCCACTGTTTTCATACCATTTACCATCTTCATTTCTAACTGGTACAAGTGGAGAATAGTAGTTCATGGCATCTAGCACACTCTGTCCCTGTACATCAAAGGGCACACTGCTGCGGTTGGTGATGCTGGTATTCACATTGAACGAAAGTGTAAGCCGGTCGTTCATTGCTTTTGCTTCCAGGAAAGAACGGCCAATCAGGCGATCCATCTCGGTCCCTTTTATTACACCTTGGCGTTCCATGTAGTTGATGCTGGAGTTATAGGAAACTTTGTCCGATCCGCCACTAATCGATACATTGTGGTTGTGACTCAGGCCGGTACGTTGTACTTCTTTTTGCCAGTCGGTATTTGCTCCCAGATCGTTGATCAGGTTTATGTTGTTCTGACTGGCATAGCGGCGCAGCTGTTCTCCATCCATCACATCCCAGCTTTTCAGAATCTCATCTGTTGCTACATACGCACTGTAGTTGATGTTGGTGTGACCTGCACGACCCTTTTTGGTGTTGATGATGATCACACCATTTGCTGCCTTCGATCCATAGATGGCTGTGGCTGTAGCATCTCGCAGCACGTCGATGCTTTCGATATCATCGGGAGATACCAAGGCAAGTGAAACGCCTGGGATACCGTCAATTACATAGTAGGGTTCCTGTGCTGCTCCACCACGGAAGGTTGAGGCACCACGCAAGGTGATTGTTGGCGTACCATTGGGGTTGCTACTTTGGGTGATGATCAGTCCGGGTACCTTCCCTTGAAGGAGCTGTGCAGGATCGGAAAAAACACCGACATTTAATTTCTCAGCACTTACGGTTGTAATGGAGCTAGTTACATCTTTGCGAGTCATGCTGCCGTAACCAATAACCACCAGTTCTTCGAGCGACTGAGTATCTTCCTGTAATATGATGTTGAAGTTGTTTCTTCCGGAAGTTGAAATTTCTTGTGAAAGATATCCAATGTAGGAAATTTTTAAGACCGCATTCTCTTCTACCTGTAGGGAGAAATTGCCATCCATATCTGTCACCGTTCCGTTGGAAGTGCCTATTTCCAGTACGTTGGCACCAATAATGGGTATTCCTTCTTTATCGGTAATCTTACCGGAAATATCTTTCTTTTGTTGTTTGGGCTCTTCTATTACCGTAACATTTCTGTCGCTGGCTTTAGAACTTGCACTTTTATAGAGAGAGACCTGTCTCTCCACCACGCTATAACCGAGGTTGGTGCCTTTCAAGATTGTTTCCAGAATATTCTGAATACTTTCCTTGTCTGCTCGTACTGAGGTTTTTTTATTGAGCTCTCTTTTTGCTTCATCTGTGATAAGAAAAACATAATCACTCGTTCTTTCAATCTCAGCGATAGCTTTGCTTATATGCACGTTTTTCAGATCGAGCGAAAGTTCTTTTTGTTGGGTATATACGTTTTCGGCAGATAGGCTAAAAATGCCAATGAATAACAGTAGAACTGATAACTTCATGATTTTTAAACTTAGACTGCATTTTTTCAATGCAAATTGTTTAGATTTAATAATTTCTTCCATACATTTGTTTTGAATTTAGTTTACGAGATTTAGGATTATTTGTAAATTAATTTTCATCCGATCGGATAATGTGCCACCATTGTCCGATCACTTTTTTTTATCAACAGTTTCATTCCATAGGCTCTTGCTTTTTTTCACCGAATATTATTTTGTTGTTCTCTCTTCGATAGATGGTAGAGGAAAGTATGGATACCGATGTCATTACGCTGTCCAGGTTATTCGACAGAAACAACTTACCCGATAAAGTCTGGTCGTTCAGTTTGCCGGCTGTGGCTCCCTCAAATTGCACATTGTAATAACGACCCACTTTTTTGAGTATCTCCGACATAGGTGTCTCGTTAAATTCCAATACCCCTTTTTTCCAACTGATGTATTCCGATGTGTTGACCAGCTCTTTCGAAACAGTGTTCTCCGAAACATCAATCTTTTCATTGGGAAACAGCTCTGCTAGTTTTCTCTCTCCATGTTCAACTGTAACCTTCCCCTCTACCAATACAATGGTCTTTTTGACATCGTCGCGGTATGCAGATAGGTTGAATGAGGTACCCATTACTCGTATATGCATCTCCTGAGCATGTACGATAAAAGGCATTTTCTCATTGGGGACCACGTCGATGTAAATTTCGCCATCAACATGAATTTCGCGTGTCTTTCCATTGAATTCAGACGGAAAATCGAGTTGGGTGCCCGAATTTAACCATACCTCTGATCCGTCTGCAAGTGTAATATATGTTCTTTTACCATAGGGCACAACCAGTCTGTTAAGCTCGGTGCGGGCAAGTAGTAATTCTTTTTTTGTGTTGCTACTGTCTGAAATGGTGGCTTTGCCATCTTCGGTTAGTCCGATATGTGAGTTCTGTAACAACTTTGTTTTTTTGTTGCCTGTTATGAGGTAGATCTCCTCCTCGGGAAGTGTTTGTCCAACAAACATATCATGTTCGATAAGACTGTTTTGATGAGTGGCATTTTTCATCTGCAGCACGAAGAAGGTCGATAAGATGGCGATGAGCGATACCGCAGCCACAGTGACAAAACGTGTGATGAGACGACGTTTTTTGTAATTCCGGATGTTGTGAAGGATAATCTTATACATATTTTCCTTCTCGCGACTGGGTAAGTTGTAATAGTTGATTTTTACCGTATCAAAAATGCCAATTGCTTCTTGAAGGGATTCTTCCAGATGTGGGTTCTCTTTTCGGAACTTAGCCCAATACTCCTCCGATTCTTTCGTTTGAAAGAGTCTCCAGCTGATAAAATCCTCATCTTGAAGGAAACTATCTCTATTGTGACCAATATTGTTTGTATCGTCCATCATAATGCCTTTATGTAGTGACGGCATTATTTAATTTTCGTGGACAGGTATCAACAAAAAAATAAAAATTTAACACTTTTCCGCAGTTTCTCCATGGCTCTATGAAGGATTTTTCTTGCAGATTCTTCTTGAATATCGAGCATCTCAGCAATTTCTTTGTGCTGTAAACCAATCATATATTTCAGATAGACGACCTCCTGCTGGTTCTCGGTTAAGCAACTCAGTAGGGAGGTTACTTTTTTCTTTATCATCTCGGTGGTTTCCATGTCGATAAGGTCGTCCAGGATGGTTACATCGGTGGTAAAAGACTCTACTCTGTGGTCGAGTGGTTCCCTTTTGGTATTGTTTGCGGCAATATCGATCAAACGATGTTTATAGGATTTAAAAAGGTAGGCGGTGATATTCTCCACATGTTTGAGACTGTTCCGGGAAGTATAGAGTTTGAAGAACGTGTCTTGAATGGCATCTTTGCAGGTTTCCTCTTCAAAACCAAGGCTCATCCCATAGGAGAATAGATCATCTACAAGCATATTGTAAATAAGAGAAAAAGAGGGCTCATCTCCCTTCTCCAGGAATCTTACCCAATGTTTTTCGATTGAACCCATTCAATAGATTATTTGATAGTCTTGGCCATTGCAAGATAACAAATAAACATAATTTTTAATTAGTAAGCAAATTTTCAGATACTTTTCTGAGGTAGGGAAATAAAAGTGAAGAGGGTTAATTCACTGAGTGAAAAACCCTCTTCTAAAATCACAAATGAGAAAACGAAATGTTACGTAGTATGTACGTATTAATTGCTAAAACCAGGATAGAGTCCCTTTCCGTCGCCATACCCTGCAACTTGCTCTAACAGACCATTTGAGAGATTGATTTGCGACTGTGGAATGGGGAAGAATCCTTTGGTCTCATCATAGCGTGCACTGTAGTTCATATTTTTAATAACGCCATTGAATACAGCCGGATTGCCGAAGTTGTAGATTGGAGCACCAATTTGCGACTCTAATGCATTCTTTGTGTAGGTTGCACCCCAACGACGCATGTCGTTCCAACGGAGACCTTCGAAAGCCAACTCATAGCGACGTTCTTTTTGGATGTTTTCCAAAGAATAGGGCTTGTCATCGAGACCTGCACGACGACGAACGCGGTTCATATATTGTGCATCTTCGGTCAGTTCAGACATCATAAGTAACACATCGGCAAAGCGAATCAAGATCAGATCGTCACCATGCGACAACTGCTGGTTGTCTTTGTTGCCATACATGATTACACTGTAATCATTGTAATAGTTATTGCCTTGACGGGCTGAGATACCATTGTATTTCTTACCCCAGTAGTTACTTTCCATTACAAAGTCCCACTGACCTTTTGCATAATTAGGTAGTTCGGCTGCAATATCGAGTACCGATGCCCAGAGTCTTGGATCATTCGGTTCTTCAGCCAGCCATTGATCCACAACAACCTTTGGAATTGAATTACCCTGACCCCAACCTCCAGCAAACGGATAGGTGTTGGCCAAGGGTTGTAGTCCACGCAGTGCAAAGTAGAGTTGGTATTGGTTGGCATAACCTCTACGCACATCCCAGTCTGCAAAATTGGAGAACTGTAGCGCAAATACTGTTTCCGGGTTGCGGGCTCCATTGTCGCTGGCATATTTCAATGTCTTGCCCGTTTTGGCCATATATTCTTGAATATAGGGGTAGTCCTGAATGGTTAATTCATTGGTATAGGGCCACAATTCATGGAAATCACCCACCAGAACATGACCACTGTTGTTGATGCTTTCACCCAACATGCTTATTACCTCCTGCTTTGTTACACTGCCGCCTTCAGCCAGTGGCAAATCGGGTTTCTGGTAAAAACCTGTGTAGAATAGCCATACCCTTGCCATCATTGCTTGAGCAGCCCAGCGGGTAGCATGACCTTCAACGGTGGCACTATATGGTTTGTTGGGTAATAAGCTGATTGCAGCCTTCAAATCGGACGCTATTTGTCCAAAAATCTCTTCAGCAGTGGCTCCGCCCAAATCGGCCATCTCGGTAGTGACTTTTAAGGGTACACTTCCGTAGAGTGTAGCTAGGCGATGGTAAAAGAATGCACGCAAGAAGAGAGCTTCTCCTTTGTTCTGGCTCTTTTCTTCTTCCGATATAATGCCATCTGGCAGAGCATCGAGCTTCTCAATTGCAAAATTAGCACGGTGAATTCCCTCATAGGTGGTTTCCCAGTTATGGCTAAGCATATCGGGGTCAGAATACATAAAAGCTTCGTATGCCTGAGCCTTTACGTCGTTCACGCCACCACCACCCAATTTTTCATCACTGGCAACTTCACATACAAAGAGGTAGCTCATGTCGGTGAGTTGATGTTCATTGTTCATGGTGGTGTAGATACCGGCCATCATTTGTGCTACCTCATCACTTGTACTTGGAAAATTAGACGAAGTCTTATCGGTTAGCGGGGTGTAACTCAAAAAATCGTCGCAACCGATAAAAAATAGCGCAATAAGGATTATATATATTATTTTTTTCATAATTATCTGGATGTTTTAAAATTTCAGATTGACACCTACAAGTATACTAGATGGGGAAGGATAGAATCCTAAATCGATACCGGATACAAATGGTTGTGAGTCACCATAACCAACTTCAGGATCCATTCCCGGGTAGCTGGTAAAGGTGAGTAGATTACGACCTGTAACATATAGACGTGCCTGTCCGAATGGTAATTTGGGGAAAACAGTCTTGAAGTCATAACCCAATGTGATATCTTGGATGCGTACAAAATCACCATCTTCTATATAGAGGTCAGATACAGTCATACGGTTAACACCGTTACCAGCAGTCAGACGGGGTAGCCTGTTAGAGGTGCCTTCACCTGTCCAACGTCCCAGAATCTCAGTGGTATAGTTGTGGAACTCGTTGTCGGCATGTGAACGGTATGAACGTAGAATCTGGTGACCAAATGCACCCTTTCCTGTAATAGCAAAGTCAAAGCCTTTATATCCTAGGTTAATACCAAATCCGGTACGGAACTTAGGATGAGGATTACCAATCAGTGTCTTGTCGTCTGGTGTTACCTGGTTGTCGCCGTTGGTGTCAGAGAAAATTAGATCACCCGGTTTTGGATCTGTCTGGAGGAAACCTTTCGTCCAACTACTGATTTGCTGTTGATTTTGGAAGACACCCTCTGTTTTGAAACCATAAAAGTAGCCAACCGGATAATTCACCTGTACGCGCCAAACTGGATCTGTTCCTTGTGAGATGACGTTGGGATTACTTTCAATAAAGCCACTGTTGTCGCCCATACGGGTTACCTTGTTTTCGTTTCGAGATAAGTTGAAATGAGCTCCATAGTTTAGTGACCCAATCTTGTCGTTCCATTTTAAACCTAACTCAAATCCCTTATTCTCAATATCACCGGCATTCACGAATGCTCCCTGTGGACCTTGGATGTCGGCAACAGGTTGACGCAACAGCCAGTCGCGTGTGATTTTGTTATAGAAATCGAATGAGGTCTGTAATCTGGAGTTGAAGAAATAGGCATCAAAACCGATGTTGAGCTGTTCCGACGTTTCCCATGTTACATCGGGGTTGGGGAGGATGGATGGGAATCCACCCAATTGCATCTTGTTGCGATCGCTTCCGAAACGGTAATTATTTTCCGGATTGAACGCAATAAGACTCAAGTACTGGAATGGATCAATGTCGTGATTACCATTTTGTCCCCAGCTAGCGCGCAACTTCAGGAAGTTTAAAGCACCATTATCTGCCATAAACTCCTCTTCAGTCAGCACCCAACCGGCAGAGATGGATGGGAAATAACCCCACTGGTTACCCTTGGCAAAGTTGGAAGAACCGTCGGCACGCATCACCAAAGTCAGCATGTACTTCTCTTTGTAGTCGTAGTTTACCCTTCCGAAGAAGGATGCAAGTGCTTCCTGTTTGTGTGGTCCACCGGCAATGCTGGTCACACCAGAGGTAATACCGTCTGTGTTGCTGAGATAAGCATGCTCAAATCCTACAAATGTTGGATAGGCATTGGTGACGTTCATATTCATACCGAAGCCAATCTTTTCGGCTGATTGACCTATCAATATATCGAGATTATGCTCATCTTTCTTTAACTTGTAGTTGATCGTATTGTCGATTGTCCAGTTATACCCAGTGCCACCCGACTGAATAATTCGTCCGGGACTAAGGGTGGCATCTCCCGCAAGGTCATAAGCCGGCTGATAACTTCTGTATGCATCTGCAAACATCCGGTAGCCAAAACTACTTCTGAAAACCAGATTCTTAACCGGTTGGATTTCCAGATATGCATTGCTGTTGATGTTGTAATTCTGTGTTTCATTCATACCTCTGTTGAGAGCCATCTGGGCCAACGGATTGTAGAGACGAGAGGAGAGACTTTCAATTCCGGAAGCTTTCACATCGTCACGTGCAAAAAATTCACCTTTGTCGTTGTATGCAGGCACCAGCGGACTACCGGTAAGCATGTTGCGAATATCGTTGTAATACATGCCGCCTATGGCGATACCTGAACGTTGACGAAAACTGTAATTGAATGTTTCACCCACTTTAATCACATCTATACCGTTGTTTTTGTAGATCACATGATCGCTGTTCAAACGTACGGTATATCGGTCGATATGTGGTTCTACCGGCTTACCGAGGATACCCTCCTGTGAAGTATAAGAGAATCCCAAAGAGAAGACCGACTGATCTGAACCTCCAGACAGATTGATCGAATGATTCTGGATAGGAGCATTTTTATTACGGATTTCTTCCATCCAGTTAGTACCATTCCACTGGCCGTTCATGATCTTTTGATACAGACCGGGTATTTTTGTTGAAAAATCAATTGCAGCATCCGGATTGTTCTGAGCTATTGTACGTTCTTCGTTGTAAATTTCCATGTACTGCTTGGCATTCAGCAGTTTGGGCATCTTAGCCACATTTTGAACACCATAGTAGCCATCATACGTTACTTCAATCCGACCTTTACGACCACTTTTCGTCGTAACCAAGATTACACCGTTTGCGGCACGTGCACCATATATTGCTGCAGAGGCAGCATCTTTAAGTACGTCAATCGATTCAATATCAGATGGATTTAAGGTGTTGATGTCTCCACCGGCAACACCATCAATCACATATAGAGGAGCTGAATTACCAATGGTGCCAAGTCCACGGATGTTCACCTGAAACCCTTCACCCGGCATACCAGATGCTTGCGTGATGTTCACACCGGGCGCATAAGCCTGCATAGCTTCAAGGGCATTTATAGAGTGCTGACTTTGGAGTGTTTCACTTCCTACTGAAACATTGGCACCGGTAATGAGTCTCTTCTTCTGCACGCCATAACCCACAACCACCAATTCGTCGAGAGCTTGTGTATCTTCAACTAAAGAGATTGTGATATTATTTCTACCGGTTATGTTTATCTCTTGGTCAAGAAAACCTATATAAGAGACCCTGATGATTGCATTGTCGGCAACCTGTAATTCAAAACGGCCATTAGGGTCGGTAACCGTTCCGTTTGCTGTTCCTACTTCTATAATATTAGCACCAATGATCGGAGTACCCTGTTCATCCACAACAATTCCGGACAATTGTTTTTTTTGTTGCTGTGTAACCAATTCCGGTTCACTCTGATCTGTTTTTTCAATTGCAGCGAGAATGATATGATTTCCTTCCATGGAATAATCGATATCATTCTTTTTTAAAATTGAATTCAATACCTCTGAGACAGCTGTTTGCTTGGCTCTAATGGAAACTTTTGCATTTGTATTTACTTTGTTATTGTAAATAAACAAATAATCTGATTGCTTTTCAATTTCATTGATTACCTCTTTAATCGTCGCATTTCGCTTATTAATGGTTACCCTGGCATTTTGTGTAAACCCAACTTCGGCCATTGCGCAAAAGACACATGTGAATAGTAGAATAAAGGTCGTTCGCATAATCAATAATAAATGTTTAATGGGTACTTTTGAGGTTAAATTCTTACCCAAGGTGTTGTTTTTCTTCATACATTTGTAATTGTTTTTTAGTTAATACATAAAATTAATTCTTGTTAGTGTTAACGAAAACATGAATGATCGGTGGGTGTTGCAGCACCTGCCGATTTGTTTTCTCATAATTGATTAAGATTATTCCATAGGCAAATTGTTTTAATGGTTGTTTATTTGATATAAATGGTTCCTGTCTCTTCGTCTCTATGATAGTTAAAATGAATGCTTTTCTGCAATACACGTAATACATAATCTACGCCATCGGATTGTCGGAATTTTCCAGTATAGGTATACTGTGGTAGTTTTTTCGTATTGATTTGAATCTTCACATCGAAGTATTTCTCCAATGTAATCAAAATCTCTTCCAACTTTTTACTGTTAAATGCAATAAGGCCATGTCTCCAAAGGAATTTATCGGTATTGGTTATTTCTGAAATTAAAAATTTTTCGTTCTCAAGTGTGACATCCTGATTGGGAGATAATGTAGCAATTTTGATGTCATCTTTAAAAATCTCTACTCCACCTTCAAAAAGACTTGTTTCAAAACTTTGGTGTTTGCTGTACGACTCCACATTGAAGGATGTTCCCGTTACACGAATATCAGCCTGTGAGGTTTTTACTACAAAGGGCTTCTTCTCATCTTTGCTTACATCAAAGTAGGCTTCTCCGTCGAGGTAAACTGTCCTGGTTTCTTGGGTAAAGGTAGTTGGATATCGGAATGTAGTGTTGGCATTCAACCAAAGGTTGGTATTATCAGAAAGTATCAAGTTGATGCGTTGGCCTGCTGGGACAAGAATTGTATTGTACTGCTCGGGATTACTGGTGGATCTTAATAAATATATTCCTCCAATGATCAATAGCAACATCACTGCGGCAGCTGTAGCGATAATCTCGATGGTCGATATTCGCTTCTTCTTATGCTGAACGGGTGGTTTTGTGTCTGTCAACAACAAGGCATCATAAATCCTACGTTCTTTGAGAAAATGGAGGTGATTGGCGTCGGATGCTTCCAGCCATTTTCTTATTTTCTTTTCTTCATTAACAGTTGTTTTTCCTTCAAAAAAACGATGCAGCAATACTCTCTCCATAAGATTACGGTTATCTTGTTGTAATTGAATAACAACTCAGACAGAGAATACCCTAATAGAAAATATGTTTTTAACAATTAGAGAACAAGTATAAGGATAAATAGTAAGAAGTCAGACAAGGAAAAACGAAGTTGATGCAGCGCCTTGGAGATGTGATATTCGATGGCTTTCTGGCTCATGTTGGTTATTTCTGCAATTTCTTTATAAGTATATCCATGAATTCTATTCAAGAAAAATATCTTGCGTGTCTTTTGAGGCAGTTTGTTGAGTGTTTCATCGATAATTTGCTGCAGTTCGGTTGAAAAAATAAATTCAGGATCACAGGCTTCAAGTGTGCTTATTTTTGTTTGAAGTATCCACTCGGAATGCTCCTTTAATTCAGCCGATACACGTTGATGAATCTTTTGGTGCTGTAGATAATTCAAACATTTATTCTTAATGATCGTAAGAATATATGCCTGAGGGTAAGTTGTTGAAGCAAGGCTTTCTTTGTTTTCCCAATATTGGGTAAATGCTTCCGACACAAAATCCTCCGCCGTCTCCACCTCTTTCACATAGCCTGTGGCGAAATGGACAAACTGTTTGTAGTATTCATTGAACAGCGAATTGAAGGATCTTATGTAAGAAAAATGTTCCATGTATAAAAGTTAATAAGACAAATATATACAAAACTTTAAAATTGATTAACTCTTTATATGTAAAACTTACCCCAAACATGTTTTTAAATATGTTAAATATATTATCGTAGGGATTAAAAGGTACTTCTATATTATTGTTTCATTTCAAGAAAGTAGCATCAATATTTCTCCAATGGAAGAAAAAAATGACAAAATCTTTTATATACCAGGATTATGATTATTTTTGTAAATATGATGTTAATGTAGGATAATATTGTTTATTCTGTTTCAAACGTTTGGAAAACAAAAATAATTGTATGCGAAAAATTTCAGTTTTAACCCTGTTCTTTTTTCTTACCACATTTATTCTTGCGCTGTTACTTATGATAAGTAAGAGTGACAGTGATAAAGAAGGGGGGTATGATAGTACGACTGTGATGACACGAATTACTCATATCGGTGAACTGGCATTGGTAAAGCACAATTATACCGGAGTAATAGGGTTTAAGGACTACAAGAAGTTCCTGCGTATCAACGTTCCCTTGACCGATAAATATTTTTTACTGAAATACAACGGTTATATCAAGGCGGGTGTCGACTTTGAACGGATTAAGGTTAATGTGGAGAATGATTCTACATTGCATGTATCCTTACCCAAACCTCGAATTTTGGATATTGTTATAGACGAAAAGTCGATTGAGGTGTACAACGAAAGCGAGAATGCGTTTAACCCCATTAAGATATCGGATTACAACGAAGCGCTCATCAGAGAGAAAAATGTAATGGCCAGCGATGCCATTAAACAGGGAATATTAACGGATGCAACAAGTCAGGCGAAGCTTGTGTTAACGACTCTATTGAGGGAAATGGGATTCACACATATTGAATTCACCGAAGAATTCATCATGCCACAAGTGAAATGACGGGATTACAGTAAGGGTGTAAAATGGATAAAATAACTTGAATAATATGAGGTTTTCTAGACGACTTTATTGCTACTGGGTCTCAATTTTTCTTATATTTTATGTCGGAATATTGACCATAGTCTCTCTCTTCTGGGGATTGGACGCTAGGCTTTGGCAGGTGGTATTGGTTTTTATCATTGTGGGAATGATACCACCGGCAATCATAACCGCTTTTTTTGCCAGAAGATTGGATTATATGGAGTCAGAGGAACTCGATCCTCCAACTTTTTCAGGACAGCAAAGGGCTGTTTTTCATTTTAAGGGAAGAGGCCAAAAGCCGTTCGATGAGGTAATGCAACGCATAGATCGACAGTGGATCATTTCTTTTTCAGACAGAAGAAATAGGGTGCTCAAATTCAGGACCGATGCAAGAATGACCTCATGGGGACTGGGTGGTTATTTGAAGATGGGCGAGGATGGAGAGATTACAGTGATTATTTACCCCGTTCGTTCATATTCTAAAAGGGATGAGATATCTGTTAATCAAACACTTCGTTTGATACATGCCATTCTTTGTCGATAGTTACACTGCCAACACAATTTATTGCCCGATAGGGGTAATCAACGACTCACACGTTATTTCTCTTCACTTTCGCAATAAAGGATGACTTCTTCGTTCACAAATTGAAGAAAATCGTTGTGTTGCTCTTTGGTGATCATGCGCGGATAACTAAGTATGAGCAACTCCTGAGCATTGGCATCGAGCCTATACGGTAGGTGTACAAACCGATATGGGGTAAGGGTATAGCCAGAACGTTCGTAGAACTGGAGACGACGAACCGACAACTCATTGCTGAGTGGATCAATCTCAAGGATGATTGTATGTTCAGAATCACGTAGAAATCGAAGCATTTGTGAACCATATCCATGTCCTCTCAATGCAGGATTTACAGCCAAATGTTCCAGATAACGGTAAGAATCCCATTCCCAAAAGAACATCAATCCAATTAACTCTCCTCCTTCCCAAACAGATAAAGGGAAAAAGCGATCGTCGTTACAGGCTCGTAAATGGTCACCTATCTTACGTCGTTCGGCTATTGGGAAGCTATTCTCATACAATTCCCAAATACGTTTCCAACGAATGCTGTCTTCCGGAGTGATCTCCAAGTATTCCATGACTGGCTTTAATTTAAAAGTGGTACCAACAAAGGTACCACTTTCCTATAAAAAATAAAAAAACTTTTTGCTGAAGTGAGTCTGGAAATTATATTTCACATGTGCCATCGGCATTGCAGGATTTACCTTTGCTAACTTCCATTCCTTCTTTTTCTGTGCGATTCTTCCAGGCATCGTAGGCTTTATTCAATACCTTCACAAACAATTCCACAGGTTCTGCTCCAATAATGGCTTGGCGCCTATCCATCAAGAATGTGGGTACGGTGTCAATGCCTAGGTTTGCGGCCTCTTGTATATCTTGTTTTACCTCATACAGGTACTCTTGGCTTTTAAGCATTTGCCAAATCTCATCTTCCTCCAATCCGGCTTCCTTGCCAATGGAAACGAGAAGATCCCAATCGCTGTAGTCCTTTGCTTCCTCGAAGTATGCCTTGCTGAGTTTTCCAACAACCAGTGAGTCGACTCCCTTTTTGGCAGCGAGCTTAATTAGTCGATGTGCATCTCGTGTATTGGCAGCTAATGAGTTTTCCAGATTGAAAGGAATATTCACTTCATCGGCCATCTTCTTCAAGCTTGCAAACATGCTGTCAATACCCTCCTCAGGGTATCCTGCGCTTTTTACCAGATACTCTCTTACCGGATATCCGTTTCCTTTATCGGGAAGATTGGGGTTTAACTGAAATGCTTTCCAAACAAGTTCCACTTCATCGGCATGAGGAAACTGCTGAAGTGCCTTTTCGTAATGAATCTTGCCAATGTGGCAATAGGGACACATGATGTCGGTCCACACCTCTATTTTCATTTTTGTTGTACTTTTTACTGTATTCATAGACATTCTAAACAACTGCTCCCTTTGTTTTGTTTATCTCGATGTCTCTCTCTTTCAAACTTTCGTCTTTTCCCCACCGCTTAATCGTTCCAGTGGTAAATTGAGAGGAAGATCTTGCAATCCCCATTCACTTAGTGCGGTATGGCATCTTTCTTCGTAGGGTGACGATGCGTTGCGTATATCGCCCGACGACGGTGTCAGTCTGCCTGACAACAGTTTCAAGAGTGTCGATTTTCCAACACCGTTGTTGCCAACAAGAGATACTTTGCCGCCGGGAGTAACGGGAAAATTGACCGATTCAAACAGGAAAGGTTGACTGTAATAGTGATAGGAAAGATCACTGACGATAATACTGGTTGGTTTACCGTTTAAATCTTGTGCTTGATAAATGTTCCATTGTCCAGCTCCTCAAAAGCTTTCTCCAACTCTTTGTTGGTGTTCATGACAATAGGACCACCCCATGCCACCGGTTCCTTCAAAGGTCTGGCTGCAAGTAATACAAAACGAGCACCATTATCTCCCGAAAGTACTTCCACCGCATCATGTAGATTGCCATCTTTATTTTCCGGCGTAAACAAGATGGCGCATGCTTTATTTTCAAAGTGAGACAGGTTGCTGTCAGCAGCAATTGTCCCATCTAATAGATAAATAAACAGCGTCTCGTCGTTGGGCGTTTCATTGTAAACCCATTTGCTGTTGGGAGCAATGTCAATATCCAAGTAGGTAACCTTTACATATTTGCCTTCGAATATACCCCTTTGACCCTTGTAACGGCCGGCAAGAATCCGCACTGTGGCATTTTCTTCTTCTACAAGCGTTACCTTGTCCTGTGTGATGTCACCATAGGCTGGTTGAGTCATTTTGTCCTTTGCCGGTAGATTTACCCACAGTTGGCATCCGAGCATTCGTTCCGATTCTTTGGGCATCTCCTGGTGGATAATTCCAGAGCCTGCTGTCATCCATTGACATTCCAAATCGTGAATGGTACCCCTGTTACCCAGGCTGTCTCCATGTTCAACTTTCCCTTTAATTAGATAGGTGATGGTCTCAATGCCGCGATGAGGATGCCAAGGGAATCCCTTTATGTAATCCTTCGGATCCAGGGAATCAAATCCGTCGAGCATCAAGAATGGGTCAAAATCGGCAATATTGCGCATTCCCAATACTCGCCGCAAACGAACACCCGCTCCGTCAATGGCATGTTCTCCTCTAATTACCTGATTTACTTTTCTTTTGTTCATGTTGGTATCTTTTTTAATAAGTTTTTCTACGGTTTTTCGTTGTGTGCCATCCTGATTGCTGTGGTTCTTCTTTTAATTAATTGACAAATGTGTATACTTCCATAACTTTATATCACAAACACAAAGTGAAAATTAAGTCGGTAAATTCTTTCGGTAATAAAATTACAACAAAAATATCAGACCTTGGGTCATCTTCCAATGTAAAATATCATGCAAGCTGCTGATAGATCTATTAGGAAACATGTTGGAACGTTTTACCAGACTCATTGACAAACATTATTCGAACTATCGTAATGTGAATTGGGTGAAGCGTATTGAGCAGGAATGATTACGATATGATCATCTTGTTGTTTATGCGAACAAAAGTTGGTGAGAATTTTTTTAAGTGCTACATATCAAGGATGTGAAAATAAAAGATAATGAGTAGTTGTTATTTAATCGCAAAAAATAATATTTATTTGCTTAAAAAATATAAATTTGCAGATGATATGCGACTCGAATCTATCACATTGCGCTATGTCCAGGATTAATATATCATCATTCTGTTCTTTATACGACCAGTATTTTGAGCCGGTATGTCAGTTCCTGGAGTATTATACCCGAGATGTTGCTGCAATTGAAGATGTGGTACAGGATGTTTTTGTTAGTTTATGGGAAAATAAAGATTACCTTGAGATTCAATATGTAAAGACCTATCTTTTCAATGCTGCACGTAACCGAATCTTGAACTATTTGAGAAACAACAAGAATAGAGAAGCTCTTTTATCTGATTGGATAAAAAAGAAAGAGATGGAAGAATCAAGTACCGATTGTTACGATATTGAGGAGTTCTCAACCTTGTTAAACAAGGCAATCGATCTTTTACCGGATCGGTGCAGAGAGATATTTATTTTAAGTAAAATCGAAAAGCTTACATATCAGCAAATAGCTGAATATCTTCTTATCTCACCCAAAACGGTTGAAATTCACATGTCAAATGCACTCAAGAGAATTCGAGAATCTATTTCCTCCTACTATTTAGAAGTTTAACCCATCTTTTGTTTACAATACATATTTTTTCTTAAAATAATCAATAATTCTATAGGGGTTTTTCATTTTCTAGGGGTCAATATATAGAACGACCCATAATAAAGATGAAAATACCTTACGAGCAAATAGCAGCATATTTACGTGGAAAAGCCAGTTCCCAGGAGAAATATATCGTAGAAAAATGGTTGGCGGAGAGTGACAAGCATCAACAAATTTTTCAATCACTGGAAAAGGAGTGGAGATTTCTGAATAAAGAAACAGAACCCATTTTGCCGAATAAAGAACAAGTCTGGAAGAATATTCGTAATCGGATTGAAGTTCCGTTCAATTCGTATGCTTATTCAAGACAAACACTACTCAAGTACACCGGTATTGCTGCATCTGTTGCCCTTTTGATTGGTCTTTGTATCTCCTTTTTATTCATCAACGAGAAGACACAGGCAATGCAATTTACCGCCCACACCCCCATGGGTGAAAAGGCACAGTTAACTCTGCCCGATTCCTCTACGGTATGGTTGAATTCAGGATCAACATTAACCTATTCAACGAAAGCATGGCGTAGAATTGTGCATTTAGATGGAGAGGCATTCTTTGAGGTGACAAAAAATCGCCGGAAGAGATTTGAAGTTCATACAGGTGATGTACGCGTACAGGTACATGGAACAAGTTTTAATGTTTCATCTTACAAAACCGATCCTGATATAGCTGTCTCACTTGAATCTGGAGCGGTATCCCTTTTCAATGATAAAAATGGAGATCTGTTGACACGACTTTCACCCAACCAGATGGGAATTGTCTCCCGGTCGCAATTGAGTTGTCACGTTGTTGTTGATGATCCCATTGTAACCAAACTATGGACAAACAATATTCTTAAAATTTATAACAACGATATCTACGAAGTGACCAAGAAATTGGAACGTTGGTATGGAGTGAATATTACCGTTGAGAACGGAAATTCCGATTCGCGCTACGCCTTCGTGGTGAAAACTGAGTCGTTGAAAGAGCTGTTGGATCTATTGAGTAAAATGACACCAATTATATATTCTATTGAAGGAAAGGAGGTGCATATACAGTTGAAGTGAAACAATTAAAGAAATGAAACAGAGGAAAACAAACAATTCCTCAAGCATACATTACTAAACATCAATTCTCATTCCCCTTTTAACCATCAATTTTACGTAGATTTTGGGAAAGTGACCCTTGGTGTGAAGTGTGACAAATTTAAGAAAATACTATTCATCTATTTAAATCTTATTTATCATGTGTAGAAAGGTATTCGTATCCTTTTTGTTATTCCTTTTGTTCACAAATGTGCAGGCTAGTGATGCTGTGCGTATCAATGTCAAAATGAACAATACAAGTTTAAGAGAATTTTTTTCTTACATCGAGAAAAATTATCCCTACACTTTTATGTATGACAACACCGACATTAATGACAAGCAGCTCATTACGGTGAATGAACAAAACCAACCCATTGAAATGGTTTTGACTAATGTATTGAAAAACAAAGGTATTAAGTATGAGATTCAAGCATCTCAAATTATCTTGTCGAAAACAAATACCACTGTATCTGAATCTAATCGAATGCAGACACGTAAAAATATTACAGGAAAAGTGCTTGATGAAAAAGGTGATCCCGTAATTGGTGCCAATATTGTTGAAAAAGGCACAACGAACGGAACCGTGACCGATACTGAGGGCGACTTCTCATTAGAAGTAGAGGAGAATGCAATTATTCACATCTCCTATATCGGCTATTTGCCACAAGAGATATCAGCAGCTGGTAAAAATATCTTGAATGTTATTTTGGTTGAAGATACGAAGACATTGGATGAGATTGTGGTTGTGGGGTATGGTACCATGCGAAAAAGAGACCTTACCGGTTCGGTTTCATCCATTAAATCAGAAGATATTCAGCGTTCGCCTGTAACTTCACTCGATCAGGCAATTCAAGGTAAGGCAGCAGGTGTGCAGGTTTCGCAAGCTTCATCGGCACCTGGTGGAAGGGTAATGATTCGTGTTCGTGGTGGAAACTCTTTGAGTAGTAGCAACGAGCCGTTGTATGTAGTGGATGGTTTCCCCGTATCGGCTGGTAACTCAGCAGGGGGTAATGGAACAGCACAGAACCCATTGGCTACATTGAATACGGCAGATATCGCTTCTATTGAAATATTGAAAGACGCATCAGCAACAGCAATCTATGGAGCTCGTGGTGCCAATGGTGTGGTTCTTATCACAACCAAACGTGGAGAAGTGGGAAGACCAAAAGTATCGTTGGATGTATATCAGGGAGTGTAAACTGTGGCAAAGAAACTCGATATGATGAATGCCCAGGAGTTTGCTACCTTAGTGAACGAGGCAAGAGCCAACGATAATCAGAGTCCGGTATTCCCCAATCCAAATAATCCGTATTATTTTCCCGAAATTTCTGCTTTGGGTGAGGGGGTTAATTACCAGGATGAGGTGTTTACTAGTGCACCGGTTCAGAATTATAACCTCAGTGTTGTAGGTGGTAACGAGGGACTTCGTTATTCTGTAGGTGGTGGTTATTTCGGTCAGGATGGGGTCATCAAAAACAGTGACTTTAACCGTGCTTCTTTCCGTTCTAATCTTGACATCAAGATAGTACCTAACTTCACACTTACAACAAATATT
This sequence comes from Proteiniphilum sp. UBA1403, assembly GCA_002305715.1. Taxonomy (GTDB): domain Bacteria; phylum Bacteroidota; class Bacteroidia; order Bacteroidales; family Dysgonomonadaceae; genus Proteiniphilum. The sequence continues at coordinate 78,705 of DBQD01000071.1, read as the reverse complement.
ACAGCCAGTCACACGTGGTCCAATGGTATGCCTTCTGAGGGTGATGGTGGCGGTGGTACCGGTGGTGTAGTGCATGGTGCAGTTGTAATGCCTCCTACTGTTCCAATTTATGATGCCGATGGAAAATATACAATGACGAACTCCACGCCAGGGGGTACGCCAAGTAACAACCCGGTGGCTACGGTAAATCATTACAAAGATGAACAGACAATTGATCGCTTCCTGGGTTCTATTGATGCAAACTGGCAGATTACAAAAGATCTGACCTTGAAGGTTACGTTTGGTTCGGATATGTCAACAGCCAATAGAGCCTATTATTGGCCAAAAGAGACTCATCGCGGTAATTCGAAAAACGGAGAAGCGTATCAACGTTTCCGTAAAGATGCTTCCTATTTGAATGAGAACATCTTAACCTATAACAAGCAGTTCGGTAAACATTCTATCAATGCTGTGGGTGGTTATACCTGGCAGGTATTCCATTACAAGCATTTCGAAGCCTCATCAACCAATTATTCAACCGACCTCTATCTGGCCAACAACTTGGGAGCCGGAACAACATATGGACAGCCAGGGTCTAGCAAATCGCAGAATCAACTGGCTTCCTATCTGGGTAGAATAAATTATATTTACAACGACCGATATCTGTTTACTTTAACGGCACGTGCCGACGGAAGCTCAAAGTTTGGAGTCAATAACAAATGGTCGTTCTTCCCCTCTTTTGCTGTGGCATGGAGAGTTACGGAAGAGGAATTCTTGAAAGATGTTGATTGGCTTTCCAATCTTAAGATCAGAACAAGTTATGGTAAGACGGGTAATCAGAACATCGACAATTACAAGTCGTTGGCTATGCTTGGTACCATGAATTATAACTTTGGAGGTGCATTGAATGCAGGTGTGGGACCGAACAATATTCCAAATCCCGATTTGAAGTGGGAAACAACAGCTACAACCGATGCCGGATTAGATATTGGCTTGTTCAATAACAGACTATCGCTGGTGGTGGATTACTACTACAAAAAGACAACCGATCTGCTGTGGAATATCAGTACACCTAGCTCCGTTGGATTCAGTTCTATCTTTAAAAATATTGGAAGCTTGGAAAATAAAGGTCTGGAAGTTGCATTGGGAGCCGATGTTTTAACCGGTGAATTCAAATGGAACACACAAATGAACTGGTCTAGAAACCGCAACAAGGTGCTGGAAATACCAGGCTATACTCCCAGTACACAAGGAACTTTGTCCGGACACTTGAAAGTAAATGGTAGCTGGCTTGAACCAGGGTTGCCGGTGGGTGTATGGAACCTGTTGAAGTTTGATGGTGTATTCCAAAATGAAGCCCAACTAGCAGCTGGCCCTCGTTCAACAGCAAACAACGACAAATTGGGAGATGCACGTTTTGTGGATAAGAACGGAGATGGTAAAATCAATTATACCGACGACCGTATGATTGTAGGAGACCCCAATCCTGATTTTATCTACGGATGGACCAACAACTTCTCGTTTAAAGGATTTGATTTCTCCGTTTATCTACAGGGATCTCAAGGTAATGACATCATCAATATTCAACGTGCAGAAACAAATATTTCAGGTCCTTGGGGTAATCAACGCAGGGAGATTCTGAATCGTTGGACACCCTCTAACACAAACACAAATATACCGAGAGCACGTGTGACTGTAGACCCATTATTGCTGCAATCAGATTGGTTGATAGAAGATGGAAGTTATATGCGTGTTAAAACTATGACGTTGGGTTATACATTCACAAAAATACCATATGTGAGTTCACTACGTCTGTACGTAACCGGTCAAAACTTAATCACATTAACCGATTATAGCGGCTTTGATCCGGAAGTGAACTCCCAAGGAAACAGCAATCTTCAATTGGGTGTAGATTATAATGCTTATCCATCAGCTAAGGCTGTACTGTTTGGTTTGAATGTGTCATTCTGAGTTAAGAATTAATTAAGTATGTTTATTATGAAAGTTAAACAAACAATATTTGCGCTGACAGCAGCACTTATATTACTGAACGGTTGTCACGACAGTTTTTTGAGTGAGAAAGTTTACAGCAACATCACACCGATAAATTTCTACAAAACTGAATCAGATGCACAGGCTGCATTGACTTCGGTATACAATACTTTGCGACATAGTAGCTCCTTTCAACGGCAAATGCTGTTGGCTGCTGAATATCCTGGAGAGGCAACATGGCCGAATAACTCAGGTGAGGCTTGGCGTACAGAAATGGATCAGTTTACTTGGACACCCAGTTCTACCGGTTTTTATCAGATCTGGTCTCAACTGTATGTGACGATTAACCGGGCAAATACGGTACTCGCTAATATTGAGGGTGTACAGTTTAAGACACCCGGAGCAAAGGAAAAGATAATTGGGGAAACTCGTTTCCTGCGTGGACTTGCTTATCTCTATTTAATTCGTTTCTTCGAAAATGTACCCCTCAAAACAGAGGAAAATATGACGGAAATTGAGAGTACAAACGAGGGGACAAGCGATGCTGTGTGGGCACTTATTTTCGATGATTTTACCTTTGCAAAACAAAACTTGAATGCAAAAAATACCGGAGCAAACGTAGGTAGGGCTACAGCAGGTGCTGCTCAAACAATGTTGACAAAGGCTTATTTGTCGTATGCTGGTAAACCGTGGAATAAAACGGAATACTGGAGTAAGGCTGCTCAGGAAGCTAAAGCTGCTATTGATAATACCGCGTATGGATATGACTTGGAAAATGAGTATGAAAAAGTCTTCCTGTTGTCAAACGAACATGGTCCCGAATATATCTTTAGTGTAGAATATGAGAGCTTCATTGGTCAAGGCTGGGACTGGCCAACTTTCACAGGTATCAGAAGTGGAGATCAGATCAAGCTTGATGGATGGTCGTCGTTGACTGTTGAAACAGAATTTTTCAATAGCATGTCGGTAGATGATAAACGCAGAAGTAAAACATTTGTATTGGAATATACAGGTATCAACAATCCAACTATAACGTATACCTATCCGGGCAACATTGCAATACCTCATTTCAACAAATACATTGATAGAAATGATGTGGGTAATGGTACTGCCGATTATGCGTTGAATCACTATGTGACAAGATTTTCGGATTTGTTGTTGATGCATTCTGAAGCAGAGAATGAAGCGAACGGACCAAGTCAGAATGCTGTGTATGGCATCAACAGAGTGAGAGCACGTGCAGGACTGCCTGCTTTAGAACCTTCGGAATATACGAAAGAGACATTGCGGGAGGCTATTTTCCAAGAAAGATTGTGGGAACTTTGCCAAGAAGGTCACGTATGGTTCGATATGAAGCGAATGAACTTGATGACTAAGCGAATCAAGAAATTTCAGGTTCAAGAGAAACATTATGTATTCCCAATTCCTCAAAACGAATTGGATGCCAATCCTAATTTAGTACAGAACAGTCAGTATAAATAATTAATGACTATATTTAGGCCACAGATGAGATGTTCTATTTTATCTGTGGCCTAATCTTTTATTTAATTGTCAATTATGAAACGAATTACATTGCTATTAGCAGGTTTGTTTTTCCTTACTTCTTTTGCACAAGAAACAGAGTCGCTCTACCTCTCCGGGAGTGGTAGTGACCAGACTGTGTTATGGGATTTCTTCTGTACTGCAGGGCGAAAAAGTGGAGAATGGACCAAAATACCGGTTCCCTCAAATTGGGAATTTGAGGGCTTTGGTCAGTTTACCTATGGACATGATAAGGAAAGAATCAATGAAACAGGAATATATCGCCATCAGTTCGGGGTGCCGGCATCGTGGAAAGGAAAAACAGTCAATATTGTGTTTGAAGGTGTGATGACCGATACCGAAGTGAAGATAAATGGTCGCACTGCAGGCGAAATGCACCAGGGAGGGTTTTATTGTTTTGAATATGACATCACCAAATTATTGAAGTATGGACAAAATAACCTTCTGGAAGTAACTGTACACAAATCCTCATCGAATGAATCAATTGATAATGCTGAACAAAAGGCTGATTTCTGGGTCTATGGCGGAATCTATCGTCCCGTCTGGTTAGAGGCATTACCTAAAGAGCATATCGATCGGGTAGCTATTGATGCTAAAGCGGATGGTATCTTCAAAATGGATGTCTTTTTAAAGGGGAATATGCCTAATGCTCAGGTAACTGCACACGTGAAGACATTAGATGGGGAAAATTTTGGTGATCCGCTGACTGCAACTACTAACAAAGAGGGTGTAATTCGTTTATCGGGTCAATTTAAGAATCCCAAGCTGTGGACTTCCGAGTTTCCAGAAAGATACAAAGTGGAGATTGTGTTAAGTAGAAATGGTAAGATTATCCATACGGTGACCGAGAAATTTGGTTTTCGTACGGTTGAGTTGAAGCCTGGAGATGGTTTCTACGTAAACGGTGTGAAAATAAAATTCAAAGGTGTAAACAGGCACACACACTGGCCAACTACCGGGAGGGCTACCAATTATTCCATAAGCCTGATGGATGTGCAGCTGATTAAGGAGATGAATATGAATGCTGTCAGAATGTCGCATTATCCTCCCGACCGCCACTTTCTGGATATATGCGATTCACTGGGCCTCTATGTAATTGATGAGCTTACCGGTTGGCAATCGGCCTACGACACCGAAGCAGGTAAAAAACTGGTGCGGGAGCTGGTGATCCGTGATGTGAACCATCCAAGTATCGTCATGTGGGCGAATGGCAATGAAGGAGGTTTTAATTTTGATCTTTTACCTGAATATCCTCGGTACGATATCCAGAATCGCTATGTTTTCCATCCTTGGCTCGAAGAGACATTCTCCACTACCTATCATTATCCTTCGTATGGAATAGGTACGCAATTCTTGTTCAACGGTAATAAATTGTTCTTCCCCACGGAGTTCATACATGGTTTGTATGATGGGGGGCATGGTGCCGGTCTCGACGATTTCTGGAATCTGATGCAAGAGAACCCCTTGAGTGTGGGTGGGTTCTTGTGGGATTTGGTGGATCAGGGAGTGGTGCGTAATGATCGGAACAATGTAATAGATACCGACGGAAATCATGCTGCTGACGGTATTGTGGGACCTTATCGTGAAAAGGAGGGGAGTTTCTTTACCATCAAGGAGATCTGGTCGCCCATCTACTTGGAGGGGACTTCGTTTTTACCTCCTACTTTCGACGGAACATTAAAAGTGGAGAATCGATATCATTTCACCAATTTGAATCAATGTACATTCAAGGCGCAATGGGTTCGTTTCAATTTCCTCACTGGGGAAAGAAAAGTGCATGATACCAAGGTTTCTGTCCCCAGTATCTTGCCAGGTTTCAACGGATATATCAAGGTGGATCTGCCTGCAACATTGACCGATTATGATGCATTGTATCTTACTGCGACCGATGTTTATGGTAAAGTTATCTATACATGGACAAGAAGAATTACACCTGTCTCTGTATTTGCTGAGCGACTGATTGAGAATGAACCTGGAGAGGTTAAACGGGAAGAAGTGGGCAATGAAATCAACTTCAGCTGCAGTGATAAGAAACTGATTATCGACAAGAAGAGCGGTTTAATACACGCCATTGAAACAAATGGGAAAAAACTCTCTCTTGCTAATGGTCCCCGTTTTACCACCGGTAATTTGGTGTTGGATACTATGTATACTATCACGACGCAAGGGGTACAAGAGAAGCTTCTATTAAGGTTTAAAGAAGAAAGAAACAGACGATCGAATAAACGAAATGTCATAACAATTGCGTTGTTGGCTTCAGGATGGGTTGAAATTGAATACATGTTCGATGTGGGAGGATATCATGACCACATAGGCATCACTTTTGATTATCCCGAGGAAAAAGTAGAGGGTGTCAAGTGGCTTGGAAACGGACCCTACAGGGTTTGGAAAAATAGGCTTAAAGGTGTTACCTTCAATGTGTGGGAGAAAGCATATAACAACACGGTCACCGGTGAGTCGTGGGACTATCCGGAGTTTAAGGGGTTTCACTCCAATCTCTACGCGGCAGACTTGAGAACGAATGAGGGTGTATTGCGTATTGTAGCAGCATCCGATGAACTATTCCTACATCTGTTTACACCCGACAATCCTGTGAAGCGAAACAACGACAATACATTGGGTAAATTTCCCGATGGACAACTTTCTATCCTGAATGGAATCAGTCCGGTTGGTACAAAGTTCAAGCAGGCAATTGAAATGGGACCGCAAAGTCAGCAGAATTTTATGTTGAGTTCGGGACATGTCGAACCTGTAAAGGGAAAAGTCTACCTGAAGTTTATTCCTTAGATACAAAAAAAGAGGAATTGTTATTCCTCTTTTTTTTCTACTTTCATCACGATCTGTTGCTTTTCACTGTCGAAATCGACCAGTACATTGTCGCCTTCTTTCATGCCGGTGCCGATTATAAGCTCTGCCATCTCATCCTCAATATACTTTTGGATAGCTCGCTTGAGCGGACGCGCACCAAACTGAACATCATAGCCTTTGTTGGCAATAAATTCTTTCGCAGGTTCGGAGAGATTAACCTGGAAGCCCAAGTCGCCAATACGTTTGTAGAGTCCGGCAAGCTCAAGGTCAATGATCTTAAAGATCGATTCCTTGTTTAACTGATCAAACATGATTATGTCATCAACACGGTTCAGGAACTCGGGCGCAAATGCCTTGTTCAAGGCTTTCTGGATGATGCTGCGTGAGAATTCGGGATCGGTTACATCGTTGCTGGTACTGAAGCCAATGCCTCTACCGAAATCCTTGAGTTGCCTTGTCCCAATGTTTGATGTCATGATCAAGATGGTGTTCTTGAAGTCGATTTTCCTACCCAGACTGTCCGTCACATGGCCTTCGTCCATGATTTGAAGAAGGATGTTGAATACATCGGGATGTGCCTTTTCAACTTCGTCGAGCAACACCACAGAGTAGGGGCGACGTCGTACTTTCTCGGTCAGCTGTCCACCTTCTTCGTACCCTACATATCCCGGAGGCGCTCCTACCAGTCGAGATACATTGAATTTCTCCATGTACTCGCTCATATCAATACGGATGAGGTTCTCTGAGGAATCAAAAAGAAACTCTGCCAGTTTTTTTGCAAGGTGTGTCTTTCCCACACCTGTCGGCCCAAGGAACATGAAGTTTCCGATGGGTTTGTTGGGATCTTTCAGTCCCACACGGTTTCGCTGGATAGCTTTTACAATCTTGTTTATGGCTTCATCCTGACCAATAACTTTGCTCTTCAATACGTCGCGCATCTCAAGGAGTCGCTGCCCCTCGGCTTGAGCAATTCGTTGTACCGGTACACCGGAGATCATGGCCACCACTTCTGCAATCTTATCTTCGTCTACTATTTCAGGCTTCTCCTTGATCTCTTTTTGCCAACGTTCTTCCTCTGCTTCAAGTGCCAAGAGCAGCTGTCGTTGCTTATCGCGGTAGCTAGCAGCCAACTCATATTTTTGTGCTTTAACGGCATCGCTCTTTTGCTTTTCTACCTCCTTCAGCTCTTCCTCTAAGCGCTCAATGGTCTCTGGAATTACGATGTTGGATATGTGTACCCTTGCACCGGCTTCGTCGAGTGCGTCGATGGCTTTATCGGGGAAGGTGCGGTCTGTTACATATCGGTTTGTTAGCTTCACACAAGCCTGCAATGCCTCGTCGGTGTAACGTACATTGTGGTGATCTTCGTATCGTTCTTTGATGTTGCGCAATATCTGCAATGTCTCCTCTGGTGTAGTGGGATCCACAATGACTTTTTGAAAGCGGCGTTCCAACGCACCATCTTTTTCGATGTTCTTTCTATATTCATCGAGTGTAGTAGCACCAATACACTGTATCTCTCCTCTTGCCAACGCTGGCTTTAGCATGTTGGCCGCGTCAAGAGAACCTGCAGCACCACCAGCGCCCACAATTGTGTGGATTTCGTCGATGAAGAGGATGATGTTCGGGTTCTTTGAAAGTTCATTCAGAATGGCTTTGATGCGTTCTTCAAACTGGCCGCGGTATTTTGTGCCTGCAACAATAGATGCCATATCCAGTGCAATGACTCGTTTGTCAAAAAGTGCACGTGATACTTTCTTTTGGGTGATGCGTAGTGCAAGTCCGTCCACAATAGCCGACTTACCCACACCCGGGTCACCAATAAGTACCGGGTTGTTTTTTTTGCGGCGACTGAGGATCTGTGCAATACGTTCAATTTCCTTCTCGCGTCCCACAACCGGATCGAGTCTGTTTTCAAGTGCTGCCCGAGTGATGTCGGTCCCGAAATTATCTAGTACAGGAGTATCGGAGCCGGCTTTGGTTTGTGAGGGGGTTCCTTGTCCACTTCCTGGGTTGAACGATGATTTTTCATTCATTTCCTCGTCGTCGTCATCGGTGAAGTTTGCACCAGCCGAAGGCATTTGCGGCTCATTGGTATCGTTGAGGCTGTTCCCTTCGGTGCGGTTCTCAAGGATGCTTCTAATATACAAGAAGGTACTTGTATAGTCCAGTTGAAATTGTGTGAGAATATCGTATATCAGGGTGTTTTTTTCCTTCAACAATGCGAGAAGCACATGTTCGGAATCTGTTTCTTTACTTTTGGTGAGCCGTGCTTCCAGAATACTCATTTTTAAAGCCTTTTCTGTGCTTTTGTTAATCACCAATTCATTTGATCCCTCATATGGTTCCTGTATTGCTCGTATATGCGTATCGATATATTTCTTTAGTTCCTCCAAATTAACATCGAAGTCCTGCAGCACCTGAATAGCCAGTCCTTCTCCTTCACGGAGAATACCCAGCATGAGGTGTTCTGGACCGATATAGTTATTCTGGAGCCGTCCTGCTTCTTCACGGCTGTATGCCATGATGTCTCTTATTCGTTGTGAAAAGTTATTTTCCATTTTTTAATCTTCCTTTTAATTTTGACTGCTCCCCTTGGCTCATTTGGCAATCTTTTCATCGAATGATCGAATGCAAATATAGGCTATTTCTTTTTAATCATACATGAATTGGCGAATGCAATCAATCAAAATCTGCAAAAACAGTGCCAATCTGTTCTGCTGATCATTATACACAATTATATGACGTTTGGAACGCCATTTTGTTTACAATATGGGTTATAATTTTTTTCTTTTAAGTACGATCCATACAATCATGGGGGCTCCAAAAACAGCTGTTACTGCATTGATAGGCAGTGTTCTACCTGATAGAGGTACTTGGGAGATAATATCGCATGTAAGCATTAGGATGCTTCCCAAAAGAAGTGTTGCCGGAAGGATAGTCTTGTGATTGACGGTGGCGAAAAAGGTGCGCGCAAAATGGGGAATGACAACCCCTACAAACGCTATGGGACCGGTAAATGCAGTGACTGCTCCGGTGATGATGGCAGAGATAGCAATGATTATTAACCGAATCCGTTTAATGTGCTGGCCAGTGCTCATTGCGTAGTTCTCCCCAAGTAATAGACTGTTGAGCGACTTCTGCATAAAGCCGGTCAGCACAATGCCAATAGTTACTAAGGAGAGCAACAGTGGCATCTTATCCCACGTAACTCCTCCCAAACTGCCAAAAGTCCAGGTGACAAAGACTTTCAGAGAGTCGGGATCAGCAAAACTCTGCAAAATGGTGACCAATGCACTCGCCACATAACCAAAGATCATGCCCAAGACAAGGATAGTGACAGAGTCCTTTATTCTTGCAGACACAGCTAGAATTAGTACTAATACAAAAGTAGCACCGCCAATGGCAGCGGTAATTTGTGCCATATTGCCCATGATGGCAATAAAAGGGTAGGCTACTGAGCTGCTCAAAAGAGTGAGCAATGCCACTCCTAGTCCTGCACCCGCTGATACACCCAGCACATCGGGACCGGCTAGTGGATTACGAAAGAGTGTCTGCATCAGTAATCCTGACAGAGAAAGGGCACTACCGGTAATGAGTGCAGTGATGGCTTTTGGGAGTCGGTAATTGCGAATGATCTCGTTGATGATGGCATCGTTTGAATTGCCAAATAAAGTTGCCCACACTTCGATAGGTGAGATGGAGGCATTGCCGGTGAGAAGATCACCGATAAAGGCTACAATAAGCAGCACAAACAGGAGAAGAAAAATCGGTCTATTTTTTTTCACGGGGAGCTGTTTCTTCCAGTGGTTTGATGTACGTGAATTCATAATGTGGCAGTAACTCCGGATAGGCTGCTTTCACAAGATCAGAGAGCAGTAGGTCGGGGTTGGCAATAGCGCTTTCAAAATAATCGTTCCCACCCGAAGAGGTAACCCGATTGTGATTGTTAAATACTTGCCTCTTTTTTACTGCATGCAACAACAGGTATTTGGCATCTTTCTCTGCAAGCTCTGCATAGCTGTCTGCTTGACAGCCAAACCAGTAATCTACTTTTCCAAATTGTGTAAGGACCGATTCAATATCTAAGCCAATACTGCCACTCTCTGAGTTGTTTTTGTACCGATAATCGAGACTTGCATCGTGAAAAAGAGTCGCATTGAAGCTTTTACCCCCGGGTATATACCAGGTGCCCTGAAAATTATCGCCCGATAAAACAGTACGAGGCGTTGAAACATTCTTCACTCTTTCCTGCAACTCAAGATAACGATGTTCTATGCTGGAGAAAAGAGAGTCAGCTAGTTCTTCTTTATCGAAAAAGGTCGCAATCATTTTAATCCATTCAGCACGTGCCAGGGGGGAGTTTTCCATCCATTCAAGTGAATAGATTATGGGAAAACCTGCTTGTATAAGTCGTTCACTGTAGTTATCGCGTTGTGCATAGGCCGAACTGATGATGGCATCTGGTTTCAATGCCAACGTCTTTTCGATGTTGGGCTGAAAAGGATCTCCCAGATCGGTAACCTCTCCCAATTTCAATCTGTCCAAGATTGCAGGGTTGTAAATACGAAATCCATCGGTCACACCGATGATAACATCATCCTCGTCCAGTAGGGAAAGAAATGAAAAATAGGAGAAAGTATTGACAGAGAGGGTGGAAATTGGCGTTTTTATATGAGTGCCCCCAGTGGGTAATGTGGTGGAATTATTGTTGTAAAGATAATACACCGCATAGGGCTCACTGCTGTTCCAAGGATTATGCAATGTTACTTTCTTGTACCCATTGAAATAGTCTATCTGAAACCCTTTTGCATAATTGGGCAGGACAGTTGAATGTGGTTTCTCCAACTCATTCTCATGTTTGCGTTGTTCTCCTTGTCGGCATCCCCATGCGAGAATAAAAAAGGTACACGTAAATAATAGTAGGGGTGCTTTAGTTTTTTGTAGAAGCATTGGACACTTTTTTTGTGTTTTTTTTCAACTTTGATGGTTCATAGCCGGGTATCTTCACCTTGCGTGTTTTAACGCGTGTGGTTACACGTGGTTCGGCTTTGGATCCCGGAACATACTCGTGCCGGTACATGTTGAAAAAGAGAATAAAGAGTGAGAGTAACAAGGGCCCAAAGATTACACCCCAGAATCCGAACATGGGAAGTCCTATCAAGACACCAAACACAGTGATGAGTGGATGGATATCTGCTAATTTCTTTTGAAGCAGAAAACGGGCAATATTGTCAACACCGCCAATGATGAAGAAACCATAAACCAGCAACCCAATACCATTCACGTAATCGGCATTTAATAGTAGTCCGATTGCGATGGGTCCCCAAATAATGGTGGTACCTACTATGGGGAGTATGGTGGAGAAAGCGGTGAGAATAGCATAGAGAATGGCACTCTCCACGCCAAATAGCAAGTATCCCAAATAAGCAAATACACCCTGTATGATTGCTAATAGGGGTATTCCAATGGCATTGGCCTGTATGATAAGTCGCGTTTCTTCTGCAACAATTTGTTTATTTTCTTCCTTGAAAGGTAAAATTTCGCGTATGGATTTCTCAAAATCGCTGTTACTGTATAACATGTAATACAACACGAAAAGGATAACGATCACATTGATCACGAAGGTATATATGCTACTCCCCAAAACCTGAAGGATATTACTTCCTGCACGTGGAATGGCAGAGAGACTATCGGGAGTGAAGATGGCAAATCCAACTTTCTCCTCAATCATGTCTACAAAGCTGTTTACTCTTGCAAGAATGGCTTCAGGATCGATTGTGATTCCGGAGAATGTATCAATGATCAAAAATGCGATACCGGTAAGAGGAATGAGAATGAAAAATAGGACTTCGAGAACAATTAAAAGTGCTCCTAACGACTTCTTTAAACGTAACTTTTGCGTAAGAAACTTCTGTTGCCCGTTTACAATTACATACAATGTGGCTGCACCCAAAAAACCACTCATGTAGGGACGGGTGTATTTAAAAATAATTAATCCCAATATGATAAGCAGTCCAATCAGGATGTATTTATGATGTATGCCTTTCTTTTCTTTGTCCGTTTGTAATATCATTTTTATAAGCTACGTTGAATATGCGCATTCTTTAAAGAGAGAGAAAATCTTCCGGCTTTGCAAATCCTCCTTCAATGAGAGCCTCTTTTGCCAGTTCGAGGTCGGAAGATTTAACTTGCATCTCGATCTCCCCTATTGTATACGACAATCTGTTTGCCGTAAGATTCTTCATGTATGTTTCAATTCCTCTCATTTCCATGTAGGATTGAACAATGGTCACTTCTGCAGGATAAGTGAAAGTTTTAACAGTAACGAATTTTTCTTCCATGATGTTATCTGTTTAGATAGCGTAAAAATACGCTTTTTTTCAGATAAAACAGAACATAAAGATTTTTTTGACTTAAATTTGAATTTTATTTATCCTATCAGACTACATATAAATATTTATGCAAAAAATAGCATTAATTACAGGAGCTACATCGGGTATAGGACAAGCCACTGCCTTAACCCTTGCTGAAAAAGGATTGAACTTGATTATTACAGGTCGTCGTGAAAGTCGTTTACATGAGCTAAAAGAAGTGTTGGAAACAAAAGGTGTATCTGTTTTGCCTCTTTGTTTTGATGTGAGAAATGAAACTGAAGTGAATGAGGCTCTCTTGAATCTTCCCGAAGCATGGAAAAATGTGGATATTCTGATCAACAATGCCGGATTGGCTGCTGGTCTGGATAGCATTCAGGAAGGTAATACCGATAACTGGAATAGTATGATTGATACCAATGTGAAAGGTCTCCTCTTTGTGACCCGTAATATTGCACCCGGAATGGTGAAGCGAAAATATGGACAAATTATCAATATTGGTTCCATTTCCAGTAAGGAAGTTTATCCGAACGGCAATGTATATTGTGCTACCAAACATGCTGTGGAAGCAATAACCAAAGGTATGCGTATGGATTTATTGCCACACAATATTCGGGTGACGCAAATTTGTCCGGGTGCAGTGGAAACGGAATTTTCGTTGGTACGCTTTAAAGGAGACAAAGAACGTGCATCGAAAGTTTATGAGGGATATGAAAATCTGGTTGCTTCAGATGTTGCAGATTGTATTTGGTTTGTAATATCCCGACCACCTCACGTTAATATAGATGATCTTGTGGTAATGCCTACGGCGCAGGCATCGGCCACACTATTTCATAAAGTATTCATTTAATCTTTACCGTATGAAAATCGTACAAATTATTGGTTTATTCATGACAGTGTCACTTTTACAAGCACAAGAGAAAGTCGTTTTCCAAACACCTCCTCGCGAAATAATGGAGTTGGTGGATGTTGAGAGAGCTCCGAATGTAGTAATGGACAGTAAAAAAGAGCAAATGCTGTTTTATTATCGTCCTTCGTTTATGTCGTTATCCGACTTAAATCAGCCGGAAATGCGATTGGGAGGTTTACGGATTAATCCAGAAACCAATATCTCAAGTACTATCAATTATTTTTATGATATCCGCTATAAAAAGGTGATGGAGGGTGAAATGAAACACATTTCCGGCTTACCCGATAATCCGAAAATCGCCTACATATCATTTTCCCCCGATGAGAACAAGATTGCGTTCACCCATACAGCACCAAAAGGAGTGGAGTTGTGGATGGTGGATTTGGGGAATTTGACTGCCACAAAATTGACCGATGCTGTACTCAATGCTAATGAGGGTAAGCCGTATATTTGGTTTCCGGATAGTAAAAGCCTACTGGTGAGGATGCTTCCCGAGAATCGCAAAGAGTTGGTTAATGCCAAGGTTGCACTCCCTGAGGGACCGGTTGTGTCGACTAGCGACGGTGAGGTTTCTCAAAATCGTACATATCAGGATTTGTTGAAAACTCCACTCGATGAAGCCAATTTTGAGATTCTGATGACTTCTGAATTATACAAGGTAGGCATTGATGGCGCAATGACATTGTGGAAGGAAGCCGGAATGTATGTCAGCGAGGATTTTTCTCCAGATGGAACAACTCTTTTGTTGACCTCACTTACTCATCCTTTTTCGTATGTTGTGCCCTATAGCAGTTTCCCTACGAAAACCGACCTGTATACCTCTGACGGTCGTTTTCTGCTTACCTTTAATCAACGAGCCCTGCTCGATAAGTTACCTGTTGGCTTTATGGCTACATATGAAGGTAAAAGAAGTATTCACTGGCGTTCCGATAAACCAGCTACACTTGCTTGGGTGGAAGCTCTTGATAAAGGTGATCCTGGTGTGAAGGTTCCATTCCGTGATGCATTGTATGAATTGGATGCTCCTTTTAAAGATACACCTCGTTGCCTGATGAAAACAATAGATCGTTTTGCTGGTATAGTGTGGGGGAATAATCAGTATGCAGTGGTGTATGACAGATGGTGGAATACCCGCAATAGTAGAACCTATTTACTTGATCCATCTCACCCGGAAAAGGATCCACGTATTATTGAAGATCGAAATTATCAGGATGTATACAATGATCCCGGTTCATTTCAAACAGAAAAAAATGCATTGGGTAGCAACACGCTGAAGATTGATAATCATATCGCCTACCTTTTTGGCGAAGGGTATAGCCCAGAGGGACAGTTCCCATTTGTGGATGCTTTGAATCTGAAAACATTCGAAAAGAAAAGGATATTTCAATCAACAGCTACCGATAAGTTGGAAGAATTAATCGCGTTCATCGATAGTAAAGCCGGTTCATTGCTTACACGTATTCAGTCTCCTACTGAATATCCCAATTATTATATACGGAATATCAAAAAAAGAATTGCCAATATACCGCTTACCTCATTCGAGAATCCATTTAAAAGTATTGAAGGTGTTCATAAGGAGGTTATCAATTATAAAAGAAGCGATGGTGTGGAACTCTCCGGAACGCTATATCTGCCTGCAGAATACGACTTTACAAAGAAGGAGAAATTACCATTAATAATATGGGCTTATCCTACAGAGTATAAAGATAAGAACAGTGCAGGTCAGAGTACCGCCAATCCAAATACCTTTACCTATCTTTCATATGGTAATCCCATTTACTGGGTGACTCGCGGATATGCTATTCTCGACGATGCTGCATTCCCAATAATTGGAGAAGGAGATGATCAACCCAATGATACATTTATTGCTCAGTTGGTAGATAATGCCAAAGCAGCTATCGATGCGGTAGATGAACTTGGGTATATCGACAGAAGAAAAGTCGCTGTGGGTGGTCACTCCTACGGTGCTTTTATGACGGCAAACTTATTGACGCATTCCAACCTCTTTGCGGCAGGTATAGCCCGAAGTGGAGCATATAACCGTACGCTCACGCCATTCGGATTTCAAAGCGAAGAGAGAAATTATTGGGAAGCTCCGGATGTATACAACAGCATGTCTCCATTTATGCATGCTGATAAAATGAAGACTCCTTTATTGCTAATCCATGGTGAGGCCGACAACAACGCAGGTACACACACTATGCAGAGCGAACGATATTTTCAGGCATTGAAAAGTTTTGGTGCACCTGCAAGATTGGTGATACTGCCAATGGAGAGTCACGGTTATGTAGCTCGCGAGAATGTGTTGCATCTCTTGTGGGAACAGGATCAATGGTTGGATAAGTATGTGAAAAACAGGGATTAAGGAATTGTGATGGTGCCAAATCATGCGTTGATTGTCTATAGAATAAAGAATTCATTAAACATGATTGTGTCAGTAGGCGACTGAAATTTTGTCAGATTTCGCTGGTGAAATTTTTGTGGCACAGAATTCGCTATATTGGTTATGTCAAATAGATCATCAACATTCATCAACATTAATTATTTTAATATCAATTTAAGTAATATGAATATTAAACCATTGGCAGACAGAGTGCTGGTTAAACCAGCAGCTGCAGAAGAGAAAACAGTAAGTGGAATTATCATTCCCGACACAGCAAAAGAAAAGCCATTGAAAGGTGATGTAATTGCTGTAGGTAAAGGTACAAAAGATGAAGAAATGGTCGTGAAAGAAGGAGATACGGTATTATATGGAAAATATGCCGGAACCGAAATTGAATTGGATGGCGTAAAGCATCTGATTATGCGTCAGTCAGACATTCTGGCAATTCTTTCTTGATCAGATAGTCATCATTCAATGTGACGCTTCATTCTTACATTTACTAAAAACTCTAAAACGAAATGAAAAATGGCTAAGGAAATTAAATTTAACATGGATGCCCGCGACCTTTTAAAGAAAGGTGTGGACGAATTGGCAGATGCCGTGAAAGTAACCTTGGGTCCAAAAGGCCGCAATGTAATCATTGATAAAAAATATGGTGCCCCTCAAATTACGAAAGATGGTGTATCAGTAGCAAAAGAAATTGAATTAGAAAACGCATTTCAGAATATGGGTGCACAGCTGGTGAAAGAGGTTGCCTCTAAAACCAACGACGATGCGGGTGATGGAACAACTACTGCTACCGTGCTTGCACAATCTATTATTGGTGTGGGATTGAAAAATGTAACAGCAGGTGCAAATCCGATGGACCTCAAACGCGGAATCGATAAGGCTGTTGCAAAAGTTGTAGAAAGCCTGCAAGAAATGGCTGTGGAAGTAGGTGATGATCTGAATAAGATTGAAAATGTAGCCAAGATCTCGGCTAATGGAGATGAAACCATTGGTAAATTAATTGCCGAAGCTATGCAGAAAGTAAGCAAAGAAGGGGTGATTACCGTGGAAGAATCGAAAGGAACCGATACCTATGTAGATGTAGTGGAAGGTATGCAGTTTGACCGTGGTTATATTTCTCCCTATTTTGTGACAAATACCGAAACCATGGAAGTGGCTTTTGAAAATCCGCTGATCTTGATTCATGATAAGAAGATCTCTGCAATTAAGGATCTGTTGCCCATCTTGGAAAAGGGTATTCAAACTGGCAAACCAATGTTGATTATCGCTGAAGATATAGATTCAGAAGCATTGACAACTTTGGTCGTAAACCGCCTTCGTGGCTCTTTGAAGATTGCAGCCGTAAAAGCTCCAGGCTTTGGTGATCGCAGAAAAGAAATGTTGGAGGATATTGCTATCCTCACCGGTGGTGTCGTAGTATCAGAAGAAAAAGGTTTAACTTTGGAAAATGCAACACTCGACATGTTGGGTAGTGCAGAAAAGGTGACCATCGATAAAGATACAACTACAATTGTAAACGGTGTTGGCGATAAAACTGCAATTGAAAGCCGAATTAGTCAGATCCGTGCACAAATTGAAAAAACTACTTCCGACTATGATCGCGAAAAACTGCAAGAACGTCTTGCTAAGTTGGCAGGTGGTGTAGCTGTGCTTTATGTAGGTGCTGCATCGGAAGTGGAAATGAAAGAAAAGAAAGATCGTGTACAAGATGCTCTTTCTGCTACTCGCGCAGCAGTTGAAGAGGGGACTGTTCCTGGTGGTGGCGTGGCTTACATTCGTGCCACAGAAGCATTGGAAGGCTTGAAAGGTGAAAATGAAGACGAAACAACTGGTATCGAAATTGTAAAACGTGCAATCGAAGAACCTCTTCGTCAGATTGTAGCCAATGCTGGAAAAGAAGGTGCAGTTGTTGTACAAAAAGTACGCGAAGGAAAAGGTGACTTCGGATACAATGCTCGTCACGACAGATTTGAAAATCTGTACGAGACAGGTGTGATTGACCCAGCTAAGGTAACTCGTGTTGCATTGGAGAATGCTGCTTCAATCGCCGGTATGTTCCTCACCACTGAATGTGTGATCACAGATAAAAAAGAAGATAATCCTGCACCGCAAATGCCTATGGGCGGAGGCGGAATGGGTGGAATGATGTAATAGCATATTCTTCTCAATAAATAGCAGTTTTGTTCATAACAAGACGCACGACTGAAAATGAAAAATTGACGGTTGTGCGTCTTTTTGTTTAAAATAATTATTTAAAAGTCTGCTTTACTTTCACTTTGATGTTTTACCTGATGTATTTGTAACAATATGAATTTAATAGTCTCGTAATCAACGTTTTTAATGATAAATCGAAAAGATTTATTGTAACAAAAATGTAACAGAAATTAGATAAAATTATAGTACTTTTGTGTTGGTTTTAATTTTGCGAAAAACTTAAAAATGGAATTTATGGTAAAAAATTTAAGGTCTTTGGCAGTAGTCTTCTTTCTGATGATTACTACTGTATTAACTGCTCAGATTACTACTTCCAGTATGAGTGGAAGGGTTACCGATGCGGAGGGGGCAATTGTCGGAGCAACGGTAATTGCTACACACCAATCTTCAGGAACTACTTATGGAACTGTTACTAACTTGGAGGGCCGCTTCAACCTTAATGGTATGCGTGTTGGTGGACCTTATACCGTAGAAGTTTCCTACATTGGATATGGTACTAGCACAACTAACAACATTACGTTGAGTTTGGGTGAGAATTATGTCTTGAATGTGGTACTTTCAGAAGAAACCACCTCGTTGGATGAAGTTGTGGTAACGGCTTTGCGAACCAAATTCTCAACAGAAAAGACCGGAGCTGTAACCAATATTACGAACGATCAGATTGCCAATTTACCAACTGTAAGTCGTAGCATCATGGATGTTACTCGTCTTTCACCGTATGGAGGTAATGGTATGAGTTTTGGCGGTACAGATGGTCGTACTGCTAACTTTACAGTTGATGGTGCCAACTTTAATAACAACTTTGGGTTGAGTGATCGCCTTCCTGGTGGAGGTAATCCTATCTCATTGGAAGCCATCGAAGAACTGCAGGTTGTGATTGCACCTTATGATGTCCGTCAGACCAACTTTATTGGTGGTGGAGTAAATGCCATTACGAAATCGGGTACAAATACCCTAAAAGCTAGTGCTTACGTTTACCATAGAAACGAAAATTTACGAGGCGATGCTGTCAAAGGTATGCAGATACAAGGTGCTCGTGAAAAAGACCGTAACACTACATACGGCTTCACCATCGGTGGTCCGATCATTAAGAACAAATTGTTCTTCTTCGTGAATGGTGAAATGGCTAAGATACCTACCATTGCTAATCGTTGGAGAGCTTCTACTGATGGAGTCGCTGTTCCTGACCAATATATTTCACGTACAACTGAAGCTGACTTGAAAAGGGTTTCGGATTTTGTGAAAAGTGAATATGGTTATGATACAGGATCGTATACTAGTTTTCCTGCTGACGAAAGCAATAGTAAACTGCTTGCACGTCTAGATTGGAATATCACCAACAAGCATCGACTTGCGTTACGTTATAACTATACGAAGAATCTTTCATGGATTTCTCCTAATGCTACATCAATGGATGGTGGTACCCGTGTGTCGGAAGCGAGAATGTCAAAAGCATCTATGGCATTTGCCAACTCTATGTACTCAATGGATAACCTTGTTCATTCATTCTCTTTCGATCTAAATAGTCGCTTGTCTGACAACCTCTCTAATCAGTTCCTGGCTACCTTCTCAAAGCTTGATGATGTTCGCGGAACAAATTCTACTGAATTCCCATTCATCGATATCTTGAAAGATGGCCAAGCTTATATGTCTCTTGGTTATGAACTGTTTACTTGGAACAACGGTGTACATAACGATGTGTTGAACATCAAGGATGAAATGACCTACTATATGGGTAATCACAAAATAGTGGGTGGTGTTGCTTTCGAATACAAAATGGCTGATAACGCTTATATGCGTAATGGTACCGGATATTATCGATATTTGAGTCTCGATGACTTCTTAAATGGTGCTGCACCTGAAATCGTAAACCTTACCTATGGTTATGATGGTGAAAGTAATCCAGCTGCACGAGTAAGAAGTAACAAACTTGGAGTCTACGTACAAGATGACTATAGTGTGAACGAACAATTTAAACTCTCTTATGGTCTACGTATCGATGGTCTTTTCTTCAACAATAAAGACCTGATGACAAACAAGGCAATTTATGATATTGATTATAACGGTCGTCACATTGACACAGGTAAATGGCCAAATGCTAGTGTTATCTTCTCACCACGTGTAGGTTTTGTTTGGGACACATTTGGTGATAAAAGTTTGAAAGTACGCGGAGGTACAGGTCTGTTCTCTGGAAACTTGCCACTTGTATTCTTCACCAATATGCCAACCAATGGCGGTATGGTACAGTATCAGGCACAAATTAATGCAGCAAACGCAGCAAAAAAAGGTTTCACAATGGATGAATTCGCAGGTGGTCTGGTTACCGATTCAAATGGCAAGGCGACTATTGCTGCTCTCTATAACAAACTGGCTTCATTGGGATACCCAACTACTATCTCTCCTGAAGATGGTACCGTTCCTTCGGCGATCGCAGGTGTAGATCCAGACTTCAAAATGCCGCAAGTGTGGAAAACCTCACTAGCTGTTGATTATTCTTTCCCGACACCTTTCCCATCGTCGCTAACGGTTGAAGGTATCTTCAATAAGACCATCAATGGTGTTTCAATATCTGACTGGAGTATTCCGAATGTAGGTGGTTTTGCCCGTTTCAATGGAGTGGACAACCGTCCTATCTATCCAAGTGGATATCGTACAGCTACAAGCGCTTTTGTACTGGAGAACACAAGTCGCGGTTATGGATGGTCGACCAACATCACGCTCAATGCTCAGCCAACAGATTATATCAGTGTGATGGCAGCATATACACACAATGTTGCAAAAGATGTAACCGGAATGCCAGGATCGAATGCTGAATCTGCTTTTACCTATGTTCCGACTGTTGAAGGTCCAAACCATATCAAACTGCACAATTCACAATACAACACTCCCGATCGTCTTGTAGCTTCATTAACAACACACGACAAGAGTGGTAATCACTATAGCTTTATTTACGAGGGATGGCGCGGTGGAGCGAACTACTCATATATGATGGTGAACGATATTAACGCTGACGGTTACAACTACGATGTGGTATATGTTCCAACAGACGAAGAAGTAGCAAGCAATCAATTCCGTTTTGTTTCACCGGATGATCAGAAACGTTTCATGGACTTTGTTCATAACGACAGTTATTTGAAAAACAGACAAGGCAAGTATGCAGAAGCATATAGCGTTTACTCACCATGGGTACATCGTATCGACTTTAGCTACAAGCACGATTTCGTAGTAAATGCAGGCAAAGATACACACAAATTGCAACTCAGTCTGGATATCAAAAACTTGATGAACTTGTTCAACAATAGTTGGGGTGTAGCTAAATATCTGAACCCTCAAATTGGTACAGAGGCTCGCATTCTCAAATATGAAGGTGTTGATGCTGATGGTGTAGCTACCTTCTCAACTCCCTCTGCTATTCATGGTGAAACACAGACTTTCACCCCAAGTTACTCTCTGGGCCAAACTTGGTATGCTTCAATCGGAATCAAGTATATTTTCAACTAAAAAAAATAGACAATGAAATTAAAATATATATTCTCACTACTCATTGCAACGGTTGCCTTGATGACCAGTTGTGCAGAAGAAGAAACGGTGACCTTGCTCGATGAAATCCAAGTGTCGTCGTCCTATGTAGCTCTTCCAATGGGAGGCGGATCTGCAAAAATTACGGTGACCACAAAAGATAGCTGGACTGTTGAGAAGGTAACGACTGATAAAAACCCGGTGGAGTGGTTGACAATCTCTACAACTACGGGTAATGCCGGTGAGTCTGAACTGACATTCTCAGCTGAATCTACCCTCGATGGTCGCACTGCTGAAGTGTTGATTAAGAGTGCTGGTAAAGTACAACGTATTAACATCATTCAAGGTTTAGCCCAGGTTTCTGAAGTAAAGGTTGCTGAAATCCTTTCTGGTCCTGATGGAAAAACTTTCCGCACAACGGGTGTTGTTACTTCCATTGCAAATACGGAATATGGAAACTGGTATCTTACTGATGAAACTGGAACTGTATACATTTATGGTACACTCGACGCAAAAGGTGGAACCAAGAACTTCCTGAGTCTTGGTATTGAAGTAGGTGATGAAGTAACCGTAGAAGGTCCTAAAACTACCTATGGTACCACTGTAGAGTTGGTGAATGTTACCGTGATCAAAATCAATAAATCATTGGTTAAAGTTGATTCTGTAGCGAACCAGGTGCTTCCTGTTGAAGGTGGTGAATTTATTGCATATATTACATGCAAGGGTCAAGGTGTATCGGTAGAGATTCCGGAGGATGCCAAATCTTGGTTGTCTATTTCCTCTATCCAATCGGCAGGTACAAGTACTGTTGTGAAGTTTAAAGCTGCTGCCAATACAGGTGGAGACCGTGGAACTACCCTTACATTCCTTACAACAGATGGTAAGAAAGACTATAGTACAGAAACAACACTGACCCAGAAAGGTGCAATTATCAAAGCTACAATTGCTGAATTCTTAGCAGCTGCAGTAGGTGATACGCAATACCGTCTGACAGGTGTCATCACCAATATTGCCAATACAACATATGGAAACTTAGATATTCGTGATTTCTCAGGTGCAACATATGTTTATGGTATTCAGGACTTCCAAACTCATAACTTGAAAGCTGGAGATATCATCACAATTGTAGGTAAACGCGCAGCTTACAACAATAGCCCACAGGTTGGTGGAGCAGTACTGGAAAGTGTTATTCGTGTTACTCCTACAACAATTGCCGATGTACTTATAAAACCAGATTCAAACAATGATTACTTTATGATTTCAGGAGAAATCACATCAATTGCGAATGATGTATATGGTAATGTCTACTTGAAGGATGGAGACGACGAAATATATGTCTACGGTGTGTATCCCGGATATGGTGCAACTGGTGACTTCAGAAAGAATCTGTTGGCCGATAAAGGCATCGTAGTAGGTGATAGAATTACCGTTATTGGTACAAAGACCACATACAATGGTACTATTCAACTTGCTAATGGTATCTATTTCAGTCATGAAAGTGCTGAATAATGAATAGGTCTCAAATTACAATCTACAGTGTGATACAATAACATACATTGTGATATAAATAAAAACCGTGTAGCATTCATTTGTTACACGGTTCTTTTATATTTTTTTGCCTGTGGTTATTAAAAAGAATATCTTTGTTCTTTTCATTTAATACAGAACCATCCATTATGCAGGATCACTCGATATAAAAGAGAAGATATATCCTGAAATAACATGGAGTGCAAAATACACAAACTAGTAGTTTTATGAAGATTCTTCATGTACCCAATCACCATTTTTTGCAGCGTGAAACATCATTCGATAAAATTAATTTTTTGCTTGAATCTGGAGCCGAAGCAAACATAGATCAAGTGAACTGGAAAAATGATTTTCCTAAACTATTGCCTGTATCGGTACGAGTTGCACATGATGGAGAGACTCTGTATCTCTATTATCAGGTAACAGGTGAAGCTATAAGGGCTATAAATACCGAAGATTTCGGTTCGGTATGGAAAGATAGTTGTGTAGAATTTTTCATGCAACGTGAAGGTGAAGTAGCATATCGTAATTTCGAATGCAATATATTGGGCTCATTATTGGCAGCGCATCATGAAACTAGGGAAAAATCAACACTATTGATCACAGAGGTCCAGTCAATTATAAGGAAAAGCAGTATCTTCCACAGATATGAAGATGGCCGTCAGGTATGTGATTGGACATTGTACCTTGAAATACCAAAATATGCTATGGGATTTGCTGAGCATGAAACACTAGCCGGACAAAAAATAAGAGCTAACTTTTACAAGTGTGGAGACGAAACGCCTGAGAGTCATTTTATCAGCTGGAATCTCATCGACTTGCCCAAGCCAAATTTCCATGTTCCCCAGTTTTTCGGATTGCTGGAATTGGAATAGTCACATGGAATGAAATGTAGTGAGTAGATAGGATATTATTGATAAAATAGAACATAATAACCGCAAGAATGGATAAAAATAATGAACTGAAAGAGATTATCGTTCATTTTGTTGGACAAGATGACAATGTAAAGATTGAACCCCTTGGCAAAGGTCATATAAACGACTCCTTTAAAGTGAGATCGAACGGGAAAGAATATGTATTGCAGCGTATAAATCATCACATTTTTAAGAATGTCGATCAATTACAGCATAACATATTCAGAGTGACGGGTCATATCCGGACAAAGCTGAAGGAAAGGGGGGAAACAGATATTGATCGGAAAGTACTGTCGATAGTGCCAACTTATAACGGAGAGCTATACTACAAAGATGAGAATGGCAACTTTTGGAGGATGATGGATTTTATTAATGACAGCAAAAGCTATGATGAAATAAATCCAGTATTAGCCTATCGTGCAGGAATGGCATTTGGCGATTTTCAACAAATGCTGGCCGATTTACCGGGTGACCCTTTATTTGAGACTATTCCTAACTTCCACAATATGGAAGCACGACTTGAAACATTTCGTGAATCGGTGAAGAACGATAGAGTTGGTCGACTGAAAGAGGTTGCCGATTTGGTTAGTGAGATTGAATTACGTGCAGAAGAGATGTGTAAAGCTGAAAGATTACATCGGGAGAACTTGTTGCCTAAAAGAACGAACCATTGCGACACCAAAGTGAACAATATACTATTTGATGAGGAAGACAATGTGCTTTGTGTGGTAGACCTCGATACGGTGATGCCGGGTTATGTGTTGTCTGACTTTGGCGATTTTATACGTACGGGAGCCAACACTGGTGCCGAAGATGACCAGGAACTAGATAACGTGTCTGTCGACATGGCTATTTTTGAAGGATACACAAAGGGATACCTGCAAAAAACCGCATTGTTCTTGACGGAAATTGAAATTGAAAACCTTGCATTTGGAGCAAAGTTACTGACATACATGCAAGCAGTGCGATTCTTTACCGATTATATCGATGGCGATATCTATTATAAAATTGCCTATCCCAATCATAACTTGGTGCGCACGAAAGCACAGTTTAAGTTGTTGCAAAGTCTCGAAGAAAATTTCGAAGAAATGCAGCAGATCGTGTCAAAGGCAGCAGGCCACTAAGCACGAATACAAATAAATATCATAAAAACAGTCGGAGCAAAGAAAAAATTACTATCTTTGCACCGCTTTATTTTCAGGAGAAAACGTGGCAAAGTTTAGTTTGTACAATATTTCCCTAAAGAATCTTTCCATCGGGCTACATACCTATGAGTATGAGCTTGATCGCAAATTCTTTGAAGCCATCGACGGTGATGAAGTAAGAAAAGGTAACGTGAAGGTGACGGTTACAGTGAAAAGAACGTCATCTACTTTCGAATTTGATTTCGATATAAAGGGGGTCGTTCAAGTGCCCTGCACACGTTGTCTTGATGACATGAATCAGGAGGTGGAGACTAAAAATAGACTCATTGTGAAATTCGGAAAAGAGTATTCCGAGGAAAGTGATGAGATAGTAATTATCCCCGAAGATGATGGAGAGATCAACATTGCATGGTTTCTTTATGAATTTATTGCATTGACGATCCCCATTAAACATGTGCACCCTGCCGGTGAATGCAATAGAATGGTTTCATCGAAGTTACGTAAGCATCGAGCAATAAGTACGGATGATGGTGACGAAGATGAGGAGGACTTAGGTGATGAGGAAGAATTTATCGATGAAGATGTTACACCACCTACCGATCCCCGATGGGATGCTCTGAAAGGATTGGACATCGACGAAAATTGAAATTATAAACAGTAATAATAAGAGATACAAATGGCACATCCAAAAAGAAGACAGTCTTCTGCAAGACAAGGAAAAAGAAGGTCGCACGACCATGCAAAATTACCCACTATGGCGGTATGCCCTAATTGTGGTGCTTGGCATATCTACCATACCGTCTGCGGCGAATGCGGGTATTATAGAGGAAAATTAGCAATTGAAAAAGAGGTTAAAGCATAGACTTCTCACTTTCATCTGATAGAATCATGAGACCCTGAAATGACCCTTACGTGTTTCAGGGTTTTTTCTCATTTCTCAACGTATTAATAAAAACAATGCAAGTAAACGCAGTTATAACGGGAATAGCCGCCAGTGTACCGGATTATATTCTCACTAATGAGGAGCTTTCTACCATGGTAGATACCTCCGATGAGTGGATAATGACACGAGTAGGAATTAAAGAGAGACGTATCCTGAAAGGGGAGAATCAAGGTATATCGGTATTGGGAACAAAAGCAGTGGAGGAGTTATTGCAAAAAACAAACACCCAACCAGCCGAAATAGATACAGTGATTTTTGCAACATCTACTCCCGATCATATATTTCCGTCATCAGCATCAATCGTAGCAGAGAATATTGGAATTAAAAATGCCTTCTGTTTCGATATGGAAGTGGCATGTTCTGGCTTTGTCTATGGATTGGAGATATGCAATGGATTAATTAAAACGGGTAAGTATAAGAAAATTATATTGATTGCCGGAGACAAGATGTCATCCATTACCAATTACAAAGATCGAACGACCTGTCCACTTTTTGGAGATGCTGCAGGAGCTGTACTTATTGAGCCAACTGAAGAGAATTTAGGTATTCTAGATGCAGAGCTCCACTCTGATGGAGTTGGTTATACTCCGCTGCAAATGAAAGCTGGTGGTAGTAAATTTCCTGCAACCCACGAGACTGTAGATAACGCCGAACATACCGTCTATCAGGATGGAAAGGTTGTTTTCAAATATGCAGTCTCTCGCATGGCAGAAGTCTCAGAATCGATCATGAGAAGAAACAATCTTTCTGTTGACGATGTAGACTGGTTGGTCCCTCACCAAGCAAATATGCGTATCATTGATGCCGCAATTGAGCGAACCGGCTTATCGAGAGAAAAGGTGATGATCAATATCGAACGATACGGTAATACCAGCGCTGGCACAATCCCTCTCTGTTTGTGGGAATGGGAACCAAAACTACGTAAAGGAGACAATGTTATTCTCACAGCTTTCGGTGCAGGATTCTCATGGGGTAGTGTATACCTGAAATGGGGATATGATTACAAGTAGT
Organism: Proteiniphilum sp. UBA1403; assembly: GCA_002305715.1. GTDB lineage: Bacteria > Bacteroidota > Bacteroidia > Bacteroidales > Dysgonomonadaceae > Proteiniphilum. Next base: position 51,435 of record DBQD01000071.1, on the reverse strand, counting down.
ATTCTCGGTCAATAAACAGAATGATTATAAAGTAAAAATTGAATAAAATGCAGGAGCAAAAACATCGTTCTGGTTTTGTTAATATTGTAGGTAATCCAAACGTGGGAAAATCTACATTGATGAATCGGTTGGTAGGTGAGAAGATTTCAATTATAACGGCTAAAGCTCAAACTACAAGGCATCGGATTATTGGGATTGTGAATAAGCCTACCTATCAGATTGTCTATTCTGATACACCGGGAGTATTGCGCCCCAATTACAAACTGCAAGAGCAAATGCTCAACTTCTCTCTTTCCGCACTGGAAGATGCGGATGTATTGCTTTATGTGACCGATGTTGTAGAGAAAGTAGACAAGAACGATGAGTTCCTATCGAAGGTTCATCAATTGGATATGCCTGTATTGTTATTGATCAATAAGATTGATCAAACCAATCAGGCCTCACTTGAAACAATGGTAGAACAATGGAAAGTCCTGTTGCCAAAAGCGGAAATATTTCCAATATCTGCATTGAATAATTTCGCAATAGAGATGCTTCAAAAGCGCATATTGGAACTACTGCCAGAATCTCCTCCCTATTTCGAGAAAGATGCCTTAACCGATAAACCGGCTCGTTTCTTTGTGGCAGAGATTATTAGGGAGAAGGCGCTGTTGCTTTATCAAAAAGAGATTCCTTACTCCATAGAAGTGGGCGTAGAAGAGTTTAAGGAAGAGCAAGATATCATCAGGATTAGGGCTATTGTCTTGGTGGAAAGAGATACCCAGAAAGGAATCGTCATTGGCCATAAAGGTGAATCACTGAAGAGACTGGGAATTATGGCCCGCAAAGATATCGAACGATTTTTTGAAAAGAAGATTTTCCTTCAACTCTACGTTAAAGTTGAAAAAGACTGGCGTAACAGAGACAACATGCTGAAGACATTTGGATATAAACTTGATTAAATATCCATGTGCCATTTTTCCAATAAGTCAAAGATTTAATGAGTCGGATAACTCAAAAACAACAAAAGAATGCAAAACTTAGTAGCTATTGTAGGTAGACCTAATGTGGGTAAATCTACCCTTTTTAACCGCCTGACACAAACGCGTCAGGCCATTGTGACGGACGTAGCCGGCACCACACGCGACCGTCAGTATGGAAAGGTAAACTGGGGCGGACAGGAGTTTTCCCTGGTCGATACCGGTGGTTGGGTTGTGAATTCTGATGATGTCATGGAGGATGAAATTAACAAACAGGTGAATATCGCCATTGAAGAGTCCGATTTAATTCTGTTTGTGGTTGATGTAATGAACGGTCTGACCGATCTTGATTCAGGAGTTGCAGAGATGTTGCGTCGTTCACGTAAACCGGTAATAGTTGTGGCCAATAAGTCTGATAATTTCGAGATTGGTCATCAAGCTGCAGAATTTTATTCACTTGGACTGGGCGATCCATTCTGTGTTTCATCTGTAAACGGTTCAGGTACAGGCGATCTCCTTGATCATATTCTCTCTCTATTGCCCAAGGAGAACGAAGAAGAAGCTTTGGATGATATACCCAAATTTGCAGTTGTTGGTCGTCCCAATGCTGGTAAATCATCCATCATTAATGCATTGATCGGAGAGGAGAGAAACATTGTTACCGACATTGCCGGCACCACACGCGATTCCATCTATACACGATACAATAAGTTCGGTATGGATTTCTATCTAATAGATACAGCTGGAATACGTAAAAGAGGTAAAGTAACAGAAGATCTTGAATATTTCTCGGTTATTCGTTCAATTAGAGTCATTGAAAATGCCGATGTGTGTATTCTGATGCTTGATGCCACCCGTGGAATTGAAAGCCAAGATTTGAATATTTTCTCTCTTATCCAAAAGAACCGAAAAGGATTGGTTGTTTTTGTCAACAAGTGGGACACTGTACAAGAAAAAGACACCATTGTAATTAAAACATTTGAGAATGCTATTCGTAACCGTTTGGCTCCCTTTACCGATTTTCCCATTATCTTCGGTTCAGCACTTACCAAACAACGCATTCTCAAGGTAATGGATGTCGCTAAGGAAGTATATGAGAACCGCAAACGAAAAATATCGACCAGCAAACTAAATGAGGTTATGCTGCCTATTATTGAGAAAACACCTCCACCTGCCAACAAAGGAAAATATATTAAGGTGAAGTATATTACGCAGCTACCAAATACGCAGATACCCTCTTTTGCATTCTTCTGTAATCTTCCACAATGGATTAAAGAGCCATACAAACGTTTTGTAGAAAACAGGATGCGTGAAAACTGGGACTTTAAAGGGACACCCATCAATATTTTCTTCCGCGAGAAATAGTCCTCACTTTTCGCTCTTTAGACACCATGGTGTGTCACCTATATCGAACGTCATAACTTCCGGAGCAAACTCTTGCTTCGGAATTTTTGTCATTATACTGGAATCCACAAATTAAATGGCAAAAACCGTTGAAATACCAAAAATATTTCGTTAATTTGTATCACTTAACAGGAGTAGTGGGTGATAAAAACTGCTATCGTGTTTTAAAAAAGTAAAATTGAATGGCAACATCCTGGCTAATTGACCAGGTAAAATGAAGGGACTACTGATGAATACGAAAAACGATCCGGAAAAAGACAACTTACCAGTTAACAACGAAGAAACTGTAGAAAAACTGCAATCTCTCAATGAAGAGGCTTCCCCAAAGACAGAGGAAAAAGTTACACTTGATCCACCTATTGAGGCAACTCAAGTTGCATCCAACATTGCAGAAAAAGAAATTGAATCAGTTCCGGACAAGGTTGTTCACGAGGATGTGAAAGCAGACAAAACAAATGAGCCGGAGGCAATTGATACTGCTATACAAGAAAAGATTTCGGTAATGGGAGAAGGAGAATCTGAAGAACAATCAACGATCGATTATGATCTGGAGGATGCTCTTGAAGATGAAGAAAATGAAGAAGATGTAGACTTAGATTCAGAAGAAGAGCAATCATCTGATGAGGGAGTCGTGTCACTTCTTCCCATTGATGAGATTGTTGTTCATCTTCGAAAATTAATGGAATCGGATAATCCGAAACGCAAAGATGTGGACGAATTAAAAAACCAATTCTATCGTTCATTGCGTAATGAAACCGAGCAACAGAAACAAGCATTTCTTGCACAAGGTGGTGAGGAGATAAATTTTGTCGTAAACGAATCAGAGTTATTTTCTGAAGGAAAAGAGTTGCTCCAGAAGATTAAAGAAAAGAGATCACTCATTGCGGCACAGGAAGAAGCTGAAAAAGAAAAAAATGTAGCCCGCAAATTGGCGATCATTGAACAAATAAAAGTCCTGACCGAAACTCAAGGACAGGAAGATTTCAATAAAGCATACCAAGAATTCAAAGCCTTACAGCAAGAGTGGAACGAAATCAAACAAGTTCCCCAAGCAAAGGTAAATGAGTTGTGGAAATCATACCAGCGATATGTGGAGAAGTTTTACGACCTGGTTCGTATTAACAACGAATTTAGAGAATATGATTTCAAGAAAAATCTGGAATTAAAAACAGAGTTATGTATCGCTGCAGAGAAGCTCAATGAGGAGCCGGATGTAGTTTCCGCATTCCACCAACTCCAAAACTTGCATCAAGAGTGGAGAGAAATTGGTCCTGTCTCAAGGAAAGACAGAGAAGAGATTTGGAATCGCTTTAAAGAGGCGTCAACAAACATCAATAAAAAGTATCAATCTCATTTCGAGAGTTTGAGAGTGAAAGAAGATGAGAATCTTGAATTGAAGACTGCTCTATGTGAGAAATTAGAGGCGATCGATTATAGCAAGATTACATCTGTAAAAGACTGGAATAACAAAGTAAAAGAGGTCCTCGAAATTCAGAATCAGTGGCGTCAGATTGGTTTTGTTCCCCGTAAATGGAACACCAAGATTTATAAACGCTATCGTGCAGCTTGCGATCTGTTCTTCAAAACCAAGAATGATTTCTATAAATCACTTCGTGAAGAAATGGAAGTCAACCTCAAGAAAAAAACAGCTCTTTGCGAACGAGCAGAAGCACTCAAAGATAGCCAGGACTGGAAAAATGCTACCCGTGAGATGATCGAAATACAGAAAGAGTGGAAAAATATCGGTATTGTTCCTCACAAATATGTTGATAGTATCTGGAAACGGTTTATAAGCGCTTGCGATTACTTTTTCGAACAGAAAAAGATACATACTTCATCACAATACGATGAAGAAGCTAAAAATATGCAAGCCAAGAAAGAGATTGTGGAGCGTATTGTAAATCTTGATACATCTCTCGATGCAGAAGATGCATTGACAGAGCTGCATAAATTAATGGACGAATGGTACGCCATTGGACATGTTCCGTATAAGTTGAAGGATCGTGTTTATCGTGAGTTTTATGAAGCTACTGAGGCCCAGTTCGACCGACTCAATATTGATAAAGCTGAACGTAAACTGGAAAGCTTTAAATCAAGTATTTCCGATTTAGCGAAGTCCGGTAATGCTCAAAATCAGTTGCTACGAGAACGTGAAAAACTGATGCGTCAATATGACCGGATGAAGAGTGAGCTGCAAACATATAAGAATAATATAGGATTCCTATCAGTTTCTTCTAAGAAGGGTAATCATCTGCTTGATGATATGAACCAAAAGATGGAGAAAATTAAAGCAGAACTGAAGTTAATTGAGAAGAAAGTTGGTGCAATTGATCAGGAGTTGGGTTAATTGTTGTAACAACATCCAAAAACTAAAGTCTAACATAGGCGACTGGATATTTCCGGTCGCCTATTTTTTGTATACCTCAGATTGATAAACCTCATTTTGTGGTACCAATTTATGATAAATATAAAGAATTTGAACCTGATACTAAGTGAAATATCTATAATACAGATAAGTATCACGGTCAGGCACCTTGTATTTGGTGTGCTGCTGCGCTCTTAAACAAATAATAATCATAAAGATAACGCATCAAAGATAAACATGTTAATACAAAATTCAACACTCCTTGTCACGGAAATCAGGTATCACAAGGAGAAAGTATTACATTTGTTGTTAAGATGAAAAAGTGACCACGCCGAACGTAAATGGTTACCATACTCGATGATTTCGACCAGTGTGGAATTGGGAACCAGAGCTATATTATGTGAAATCTAAGAACAGATTTTACATGTTCAATTCGGTCGATGAACATATATGTGTTGCATTGGTTACCAGTCCGGAAGGACTATTTATGACTGCAGATGGGAGTTATAAATATATATATCATGCCCATGCTAGTATGACCAGTATAGCTCCTCGTACCTCTTACATCAATGATTTGACTATTTCAGACAACTGAATAATCACAATCAGTGGTAAGCAAATTAGACCAGTAGTGGTAAAATAATTACCCTCCACATATGAATGGCAAAATGAAGAAAATACTCCTTTCTATTATTCTCATTTCAGCGATCTATTCCCTGAAATCCATGGCTTCATATACCAATTTCAATTACTCGTTTAAACATTTCAATATCAACAATGGACTCTCTCAAAATACGGTACATGCCATATTGCAGGATAAGATGGGATTTATATGGTTTGGTACAAAAGACGGGTTAAACAAGTTTGATGGTTCACGTTTTGTTATCTATAAATTTTCGCCCGATGGCACATTGAGTGACAATGTTTTTCATCGTATCCTGCAAGATAAAAATGACAATATCTGGGTGGCTACCGATGAAGGTGTGTACATCTATGATGTGCACACGGAAGAATTTCACCGCTTCAACACTACAACTAGCGAGAATGATTCTGTCAGTGGTGTTGTTACAGATATGGCTGCCGACAAAGATGGAGATATATGGATGTCGCTAGAGAGTAAAGGTATCTTTCACTACATCATGGAAAAGGATGAACTTGCTTTTTATGCCATTCCACTTGTGAAGGATGGCATGAAGATGATTACTTTATGCCCCGATAATAGCAACGGTGTATGGGTATTTCCCTATTCATCTCCTTTCATGCATATCAACAAGAAGACGAAGGAAATAACCCATTTCAATCTGATGGATGACGACACATTTTTACATGGTACCGGAGAAATATCGGATGTCTTTCCCGATCCAGGCAATGTATTGTTGATGTCTACTTCTCAAAAGGGTCTTGTTGCTATTAATACAATTAATAGGACACATCGTGTTGTGTTGGACAAAGACAGTCGTGGTGATCCAATCTTTGTACGTTGTGTAGAACGAATTGATCCAACAACCCTTTGGATAGGTACGGAGTCTGGTGTCTATATTTATCATTCAGATACAGGAGAGGTTATCAATCTGCGACACGATCTGTCGTTGGATAACACATTGTCTGATAATGCAATATATTCTATCTTTAAAGATCGTGATGGCGGTATATGGGTTGGCTCCTATTTTGGGGGGGTCGATTATTTCTCCAATCAGCAGAATAACTTCGAATTGTTTTATCCTCAAGCTGGAAAAGAGGGTTTAATGGGTAAACGAGTTCGAGAGTTTTGTTCTGCTCCAGGTGGCAAAATATGGATAGGCTCAGAGGATGGAGGTCTTCATCTTTTTGATCCAACTACCGGCCTATTTCAGGAATTGCCGAAACCACTAACCTCGTTGTATACCAATATTCACGCCTTGTTTAATGATGGAGATGATTTGTGGATAGGTACATTTTCAAAAGGTTTGCATCGGTATAATCTGAAAACAGGAAAAATGGATCTCTTTACCCATTCCGATGACCCTCATTCAATCAGTCAAAACAGTCCTTTCTCCCTTTGCAAAGACCGACAGGGAGTATTTTGGGTTGGTACCCTTGCCGGAGTGGATATCTATGATGCAGAAAGGAATCAATTTAATCATGTTGAGGAATTAAAAGGGATATCAATTCAGAATATTTTTGAAGACAGCTATGGATATATATGGATATCTACCTTTTTAAATGGGCTATTTCGATTTAATCCAGCTTCCACAAAATGGACTCATTTTGAACATGATCCTTTCATTCGAGAAAGTTTACCCTATAATAAAACAACCTCTGTATATGAAGATGGTAGCGGAAGGCTGTGGGTTACAACACAAGGTGGAGGTATCGGTCTATTTAATAGAGAGAAAGAGACTTTTACAACCTACAACAGCTTGAATGGATTACCAAACGATGTTGTATACAAGATTGTAGACGACCAGGTAGGTAATCTTTGGTTCTCTACCAATTCCGGTTTGGTTTGTTTTGATCCCAACAAAAGGGCCTTTAAAAATTATACAGTCAAAAATGGTCTGAAGACCAACCAATTCAATTACCAGTCGAGCTTCAAAACTAGAGATGGAATGATCTATTTTGGCTCGTTAGATGGTTTTGTTCGTTTCAATCCGGATGATTTTATAGAGAGTCCGCAAGCTTCAGCGGTTTTTTTTACGGATCTCTATGTAAACAATCTCAGAATAAATCCAAAAGATGAGAACTCACCCTTGTCGCAAAGTCTTATCTATACCAATTCTGTGATATTACCGCATCATCAGAACTCTCTCAGCATTAATATTGCCCATTTAAATTATGCCGGAACAGATACAAATCCACTCTATTACACCATGCAGGGATTCGATAAAACATGGATTCCGGTAAGAAGCAATCATACAATAGCTTACTCAAATTTAAAACCCGGTCATTATCATGTAAAGTTGGGGGTTGCAAAAGAAGATGGCATGGAGCCAATTGAGCAGATTGCCTCATTGTCGATTCGGATTAAACCTCCCATTTGGTTAAACACATGGGCATATTTGGTGTATATAGTTATATTCTTTACGGCACTATATTTTCTGATTCACTTTTTGAATATACGCAACAAATTCAAACAGAAGGTGAAAATGAAAGAATTTGAGCAAATGAAAGAGCGAGAATTGTATAAGTCTAAAATAAAGTTCTTTACAAATGTAGCGCATGAGATCCGAACACCTCTTACATTGATTAAGGCGCCACTCGATCATGTATTGTTGACAGAGAGTGTTTCTGATAGTGTAAAAGATAATTTGCATATTATGAGTAAAAATACAGATCGTTTGCTCAATCTGACCAATCAGCTTCTCGATTTTCGTAAAACAGAGTCTGAAGCGTATCTGTTACATATGCAAACGTATAATGCGACTGAACTTCTTAAGGAGACAATGCTCCGATATACGCCCTTGGCAAAACAAAAGAATATCAGTGTTGTGACTGAACTGCCGGAGCAGGATATATTCATGCAAATGGACAAAGAGGCTTTCCTGAAGATCGTTAGCAATTTATTGAATAATGCCATGAAATATGGTGATCATTATGTGCGGTTGCAAGCATCAATACAGGAAAAAGAGCAGAAAAAATTTCAGCTACTTATTGAAAATGATGGTAGGTTAATTCCTTATGCATATAAGGATGAAATCTTCAAACCCTTTGTGCAGATTGATTCGGATAAGAGTAATACAACATCTGGAACAGGTATAGGACTAGCATTGGTCACTTCATTGGCAGAGCTTCATGGTGGTTCATTGAACTACCTAAACGATACAATGTATAACCGATTTCTGTTGAAGCTGCCAGTGGGCGATGTTGAAACCCCGATAATGGCAAACCCTGAACAGGAAAAGAGTGAAATAAGCACCGATAAAGTTTCCTTAGTTGATAAAAAAGAAAGTACCCTGTTGTTGGTAGACGATGATCTGGAGTTACTGGAGTTTGTCGCAAATTTTCTATCAAAACATTATTATGTGTTGACGGCCAAAGACGGTTTGCAAGCGCTGGAGAAACTGAAAAAGAACACCGTGAATTTGGTAATAACCGATGTTATGATGCCTGAAATGGATGGTTTTGAATTAACGCAGAAACTGAAGACAGATATGGAGATTAGTCACATTCCGGTGATCCTGCTTACGGCCAAAGTAATGGCTCAATCAAAGGTGCAAGGTTACGAGTTAGGAGCAGATGCATATCTTGAGAAACCATTTTCGGTGGAAGTGCTGTTGGCCCGAATTGAAAATCTACTTCAGAGTCGGGAGAAACTGCGAGAGTCGTTCTTGAAAAATCCTCTTATCGGAGCTTCATCGGTTGCATTAAACAAGTCCGATGAAGCCTTCATTAGAAAACTAAATGAGGTGATCCAAGAAAACCTGTCGGAGTCGGATTTCAATGTTGAAGATATGGCTGAGCGGTTTAACATGAGCCGTGCAAGTTTTTACCGGAAAGTGAAAGGTGTACTTGATCTTACACCGAATGATTATATACGATTAGAGCGACTCAAGAAAGCAGCCCTGTTATTAAAGCAAAACGAGTACAAAGTAAATGAGATCTGCTATATGGTGGGATTTAATTCTCCATCCTATTTTGCAAAGTGTTTTCAACAACAATTTGGGATACTTCCCAAGGATTTTCAGGATCAAAGGTAATTTTGAGAGAATATTGCTAGTTTTTGATCGGAATTTCGGAAATAAGAGACGAATTTCTCGTACTTTCGTGCCAATGAATTGGAATCAGAATTGTATTCGCTTGTAATATGAATGAAACAATATAAACCCTAAAAATTTTTATATGAGAACTATTGTTACTTTATTATTTACGTTACTTTTAACTCTGAATCTTTCTGCCCAGTGGCAGCCAGCAGGAGATAAAATTAAAACCCGCTGGGCATCTGAAATAGATGTCAACAATGTTTTGCCTGAGTATCCAAGACCTATCATGGAACGCGCAGAATGGCAAAACCTGAACGGCCTCTGGAATTATGCGATTCAACCGGTTGGAAAACAAAAACCAACAAACTATGATGGCGAGATCCTCGTGCCTTTTGCTATTGAGTCGAGCCTATCAGGCGTGCAGAAAAGAGTGGGAAGTGAGAATGAATTATGGTACGAACGTGAATTTACGGTTCCTTCTAAATGGAAAAATAACAAGATTCTGCTTCATTTTGGAGCTGTTGACTGGAAAGCCGATGTATGGATAAACGATGTAAAAGTGGGTCAACACACGGGTGGGTATACCCCTTTTTCTTTTGATATTACCCCAGCTTTGGTAAGCGGAAAGAACAGGATTGTTGTAAAAGTATGGGACTCTACCGATCAGGGATTCCAACCTCGCGGAAAGCAGGTGAACAGACCCGAGGGTATCTGGTACACACCTGTTACAGGTATTTGGCAGACAGTATGGTTGGAACCGGTACCGGAAACATATATCGAAAACCTCAAAATAACCCCCAACATCGACAACAACACGCTGAAGGTTGAAGCAATAGTTAACTCTGTTACTTCTGCACAGAAGGTTGAAGTGGTTATAAAAGAGGGAGATAAAATTGTAGCTACTTCAAAGGTTATCAACAATCAACCAGTAGAAGTTATCATGCAGGAGAATGTGAAACTCTGGTCGCCCAATAGCCCCTTCCTCTACGATGTGGTAGTGGTACTTTGGAATGGTGCAAAGCAAGTGGATAAGGTGAAGAGCTATGCAGCTATGCGCAAGTATTCCACAAAACGTGACGATAAAGGCATTGTACGTCTTCAGCTTAACAACAAAGACCTCTTTCAATTTGGCCCCCTCGATCAAGGTTGGTGGCCCGACGGTCTCTATACCGCCCCAACCGATGAAGCGTTGGAATATGATGTGATCAAAACAAAAGATTTTGGCTTTAACATGATCCGCAAACATGTGAAGGTTGAACCGGCTCGCTGGTATACTCATTGCGACCGTCATGGTATTATTGTATGGCAGGATATGCCTAGCGGAGATAGAAGTCCGGAATGGCAGATGCGTCAATATTTCACCGGAAATGAACGGTTACGCTCACCTGAATCGGAAGCCAATTTCCGAAAAGAATGGAAAGATATTATCGATTATCTCTACTCTTATCCTTCTATAGGTGTATGGGTGCCCTTTAACGAAGCGTGGGGACAATTTAAAACCCAAGAAATTGCAGAGTGGACCAAGCAATATGATCCTTCTCGTCTGGTAAACCCGGCCAGTGGTGGGAACCATTATCAGGTTGGTGATATGCTCGACTTGCACCAGTATCCCTCTCCTCAACTCTTTTTGTATGATGCACAACGTCCAACGGTGTTGGGAGAGTATGGTGGCATTGGATGGGCCAATAAAGATCACCTGTGGGAACCAAACCGCAACTGGGGTTATGTGCAGTTCAACAGTTCTAAGGAAGTGACCGATGAATATGTGAAATATGCCGAAGAGTTGAAAAAGCTCATCCTGCAGGGTTTCTCGGCTGCTGTATATACGCAGACTACCGACGTGGAAATAGAGGTAAACGGATTGATGACATACGACCGCAAGCTGGTCAAAATTGATGAAGAAAGGGTTAGAAAAGTAAATCAGGAAATCTGCAATATCCTGAACGACTAACATCTCATTTTTCAATATACATTTTTAAACTCTCTCATCTCTCCTTTGGATGAGAGAGTTTATTATCTTTACGAACTCAACTTAATCCTATGGCACGACTAATTCCAACAATCTTCTGCATTCTTCTTCTCATCTCCTGTAAATCAAAGGATCTCTCATTGGAGAAACCTACCGGTACAGAAAAGGTCTATGAAAACCCGGTCATCAACTACAGTCTGCCTGACCCCTCCATCATCAAAGCAAAGGATGGTTATTTCTATCTCTATGCGACAGAGGATATACGGAATACTCCTATCCATCGTTCGAAGGACCTAATTAACTGGGAGCAAGTGGGGACAGCTTTCACCAATGAAACAAGACCTACCTTTGAGCGTCGTGGTGGTTTGTGGGCACCGGATATTAATTACATCAACGGAAAGTATCTCCTCTACTATTCCATGTCGGTCTGGGGAGGGGAGTGGACCTGTGGTATTGGGGTGGCAACGGCCGACAAACCGGAAGGTCCCTTCACCGACAAGGGGAAGCTTTTTCGCAGCAATGAAATTGGAGTGCAAAATTCAATCGACCCGTTTTTTATCGAAGAGAATGGCAAGAAATATCTTTTCTGGGGAAGCTTCCGCGGGTTGTATGCCATTGAGCTCTCCGACGATGGTCTCTCCCTGAAACAGGGCGCAGAAAAGCAACAAGTAGCCGGGACAGCCTACGAAGGTGTCTACATTCATAAGCGGAATGGTTTTTATTTTATGTTCGCCTCCATCGGCTCCTGTTGCGAAGGACTGAAAAGCACCTATACCACTGTTGTGGGGCGGTCGAGAAACCTATTAGGGCCATACCTCAATAAGCAGGGGCACTTTATGATGGAGAATCATCACGAGGTGCTGATCGAGAAGAACGCAATGTTTGTGGGTACTGGACACAACTCAGAAATAGTACAAGATGCAAAAGGTAAGGACTGGATTCTGTATCATGCTGTATCCGTTATGAATCCAAAAGGAAGGGTGCTGATGCTGGATCAAGTACGTTGGAAAAACGACTGGCCTTTTGTTGTTGGGGGCTCTCCTTCTCTTAAATCAGAGAGACCTTATTTCTGATTTTGGACTTTATTTTTAACGCTTTGTGATATTTTACAAGAAAAACATGTAAATTTGTGAATGGATGACGATCCTGATAAATAATTATTAAATATAAACCAGAAAAAGATGAGACTAAATCAATTAACTTGCCTGCTGGCATTGCTTGCCGTAGTTGGATGTACCCAAAAACAAAAAGAGGCTCCCATAGAGCAGGAAACCCTTTCGGGACTAAAAAGAAGTAACTTCCAATCGGTCGTTAACGGTGATTCTACCGATCTCTATGTTTTATCTAACGCCAACGGTGTTGAGGTAACATTAACCAATTATGGTGGACGTATTGTTTCTGTAATGGTTCCCGACAAAGATGGCAACCTGAAAGACGTGGTACTTGGATTCGACAACATCGACGATTATGTGAACGTAAACAATAACTTTGGAGCAACCATCGGTCGTTACGGAAATAGAATCGCTAACGGAAAAATAACGGTGGAAGGGGTTGATTACCAGCTTCCAAAAAACAACTTCGGCCATACATTACACGGTGGTCCCGAAGGTTTCGATAGAAAAGTATTTAAAGCAGAACAGATCAACAACCAAACGGTTGTATTCAGTTATCTATCAGTAGATGGTGAAGCCAACTTCCCCGGAAATCTCGACATGAAGGTGACTATGACACTGACCGACGACAACGCCATCGACTTGCAATATGAAGCTACAACCGATAAAGAGACTGTAGTGAATTTAACAAACCATTCTTATTTCAACCTTAGCGGTGATGGCAACAAAACCATCCTTAATGATTTACTTACCATCAATGCTGATGCATTCACTCCAGTAGACAGAACCTTTATGACCACTGGCGAAATTGCTCCGGTTGAAGGTACTCCTATGGATTTTAGAACTGCTACAGCAATTGGTGAGCGTATCGACAACGACTATGACCAGTTGAAGAACGGTGGCGGATACGACCACAACTGGGTGCTCAATACCAACGGCGATATCACTCAACTTGCTGCTTCTGTTTACTCTCCTGAGACAGGCATTGCACTGGAAGTATATACCGATGAGCCTGGAGTACAGGTGTATACCGGTAACTTCCTCGATGGTACCGTAACCGGTAAATATGGTGCTGTATATGGCAAACGTAATGCTATCTGTTTGGAAACACAAAAATATCCCGATTCACCGAACAAACCCGACTGGCCATCATCTTACCTGAAACCAGGTGAAAAATATACCAGTCGCTGTATTTATAAATTCTTGGTGAAGTAAACGGTAAGAAATTTTCCTAAGGGATAATGAGAAATTATCCGTTAGATATTTAGAGAGGGTGAGTCACTTACAGCATGACTCACCCTCTTTTTATTCAAATAAACTATGTTATAGCCTTATNNTCTCCCTTATGTTTGGCTTATAAATTTATAAGCGAAATATAAGGCAAATATAAGGAATAACCGGAGTAGGTCTAGACATCACTGATTCATTGCTTGGGTGAATTTTTTGCGTAATACTTACACCATTCTTTAAGTCCGCAGATTTCACATTTGGGTTTACGGGCAATGCAGATATAGCGGCCATGTAAAATGAGCCAGTGATGTGCTTTTGAAAGGAGCTCTTGTGGAATATACTTGACCAACACCCGTTCGGTTTCGAGCGGTGTTTTTGATTTGTCGGTCAACCCGATGCGATTGGCCACCCTGAAAACATGAGTGTCGACGGGCATGGCGGGTTTGTCGAATGCAACGGCCAACATTACGTTGGCCGTTTTTCGCCCCACGCCAGGAATAGTTAGCAACGAATCGATATCAGTTGGAACTTCCCCTGCAAAATCATCGACCAGTTTGCGGGCCATTCCCACAAGGTTCTTTGACTTATTATTGGGGTAGGAGATGGAGCGGATATATGCAAAGACTGCTTCTGGTGTTGCAGCAGCCATTACTTCGGGTGTAGGGAACGATTCAAAGAGTGCAGGGGTAACCATATTCACCCGCTTGTCTGTACACTGGGCCGACAGAATGACCGCTACCAGCAATTCGTAATTGTTGGTGTAGTGTAATTCCGTCTCGGCCGATTCGGCATTCGCCTCAAACCAGGCGATAACATTTTTATAACGTTCCTTTTTTGTCATATCCTACATTAAAATAATCCGCTCCATGTTCGCCTATTCAATATGTGAACATAGGAATGAATGATCGAATTATATTCCAAGCAGAATAATTGTTTATTGCAATGGCTCTGTCGAAAGGGGAATGAAACGAGCATGTAAGTCGGGTTCCTCCATGTTAGGATCGAGCGGGAAGATAGGGCGGGGTACTCGCTTATAAGGTAAACGCAGCAGGTCCTGATCCACACCACCCGGGGTGAGCGCCATCAGCCAGTCGGCCCGCATATCGTACAATTCAGGAACCAAGTAACCAATCTTCACTACCAAGATATCGGCTTCGCGAGGTGCCAATCCTAGGTCGGTGAACTGTTTCTCGTAATGATATGCATTGCGTTTTTCAGTGACAATAACATGGATGTTGGCACACTTCACCACCACTTCGCTGTTTAGGCTATCCTCCTTGATGGCAGTTACAATTCCTTTTAATGTGACAGGAGGTGCAAACCTATTGTCCACTTCTGCACCGGCAGTTCCTACCACTTCGGCACCCACGCCTGCTTCAATTGCTTTCTTCACAAGCTCCGCACCGGGTATGGAGGCATAGATCACGGTTTTACCGCTATTCTGTAGAGCCGTATGTTTGAATAGTTCGTGCAGAGTCCAGGTAACATCACCGGCCCCACCTGCGGTGGGGTTGTCGCCCATATCGCTGATTATAAATGGCTTTTTATCACTTGCAATTGCTTTCACCAGCGCCTCCTCGAGGTAGGTGGTTGGTGCCACAAATTCAAAATCGTTCCGTACATCCCAGAAATTGCGGGCCAGCTTTTCAGCAGCTTTCGCAACCGACTCCCTATCGTCGCCATATGCCATTACCACACCATGATTGCGCGGCTCGTCGGCCCAAGGGTATGACATCCAGATGGCAGCATCAATAACATTGTCGCCATCCAATACTCCAGGAATGGCACCGTAGAGGCTTTTACCAGGTTCAATACGGGTGCTTGTTTTTTCGCCGGGAAGAAGAATGGGTACAGGAATCCAGGCTTTAAATGCAGGTTTGCCCTTGCCACTTTCCAGGCGGTTCAGCAAATTGGTTACGGCTCTTTTTTTCGATTCGATTGCATCTTCATGCGGTGCCAGACGGTAGCAAGTAATCAGGTCGCTGTTTTGAGCAAGACGCGGTGATACACTTCCATGAAGGTCCATGGAGGTCGATACCAGTACCTCGTTACCAATTACTTCACGAATACGAAGAAGGAAATCACCTTCCGGATCGTCTAGTCCCTGTACGCTCATGGCACCGTGAATGTCGTAAAAGAGTCCGTCGAGCGGCAACGAATTTTTGAGCATTTCGAGTGTTTTTGTTACCAGCGATTCATACGCTTCGCGTGTGACTATTCCTCCTGGCATCGCATGACCACGCAGGGTAGGGAGCCAGACTGCCCGGTCAATTATGCCGGAATCGGGTTCAAAGAAAGGATAATAGGTGAAAACAGCTTCACCGGTACGGGCACGAAAATCAGCTTCGACAGAAACGGCCGGAGAGAAGGTGCTCGATTCTATGGCAATACCGGCAATAGCAATGCGTGGCAATTCTTTTTTTGCTTTGTTGGTGCAACTAAAACACAGTAGCATCATTAAAAATGCTAGTGGAAATAATTTTTTTTTCATTGTGGGATATGTATTATTGATTGTTGATGACATGGATGGTGTGCGTGGCCACTAGACAGGCTGTTTCGGTACGCAACCTTGTATCGCCCAGGCTAACCGGTTCAAATCCATTTGCCAAAGCTAGGGCGACCTCCTCTTCGCTGAAGTCCCCTTCCGGACCGACTAGTATCAGGGCGTTTTCTCCTTTATTATATAGTTGGGCAAGCTGCTTTTTGGGCAGATTGTGACAGTGTGCAATAAACTTCCTTCCTTCAAAAGGTCTTGTTACGCAATCAGTAAAACGAACCATTTCCTCAATTTGAGGAAGGAAGGCCTGTTGAGACTGTTTCATTGCTGCAACAGCAATCTTTTCCAGTCGCTCTCTTTTGAGTTCCCTTCGTTCGGAGAAACTGCTTAAAAGAGGTGTAAAACCGTCGATTCCTATCTCCACTGCTTTCTCTACAAACCACTCGTTCCGCTCCATCTGCTTGGTGGGTCCAAAGGCTATATGGAGCTGAAACTCCCTTTTATTTACCGCAATACTGTTGTCAATAACGAGGGTACAATGTTTGTGGTGGGACTCCACAAGCGTGCAATCATAAAAGAAGCCTTGCCCATCGGTCACGGTGAGCCTTTCCCCTTCACGCATCCGCAATACTTTAACGCAGTGCAGCGACTCCTGCTCGGGCAGTTGTGCCATCTGCGCAATGTTAGGAGCGTAGAAGATTGTATCTGAAATTCCGTTTGCCTTCACGATTTGTTCTCTCTCCGGTTGATCTCGTCACGCAAACGAGTAGCTAACTCATAATTTTCTTCCCTCACTGCATCATCGAGGCGATGTTTGAGAGCATCGAGTCGGATATAAGACAACTCCTCATCGTCTGTAACCAAATCATGCTGAGTTGCAGGTTCGGGCGTGTTGGATGGATATTGTTCATCGAAGACGATGGCCATATTCCGCATAATCTCTTCTGTGGTGTACACCGGTGAATGAGTACGTATAGCGAGGGCAACAGCATCGGACGTGCGGGAGTCGATTCGATACTCCTTGCCATTTTGACGCAATAGGAGCTCAGCAAAAAAAGCACCATCTTCAAATTTGTAAATCCATACTTCAACTAACTCAATCTGGAGTTCTTTCCAAATTGAACAGATAAGATCGTGTGACAGCGGTCGTGGTGGTGTAATCCCCTCCATAATGATGGCAATGGATTGGGCCTCGGGAGTCCCAATTACTACTGGCAGGCGTCTAACGCCATTTTCTTCGGCAAAAATAAGTGCATACGCACCTGCCTGCACTTGGCTAAAGGAGATTCCCAGGATGGATAATTTGATTCTTTTAGTCCCCATGAGCTGGTTTTTTATTTAATAGCTACGTCAAATATACTATTTTTTACGCAAATGAAGGCTGGAGCAAGATTTTTTTGAAAAAAACTGGCGAAAGATTGTGGGAAATGATAAAAAAAGTACTATCTTTGCACCCGATTACAATACGGTGGTTGTAGCTCAGTTGGTTAGAGCGTCGGATTGTGGTTCCGAAGGTCGCGGGTTCGAGCCCCGTTTTCCACCCTGATCTCATAGTAATGAGGTTTTTTATTCTCTTTAGATTTGTTTTAGGTAATCACTTGTTTCCCAAACAGGTGATTTTTTTTGTCCTTTTTTTTAGATAGCGTGCATTCTCCTTCGAAATTCTGCACAAACAATAGCTGTAGCCGTCGCAACATTCAACGATTCAGAAGTTTCTCTGTTTAATGGGAAGTTGGGAATAAGTAAACGTCGGTTAATTGCTGCTGCTGCATCGGGTCTGATGCCTTTTCCCTCGCTCCCCATTACAATAATGCCATTTGATGAAAGCGAATCGGCGTAAATGTTTTCTCCATCCAGGAAAGTACCATATAGAGGCAGGTGCTTCTGTTTCTGTAAAAATGGTGCGAGGTTCGTATAGCTGACTCGTACACGGGCAATTGCGCCCATTGTGGCTTGTACCGTTTTGGGATTGAACAAATCAACCGTGTCAATTGAGCAGATAAGGTGATCAATGCCAAACCAATCGGCAATACGAACAATGGTGCCCATGTTGCCGGGATCCTGAATACCGTCGAGTGCCAAGTATAGCTTCTTCTCCGGTTGAATAGTATCGATACTGATATCCGGTTGATAGAAGACTCCAAGAACCTGTGGAGCTGTTACCAGTAACGATGCTTTCTTGAGTTCCACCTCGCTGGCCTCCACCACTTCATCTGCCTGAATAGCGAGATGAGCGGACAGCACCTCTGGTAATGCCGCAATTAGCTGACAGCGGCATGTCTTCAATAAATCAAAAACAAGTTTAGTCCCTTCTGCAAGGAAAACGCCCCGTTCATCGCGATACTTCTTCTCTTTAAGCGATCGAATCAGTTTTATTTTATTGTTACTTAAACTCATTATACTGGGTGGTTGATTTCGTTATTCCTGCAACTATAAAACAGGAATAATTGGTGAAATACTTTTGCTGTAAAAGTAATCAATTTATTGCAAAATATTGAGCAAATGGTGCGCTGAACGGAAAAAATGAAAAATCATTATCTAAAATTGACCCAAACATATCATTCTTCGGGAGTAGTTCTTTCAAAAAATGGTTATCTTTGCGATTGTTCCTTTTTAGGCGTAGATCAATGAATAAGTTACCATAAACAATATAACAGATATATTTCCAAATTTATATGAACGATAAAGCAATCATGAAAAAAGCTGCCGATAATATTAGGATACTTTCGGCGTCGATGGTAGAAAAAGCTAACTCGGGTCACCCCGGAGGAGCAATGGGGGGAGCAGATTTTATCAATGTCCTGTTCTCTGAATTTCTTGAGTATGATCCCGAAGATCCTACTTGGGTATCGAGGGACCGCTTCTTTCTTGACCCGGGACACATGTCTCCCATGCTCTATTCAGTACTTTGTTTAAGTGGAAAATTCAAATTGGATGAACTGAAGGAATTCCGTCAGTGGGGAAGCCCCACACCCGGACATCCTGAGTTGGATTTAAATAGGGGTATTGAAAATACTTCCGGACCACTGGGGCAAGGCCACGCTTATGCTGCTGGTGCAGCTGTAGCAGCTAAGTTCTTGAAGGCAAGACTTGGAGAAGTAGTAGATCAAACCATCTATGCTTTTATTTCCGATGGGGGTATTCAGGAAGAGATTTCACAGGGTGTGGGCCGTATTGCAGGTCACCTTGGTTTGAATAACCTGATTATGTTCTATGACTCCAACTCCATTCAACTCTCTACCACTACAGCTGAAGTGACCAGCGAGGATGTAGCAAAAAAATACGAGACTTGGAACTGGAATGTAATTACAATAGACGGTAACAACGTTGAAGAGATTCGCAATGCGCTCACTGCGGCTAAGGCAGAAAAAGAAAAACCAACCCTCATTATTGGTAAAACTATTATGGGACTTGGTGCAGTGACTGCAGATGGCAGCTCGTTTGAAAGCAAGGTTTCTACACACGGACAACCACTTAGCGCTGCTGGAGCAGATTATAAGGCAACCGTGAAAAATTTGGGAGGTGATCCGGAAAACCCATTCGTAATCTTTCCTGAAGTACAAGAGCTTTATGATAAAAGAAGACAAGAACTGAAGGAGATTGTTGCTGCCAAGAAAGCAAAAGAACTGGAATGGGAAAAACAAAATCCTGAATTGGCTGCAAAGAAACAGAAATGGTTCTCTCGTGAACTGCCTGAGATCAATTGGGAAGCTATTCAACAGAAGGCAGGAAGTGCTACACGTGCTGCTTCTGCTACTGTTTTGGGCGTATTGGCCCAGCAGGTTGAAAACATGGTGGTTGCTTCTGCCGACCTTTCCAACTCCGACAAGACTGACGGCTTTTTGAAATATACCAAAGCGCTTACCAAGAACGACTTCTCAGGAGCCTTCTTGCAGGCAGGTGTGTCTGAATTTACGATGTCGTGCCTCTGTATTGGTATGAGCTTACATGGTGGTGTGATACCGGCTTGTGGTACGTTCTTCGTCTTTTCCGATTATATGAAACCATCAATCCGTGTGGCTGCACTTATGCAAACACCGGTCATTTTTGTATGGACACACGATGCATTCCGCGTTGGAGAGGATGGACCTACTCACCAGCCTGTTGAGCAGGAAGCACAGATAAGACTTATGGAGAAATTGCAAAATCATCATGGTCAGAACTCCATGCTGGTGCTTCGTCCTGCCGATGCAAACGAAACGACTGTTGCTTGGAAGATGGCACTTGAAAACAAGAGTACACCAACCGGCTTGATTCTCTCTCGTCAGAACATCAAAGATCTTCCTACAACCGGATCGCGCTATCAGGATGCCCTTCAGGCAACAAAAGGTGCCTATGTGGTTGAGGAGGATGAAAATTTTGATGTAATTCTTTTGGCTTCAGGATCGGAAGTCGCAACGCTGGTGGAGGGAGCTGCACTGCTGCGCGCCGATGGTGTGAAGGTACGCATCGTTTCTGTTCCTTCAGAAGGATTGTTCCGTGCACAAGCGACTGAATACCAGGAGTCGGTACTGCCAAAAGGTGCGAAGAAATTTGGTTTGACAGCAGGACTTCCTGTTACACTGGAGGGACTTGTGGGTGCCGATGGTACGGTTTGGGGTATGAACTCGTTCGGTTTCTCCGCACCATATCAGGTTCTCGACGAAAAACTGGGATATACAGGTAAGAATGTATATGAACAGGTTAAAAAAATCTTGTAAGAATTAATTCGTGATTGATATTGATATGTCACTGTTCGATCATTCAGAAAAACCTATCGGTATTGCTTCCGATCATGCCGGTTTCGAAAGGAAACAAGGGATCATTAAGAAGTTTGAAGAGTTGGGTATTCCCTATAAGGATTTTGGAACCTATTCTTCGGAGAGCACCGATTATCCCGACTATGCGCATCCACTTGCTGAGGCTGTGGAAAGTGGTGAATGTTATCCCGGTATTGCCATATGTTCTTCCGGAAATGGTATCAACATGACGGTAAACAAACATAAGGGGATACGGGCGGCATTGTGTTGGAATCCGGAGATTGCGTTTTACGCACGAGCTCATAACGATGCCAACATTCTATCTCTTCCGGGTCGTTATCTGAACGACGAAGAGGTGTATGAGATTCTTGTGACTTTTCTGAATACTCCTTTTGAAGGGGGACGTCACCAAAGAAGAGTCGACAAGATTTCATGTGAATAACAAGGATTATCAACACATCATACCTCATCTCCCTTGTCTCAAGGGAGATGATATTTTCTAATCTCATGAAGTGGAAGAAACGATTTAATCTGCTTTTATTGCTACTTCTCTTCTTGCCTGGATGCGAGTTGAGCGAGATGCAATTTGATAATCATCCACGGGGTAATTTTGATGCCCTGTGGACAATTATTGATCGGAATTATTGTTTCTTTGAATATAAAGGAATCGATTGGGATGCGATCTATGCGGAATACAGCATACGCGTTACATCGGATATGGGCAACGATGCTCTCTTTAAACTGATGGGCGAAATGCTGGCAGAGCTGAAAGATGGACATGTGAATCTGGCGGCAACGCATGATATAACTCGCTATTGGCAATGGCAAGAAGATTACCCGGTGAACTTCGACCCGACAATCCAAAAGCATTATCTGGGAAGGGATTATAGTATTGCATCGGGTATGCAATATAAAATTCAGGAGGATAATATAGGGTATCTATACTATGGAAGCTTCTCAAATGATGTGGGTGAAGGTAGCCTCGATCAGATATTTAGCAGGATGGCCATTTGTCATGGACTTATCATCGATGTGCGAAATAATGGTGGGGGAAGTCTGGCAAATGTGGAAAAAATTGCCAGTCGCTTTTTCAACGAACGTACACTAATTGGCTATATCTCCCATAAAGTAGGACCGGGACACAACGATTTTTCCCCGTTCTATCCGAAATACGTGGAAAGCTCCAATCGAGTGCGTTACCAGAAGCCGGTGGTCGTGCTCACCAACCGGGGATGTTACAGCGCCACCAACGAGTTTGTCAGCATCATGAAATACGCCCCCAACGTGTTGGTAATGGGCGATAAGACCGGTGGCGGCAGCGGACTTCCTTTTACTTCCGAACTGCCTAACGGCTGGTCCATCCGTTTCTCCGCATCGCCCATGTTCAATGCCGAGAAAGAACACATTGAGTTCGGGGTGGAACCCGATATCTACGTCAGTATGAAGGATGTCGACAAGGAAAAAAACAAAGACACCATGATAGAGGAAGCACGAAAGTGGATCAAAGGAATACAATAAACCGCATTTTACCGATCATGTTCAGGAAAGAGATCTATACCAACAGAAGAAAACAACTCAAAGCATCATTCAAAACAGGGAAATTGCTGTTTTTGGGTAATGGTGAGTGTGGCATCAATTATGCCGATAACACCTATTGTTACCGGCAGGACAGTACCTTCCTTTATTATTTTGGCATAAGCAAACCTGGCCTGATTGGCTGGATCGATGTAGATACAGACAAAGAAACCATCTTCGGTGATGACCCCACTATCGACTCCATCGTATGGACCGGTTCTCAGCCTGCTCTCAGTGAGTTGGCTCAATTGGCCGGAATAAGTTTCACAGCAAGCCTGTCTGATTTCAGGAAGATGGTCCACCACACAGACCCAAGCTGTGTCAGGTATCTGCCTCCCTATCGGGGTGAACATATCTTGCAATTGGCAGAATACCTGCGCTATCGTCCCGACGAAGTGAGGCAGAAAAGTAGCGTCTCCTTTATCACGGCAGTGGCTAATCAGCGAAATATTAAATCAGATGAGGAGATAGAAGAGATTGAAAAAGCAGTTTCTGTCACTGCCGATATGCACCTGGCTGCCATGCATTATGCTCGAGAAGGAATGACCGAAGCCATGGTGACTGCGAAAGTTCATGAGGTGGCCATTGCCGCGGGTGGAAATCTCTCTTTCCCCATCATTGGCACCATAAACGGTCAGTTTCTGCACAATCATTATCACGGCAATCAGCTCAAAAAGGGCGACATGTTCTTGTTGGATGCCGGGTATGAAACGCCACTTGGTTACGCGGGTGATATGAGCAGTACCTTTCCCGTATCCGGGAAATTCACCGAAAGACAAAAGGATATTTACAACATTACCCTGGCGGCACACAACAGTGCCATTGCACTGTCGCAGCCGGGAGTTAACTTCAAAGAGGTTCATCTGGCGGTGGGAGCCATCATTTTTGATGGACTCAAAGCGCTGGGACTCACCAGAGGTGATACAGGCGAGGCGGTTGCCAACGGGGCACATGCTCTTTTCTTTCCCTGTGGAACCGGACATCTGATGGGATTGGATGTACATGATATGGAGAGTCTGGGTGAGGAGATCGTGGGGTATGGCGGCCAGCCCAAAAGTAGGCAGTTCGGACTGAAATCGTTGCGACTGGGAAGAGCGCTGGAGCCTGGTTTTGTGTTGACGATTGAACCGGGCATTTACTTTATTCCCGAGTTGATAGATTACTGGGAGGCGAATGACATAAACAGCGATTTTATCAACTTTAGCCAGGTAAACAAATACCGCGATTTCGGGGGTATCCGGAACGAAGAGAATATACTCATTACGGAAACTGGCAACAGGATACTCGGGAAGCCGCTTGCAAAAACTATCGAGGATGTAGAAAAAGAAAGAATGAAAGCATTTCATGAATAGAAACCAATTTATTAACTTTGTTTCTTCAAAATGAATGAGATGTATCCGGACAATAATTTCATTACCCTGTATCATAACAACGGGAAACGTTTGTTTTCCTGTTGGATTTGTTGATTGATTCCTTCTTGTAACCTTCTTCTGCTTACTGCCTTTTATTTTTCATTGGCTTGTATGATTACCCTGCAATTTTCTCAATAATTGGGTGCTTACGTACAGTCGTTTACATGCTCCTTTCAATAAA
The DNA here is from genome assembly GCA_002305715.1 of Proteiniphilum sp. UBA1403. Taxonomy (GTDB): domain Bacteria; phylum Bacteroidota; class Bacteroidia; order Bacteroidales; family Dysgonomonadaceae; genus Proteiniphilum. The sequence goes on along the minus strand of DBQD01000071.1, from coordinate 27,313 downwards.
AACGTCCGAAAATGTTTGAAGAACTTAAAACCAAAAATAGCGTTCCTGAGCGGGAAGCTTTCCGTGAAGGTAACCATGATGCCGATAACGCTGCCCGCCCGGGAATGAACGAACGAATTCGCAGACTCAGGGAAGAGAGTATCTCCACCCCTGCTACCCTTTCCATTGAGCGGGCACTTATTGAAACCCGCTTCTACAAAGAGAACGAAGGGAAACTGGCAATCCCTGTCATGCGTGCGATGAATTTCATGGAGATCTGCGAAAAGAAACAGATTTATATCGGCCGTGATGAACTCATCGTGGGCGAAAGGGGTGAAAAACCCAAAGCAGTTTATACTTTTCCCGAGCTGACCTGCCATTCGGTGGAGGATCTGAACGTGCTGAATAGCCGCGAACAGCAACGTTATTTGATCGGCCCAGAGGATATCGAAACCTATGCCCGGGAAGTGATTCCTTATTGGAGCGGCCGTTCCCAGCGGGACAGGATTTTTGCTCACGTACCTGCAGAGTGGAAAGCTGCTTATGAGGCGGGACTCTATACTGAATTTATGGAACAGAGAGCGCCGGGTCATACCTGCCTCGATGGCAAGATCTACCAAAAAGGTATGCTCGATTTTAAACGGGAGATTGCCGCGGCAATCGACAAGCTCGATTATTTCAATGATTCGCAAGCCACTGACAGGGAGGAACAACTGCGTGCCATGAGCCTTTCCTGTGATGCACTGATACGCTTGGGTGAACGTCATGCCGAAAAGGCAGAGGAAATGGCCAAACAGGAAAAGAATCCGAAAAGGTCAGAAGAGTTATTACAGATAGCTGAGGTCTGCAGGTGGGTACCGGCTCATGCTCCCCGTAATTTCAGAGAGGCGATACAGATGTATTGGTTTGTACACCTGGGAGTTATTACGGAACTGAATGGGTGGGATGCATTTAATCCGGGTCATTTCGATCAGCATCTGTCACCTTTTTACACAAAAGATCTGGAAAGTGGTTTACTTACCCGCGAAGAGGCCAAAGAACTCCTGTGTTGTTTCTGGATTAAAGTAAACAACCAGCCGGCACCTCCCAAGGTGGGTATCACTGCCAGTGAAAGCGGTACCTACAACGATTTTACCAATATCAACATCGGTGGAGTCAAACCCGACGGGTCCGACGGCGTCAACGAGGTCTCCTACCTGATGCTGGAAGTGATTGAGGAGCTGCACATCCTGCAACCGGGCAACTCGGTGCATATCTCCTCTGTCACACCCAACCGCTTCCTGCATGCCGCCATCAAAGTAATCAGGAAGGGGCATGGATATCCTTCGGTGTTCAATCCGGATGTCTATATTCCGCAAATGCTTCGCTCAGGCAAATCATTATCCGATGCCAGAGAAGGGGGGTGCAGCGGTTGCATTGAGGTGGGTGCTTTCGGAAAGGAAGCTTATCTGCTGACCGGCTATCTGAATGTCCCCAAGATCCTGGAGGTTACGCTCAACAATGGTTTGAATCCGGTCACGGGCAGGAAAGTAGGCATCGAAACAGGCGATCCGAGCAGCTTTACCACATATGATGAACTCTACAGCGCTTTTCACAAACAGCTACAGCATGTCATTGACTTGAAGATAAGGGTGAATCAGTATATCGACCGGATGTATGCACGCTATTTCCCGGCAACTTTCCTTTCAGTCATCACCGACGACTGTATTGCGAAGGGGCGCGATTATTATAACGGCGGCCCCCGTTACAACACCACCTATATACAGTGTACAGGCCTGGGTACTGTAACCGACTCGCTCTCATCGCTCAAAAGACATGTCTTCGAGGAGAAAATAATCACCATGGATCAGATGCTGCATGCCATCTCGTTGAATTTTGAAGGGAAGGAAATATTGCGGCAGCGTATATTGAATAAAACTCCCTTTTTCGGGAACGACGACAACTATGCCGATGAGATTGCCGTGAAAGTATACAACGATCTGTTCGACCTGATCGATGGTCGTCCCAACGGCAAAGAGGGCGGAAAGTATCACATGAACATGCTCTCCACCACCTGTCACAATTATTTCGGCAATGTGATGGGTGCCACACCCAACGGACGCTTGGCAAGAAAAGCTATTTCCGACGGTACATCCCCCTCCCACGGAAGCGATACACACGGGCCCACCGCTGTCATTCGCTCTCTGTCGAGACTCGATCAGGTGAAGTCGGGCGGAACCTTGCTGAATCTCCGCTTTCTTCCCGGTTTGCTTCGCAGCGAGGAAAGTGTGGCCAAGCTGGGAGCCTTGATCCGAAGCTATTTTGCACAGGGGGGACATCATGTGCAATTCAACGTAGTGGATAATGCCACGCTGCTTGCTGCGCGTGAAAATCCAGAAGACTACAGGGATCTAATGGTTCGGGTGGCAGGTTACAGTGATTATTTCAACGATCTTCATGAAAATTTTAAGCAGGAGATTATTGACCGAACAGAAAATGGATCATTTTAAAGAAGCAGCTTGTGGCATTTCTTTTCGATATCAAACGATACTCCATCAATGACGGTCCCGGGGTGAGGATTACCATCTTCTTTAAAGGTTGTCCCCTGGCATGCCGTTGGTGTCATAATCCTGAAAGCGTTTCATTCAAGACCGAGAAGCTTTATAACCGAAACAAATGTATTGGTTGCGGCAGTTGCGTGGTGGCGTGTCCCGAAAAGGCACTTACCTTAACTGCCGAAGAAGGAATCACGACAGACTTTACCCTGTGCACCCTGTGTGGAAAATGTGCAGAGGTATGCCCCGCCAACGCTGTGGAAATGAGCGGTCGTGATTATTCCGAAAATGAAATCATGGAGGCTATCCTGAAGGAGACCCATATCATGGACCAGTCGGGTGGGGGCGTCACCTTCTCCGGAGGCGAACCGTTGATGCATCCCAGAGAGCTGAAAAGCCTTCTGATCCGATGCGGTGACTCCCGGATACACCGTGCGGTGGATACCTCCGGCTATGTGAAGAGTACCATCATAGAGGAGATCTTGCCCCATACCGACCTCTTTCTCTATGATCTGAAACTGATGAATAGCGACTGCCATCGTCGCTGGACGGGAGTTGACAATGGCTTGATCCTTCATAATCTCCGTTCTATTGCGGCTCATGACAAAGAATACCATATAAGAATCCCCCTGGTGGAGGGTGTAAATTGTGATGAAGAGAATATAGGGGAAACAATCTCTTTTCTGAATGGATTAAATAAAAGACCCTCTGTGGTGGCATTGTTGCCCTATCACAACATTGCCATGAAAAAATTTGAGAAACTGGGAAAAAGCTACCAGGAAAATGGAATGGGAAAACTTTCGGATGAAAGAGTTGAACTTATTCGAGAGCAGTTTCAACAACAGGGGTTTAATGTGAGTGTTGGGGGGTAAGACTAAACCTGCTCCTCTCCCTCAGCACCATAATCTTTGGGCAGTTTCCCAAATTGCTTTTGAAAGCATTTGGAAAAATAGGAAGGGTTGTTGAAACCTACAATATAACAGACCTCATTCACCCTATACTTGCCTTCTCCCAGCAACTCCGCAGCTTTCTTCAGCCTCATCGACTGGATCAGTTTGTTGGGTGTTACACCCGATATCTTCTTTATTTTTGAAAATAGCCCTGAGCTACTGATGCCCATCTCTGTTGCCAGATCATTGATGGAGAAGTCCGAATTTTCAAGGTTATGCTCAATCACACTGTTTAGTTTTGTCAAAAACTCTTCGTCGGCCTCATTGCCTGCGATACTTTTTAAAGTGGCATAAGGAGTCTGTGTGAATTTGCGGAACAAAAGCTTGCGCGATTCAAGAAGATTCCTGATGCGTGAGGTCAGATAAGATATGTGGAAAGGTTTTTCTAGATAAGCATCTGCACCGATGTCGAATGCTTCCACTTTGCTGATCACACTCGTCTTGGCAGTGAGCATGATCACCGGAATGTGATTCCACATGAAATTGTTTTTCACGACCTTACAGAAAGAGATACCATCCATCCTAGGCATCATCAGATCGGTGATAATTAAATCTACCTCTTCTTTTTTAAGGAGCTCCAGACCTTCTTCTCCATCCTTGGCCGTGAAAACCACATAATCCTGCTTCAGTTGCTTCTGGATAAAAAGCAACATCTCCTCATCATCCTCCACAAGTAGAATGGATTGTTTCTCATCGTCTGATTCTGTGCAGGCGGTGAGTTCTGAATCAACTGATTCAACAGGAGCCTTGCTGAGAATCCTTGTTTGCAATCCATTCTCATGCGACGTCTCTGAGGAGGTTGGATCAACCTGTTTAGGGAGTATCAACGAAATAGAAAGACCGACACCGGGCTTGTTGTCCACTTCAATTTTCCCCGAGAGCGCATGCACAATAGACTTTACCAGGAAGAGTCCCAAGCCGGTTCCCGACTTGTGCTGCCCTACCACCTGATAAAAAGGATTGAATATATGCTGTTCTTCCTGTTCAGGTAGCCCCGGGCCATTGTCATTTACTGTGATCTTATAACTGGTCTCTGAATAATTGGCCTCAAAAAGCAAAGTGATGGTATCGGTGGTATATTTCAAGGCATTGCTTAACAGGTTGCTGACCGCTTTGGTCAGGTTCTCCTCATCGGTGACAGTTACAAGATGAATGTCATCGCTGAGGTATTCAAAGTGGATATTGTTTTGCTGAATGAGTGGATCGAATCGCTGATAGACAGATGTAAGTAAGCTGTGAATATGCTGGTCAGATAAGCTAATCTGAACACCTCCCTTTTCTACCTTTGAAAAGTCGAGCAGCTGGTTTACCAGGGTAAGCAGACGCATGCTGTTGCTTCTCATTGTATGGAGGTTGTCACGGGTCGACTCGGACATCTTCCCGGCTCGCTCAATCACCTGCTCAAGCGGAGCAATAATTAGACTCAACGGCGTCCTGATCTCATGAGATATATTGGTAAAGAATTCAATTTGAGATCGGTAGATCTCCTTTTCCTTTTCATTTTTGATCTTAATAAATTTCTCTTCGTTTTTCCGGATATCTTTTTTTCGTAACCAATAAAACAGATAGATGATGCCCGAAATGATGCACAGGATATAAAGTGTGATGGACCACACGTTCCACCACAAAGGAGGTTTGATCACAATGTCCATCGTGTAATCCTGCTCACTCCATACACCGTCGTTATTGGATGCCTTAATGCGGAAGCGGTAATCGCCAGGAGGAATGTTGGTATAGGTTGCTTTTCTGCTATTACCTGCATCGTTCCACTCTTTGTCGAAACCCTCCAGAATAAATGCATATCTGTTTTTCTCCGGCGCAAAATAACTGAGTGCTGTAAATTCAAAGCTGAAAGAATTGTTGCTGTGTCCAAGTAGAAGCAATGGATGCTGTTGTTTGTCATAGACGATGTAATCGTCTAAATTGGATACTTTGTTAAATAGCTGAAATTCCGTGATTTCAATGGGCGGATCGTAGCTGTTTCTGATCAGTTGTTTGGGATAAAAAGCGTTAAACCCGTAAGGAGTGCCCACATATATCCGTCCGTCTGAAGTTTTGATTCCTGAGTTGGGTGTGAACAGGTCGCTCAACAGTCCGTCGCTTTGTGTAAATTGCCGGAATTCTTTCGAAGTGGTATCATAGCAGATAAGTCCTTTTAGTGTACTGATCCAGAGGTTCTCATTCTCTGCAAATATTTTACAGATATACTTGCTGGGAAACTGAATCTCTTCATCAATGAAATTGTCCTGCTCCGGATTGTAGCGGCATAATCCCTGATTGGTTCCAATCCAGAGCTGTTGCCGGTTATCCACGCGCAGGGTCATCACATCGTTGCTGATCAATGAGTACTTATCCTCGGCGTCAAAACGGTATTGCTTCCATTCTCCGGTTTTCTTGTTATATCGGTGTAGTCCCTTGTTGATGGTGGCAAACCATATGTTGTCTCCCAGCTCTGTGATATCCATCACAAATTCATTCAGGCTTCTTACACGGGTAAAATCATCTGTTTGCCAATTATACCGGTTGATTCCTGAGGTGGTACCTATCCAGATGTTGTTGTCTGAATCGTTAAAAATGGAATAAATATTGTTGGCATCGAGTGTTTTCTCATTCTGGCTATCCGTGGAGTGGTGTTTCACCTTTCTTGTATCGAGATTCATTCGAAATAAGCCACCTGCGTAGGTGCCAATCCATAACTCGTTTTGAATGACACACAAAGCATGAATATTGTTTGAAGATAAATTTTGTCTGTTTTCCAAATGATTGTGGGAGGTGAAATGACCCGTTTTCAGATTCAATTCATTCAAACCTCCATCTTCTGTGCCGATCCACAGATTGCCCTTTTCGTCCTCACAAAAACAGCTGACCACGCTCCCGGTGATGGAATTTTCATATTTTACGTGTGCGTATCCGGTGAAGTAGTTTCGGTTGGGGGAGGCATAATTGATGCCACCGTAATAGGTGCCAACCCACAATCCGCCTTCCATATCCTTATAAATGGGATAGACAAACCTGTTGGAGAGCTTGGGTTCTCGAAAATGCTGATCCATCCGGTGGCCGTTTTCGGGAGAAATCCTGAAGGAGGTGAGTCCGTCGTTGGATCCAATCAGGAGCATGCCCGGGCTATATTCTGTGATCCGGTGGATGTGTATGATGCGGTCTATTCCAGGCCTGTTAAGGTATCTCCCAAGAGCAATTCCCTCTTTTTTATCCACGGCAATCAACCCATTGGTCCATGTTCCGATCCAGAGCGTTCCGTAACTATCCTCCAGTATGCTGTACGCACGCAACTCCTGTTGTTCTTGCAGAGACATCGATGAAAACGCAGGAATGAACGTTTGCTTTGTCGCATCATATCTGTAAATCTGATTTTCGGTATTATCAACCGACGCCCAGATGATCTCCTCCTTGTCTTTGTAGACTGTGTTTACCCAAATCGTTTTATTTGGGTCGATCCTGAACTCCTCAAATGAAAACATCAATAACCGACCCTCCTCATATAGAAACACACCCTGGGTGGCAGAAGCAATCCAAACCTTCCCCTTGTCGTGGATCATTCTTTGCACCCGACCTGTTACCTGTGTCCCTTCATCGGTGGACACTAAAAAAGAAGAAAATAGGTTTTTATTCAGATCAAACAATGAAATACCACGTTCCGTACCTACCCAGAGATTCTCCTGATCATCTTCAATCAGGGCGTAGACATAATTGTTGATCAGTGTGTTGCTGTTTCGGGGGATATTGTTGTAGACGGTAAATTTGTAACCATCGAAACGATTCAGTCCATTTTCGGTTCCGAACCACATGAAACCTTTTGAATCCTGCAACACAGTATGTACCGTATTAGAAGAGAGACCATCTTCTGCTTTGTAGTTTTTGAAATTTAGTTCTATAGGAAATGATTTCAAACAGCACAAAATTAACAAGAGGAAGAAGATTATTTTCAACCGATCCAAAATCATATCATCAGTTTAACAAAAGAGGGGTTATCCGATACAAATATACTTTTTTTTATATGAATAAAGAAAACCGGATGAGAGTTTGAACAAATCGACCCACGTGAATGAAAAGAGCATCTGAAAAATAGGTTTTATAGAATTGTGGCATCTTATTGGATTTTTTTGTTGTTATATCCTTCTCAATTAAAATATTTTTGCAATGACAAAAACCGGGTTTGCCGAACCAAAAAAACATATTATATTAATTGATGATGAATATAACGAAACTCACCCCTGCAGTCTTGACCTTAACTATGTTACTCAGTCTGTTTCCGATGACCTTTTCTCTTGCAATTGGTTCAACAGTGCTCAACTCATCCGACAGCAGAACCATATCACATGTAGAGCAGATCGCCGTACAAAGTCCGGTGGGGACCGTGCCCAGGTTACCTTACCGGATATGGGTTACCTATTCCGACGGAAAATCAGAGCTTCGTCAGGTTAAGTGGTCCAACTCGGCACGCAGTATCGAGGAGGAACAGGCCGATCCGGATAAATACCCTGTCGGTCACCAATACACGATTGGAGGTTTTATTACCGGTGATCACAGTACCCCGAATGGTTATCCTGTTGTTGCGGATATTACTGTTATCACTGGGGAATATCTGACACCCTCCCACATTCCCGTGGCTGAGTCGGTGCCATTAAACAAGGTTTCCATCACGGGCAATAATAGGCTTACCTCCAACAGGGAGCTTGCTATCCGGGAAATCATCAGCTGGGATGTAAGTCAGCAACTCTATAACTATCGCGACACTTATGGATTAAGTAAAGAGGGATATACTGTTTCCGAAGGTTGGGATTCACCCACTACAAAACTCAAAGGACACGGATCGGGACATTACATGTCTGCATTGGCACAGGCATTTGCCAGTGCAACCGATCCAGAGCAGAGAAATCAGTTGCGCCACAACATGACCCGGATGGTGAACGAACTGCGGGAATGTCAGGAGCGGACATTCGTATGGAATGAGGAACTTGGCAGATACTGGGAAGCGCGTGATTTTGCACCGGAGGAAGAACTACGTGAAATGAAAGGCAGCTGGAAGGATTTCGATCGATATAAAACGGAGTGGAGCCAGTATGGATACGGCTATCTCAATGCCATCCCGGCACATCATGCGGCACTGATTGAGATGTACCGTGCTTATAACAACGAAAGCTGGGTATGGGCTCCCTATTATTCTATTCACAAACAGCTTGCCGGATTAATTGACATTGCTACCTTTATCGATGATCGGGAGGTTGCCGATAAAGCCCTGCTTATCGCGAAAGATATGGGGCTCTGGATCTGGAACCGGTTGTATTATCGTACCCATGTGAAGACTGATGGAACGCAGGAGGAGCGCAGAGCCAAACCGGGCAACCGGTATGAAATGTGGAACATGTATATTGCCGGTGAGGATGGGGGTACCGGTGAATCGCTGGCACGGCTCTCGGAAATGGTGAGCGACCCGCTGGAGAAGGCTCACCTGCTGGAGGCTTCCACCTACTTCGATAGTCCTGCCTTTTATAATCCCCTATCCAAAAATATCGATGATATTCGTACCCGCCATGCCAACCAGCATATCCCCAAAATTACCAGTGCCCTGCGCAGCTTCAGGGGAAATAACAATCCCTATTATTATAATCTAGCGCAGAATTTCTGGGAACTGGTCCAGGGGCGCTACAGTTATGCCACCGGCGGTGTAGGAAACGGTGAAATGTTCAGACAGCCATACACACAGATACTGAGTATGGCTACCAATCCTGCACCCACCATCAATGAGACCTGTTGTGCCTATAATCTGGCCAAACTAACCCGCGACTTAAACTGCTTTAATCCGGATGATGCAAGGTATATGGATTATTATGAGCGCCTACTCTATAACCAACTGGTCGGTTCGTTGCACCCTACACACTATCTGACCACGTATCAGTATGCCGTGGGTTTGAACGCCTCCAAACCATGGGGCAACAACACGCCCCATTCCACCTGTTGCGGCGGTACAGGTTCAGAGAATCATGTGAAGTATCAGGATGCGGTGTATTTTGTATCCGAAAACACGCTCTGGGTCGCGCTCTATATGCCTACCACACTTTCCTGGGACAACAAGGGTATTACGCTTCAGCAGGACTGCCTCTGGCCGGCAGAACAGTCCACTATTCGTGTTGTGACGGGAAAAGCTGCTTTTACCATGAAACTGCGTGTGCCCTACTGGGCGACCGACGGATTCGACATCAAACTGAACGGCGTTTCGGTGGCTGCTGAATATCTGCCCAGTTCCTATGTTACAATCCCTGAGCGGGAATGGAGTGCCGATGATGTGGTGGAGATTGTCATGCCCTTCGGCAAACACATCGATTGGGGACCCGACAAGATGGATACAGCGACTGTCGGACAGAATCAGCCGGCCATTCAATATGAGCCAATGTGGGCGGGTACCATCATGTATGGGCCGCTTGCTATGACCGCTACCGGCCTCAACAGCTGGGAAGATGCCACACTGACTGTTGACTCATTTTTAGAAACCATCTTGCCCAACGGCCCCGGCGGTGGCTCTACAGGCACCAATGCCAACCTTTACACGATGCGTGTGGGCGATAAAACCCTGGAGCCGGACTATTTCCGGGCAGAGAACTCTACCCACTATTTTAGAATAAATATGGTAGATGACATGATTGCGGAATTCAGGGAGATGCTGCTGCAAAAGGTGCAGGATATGTCTTTTTTTACAGCAAAAAATTATACCCGTTCATCTTATAACGCATTGAAGAAATCATTGGAGGCTGGCAGAAAACTGGCACACTCTAAAAAGGTTTCACAAAGAGAAATCATCGATCAGATCACAGCAATCGATCAGAATGTGAATAAACTGCAGCCGGTCAGGCTCGATAAATCGCAACTCTCCTCTCTGATAGGTGAGGCAGTATCTCAGGATTCTACCGCATTCACCTGGGATAGCTATCTTGCTCTCCAGATGGCGCTGACTTCTGCAAAAGAGATAATGCAAACCGGGAAATCACAGCTGCTCGCTGACAAACAAACCGTAGTACTGGGTAAGGCACTGAGCGAACTAATTCCAGTCAACAGTATCGATAAAAAATCTCTGGCAGAGGTGATAACCCTTGCCACAGAAAGGAAACAAAGCCAGGAGGATTGGAGAGCGCTCGCAGTGAAAGTGCCGGAACATGCACCATGGGCTCCGCATGGCTTCAGACGTCTTCTTTATCAACTGACGGAATCAAAGAAAGTACTGGAAAACACAGACAAAAATTATAGTCAGAATGAGGTAGACCTGGCCATAACAGCTCTCAATTCCGCCATCAATAGCATGAGACCAGGAAACCTGCCGGAGCCAGAAGATCTCTATCCGCTTTCCACGCTGCTCAGGCAGGCCGACAGGGTCACGAACGCCGGCAACAACCCGATGTTGACAGAAGCCGTGGAATATGGCAAGATGGTGGTTTCTTACGTAAACGATGGCAGCGGAACACACGATATGATTCAAAAAGCCACCCAAAGGTTGGAAGATATACTAAAAGGGGGCATAAACTAACGGCTAATACCGGTAACGATTAGATTGATATGAGACAGAAACAGCTATTTTTTGCCTTTTGCTTTGCCTTATTTCCATTGTTTATATCGGGCCAGTCTATCGACTCGTTGTATAAACGGGCCGAAAACTTCAGAGACCGATATGCGACACAGTATTTCTATGGTATCACAGAAATTCGGGCCATCGACGGCACAGACCGGTTCTGGTATCTGACACAAACTCCACGGGGAATGGAATTTTTGCTGATCAATGCTGCCGAGAAAAAAATCACAGCCGCCTTCGATCAGCAGAAGTTGGCGGTTCTTTTATCGGAATATGATAAAAGTGAAACAATAGACTCTTTTCGACTTCCTTTCCGACAAATCAGTTTGAATCGGACCATCGACACACTGAGATTCCAGTGGAGTGATTTTAACTACACCCTTGCATTAAAGGATTATTCTCTTACCCGAGAACCTGTTTCAACGCGTCAATTTGAATACTGGGGCGCTGTGCAGAGAGAGAACGAAGTACGGCCTATTGCTTCGCCCGATGGAAAGAAAGAAGCCTATATATCGGAAGGGAATATCTGGATCAGGGATATTGCAACCAAAGAAAGCAAGCAGGTGAGCTACGACGGTAGCGACTATGAATATTATTCTTCCGATATTCACTGGTCGCCCGATTCCAGGAAAATTGTCAGTTGCAAATACCGGCCCGGAGGCGATCGCAAACTTCTCCTGATCTCATCTTCCCCCAAAGATCGGCTGCAGCCTGTAACTGCTACCTATGATTATCCCAAGCCAGGAGATGCCCTCCCAATTCGTCGACCTGTACTTTTTATCCTGGACGAAGATAAAGCGCTCACATTCGATATTCCCAATGTAGAGGAGCAGTACTATCTCGGTTCATTCGAATGGAAAAATGACAGCGAATCTTTCACCTTTCATTTCAACCGGCGTGGGCACCAGCAATATGTGATTTATGCAGCAGATATTACCGGTCGGTTCTATGCGGTGGTGGATGAGCAAGCTGATACATTTGTCTATTACAACACCCTCTACACCCACTGGTTTAAAAATGGTGAGGAGCTGCTCTGGATTTCTGAAAGAGACGGCTGGCGTCATCTCTATCTTTATGATGTACCTGCAGGAAAGGTAAAAAAACAAGTTACCCGCGGAGAGTGGGTGGTGAAGGATGTGGTGCATGTGGATGAGGAGACCCGCAGTGTCATTGTGAAAGCCTGTGGAATGGACAAAGGAGAGGATCCTTATCTGGAGAAATATTACAGGGTGTCGCTGGAAAACGGAAAGATGATTGCCCTGACACCGGAGAACGCCAACCACAATGTGACCCTCAGCTCGGATTATCAATATATGGTTGATGCTTATTCTCGTGTGGATATGCCACCAGTCGTCGTTGTCCGTTCTGCTAAAGATGGGAAAGTAATCTATAAGCCGGAAAATCAGCCTGATATTACGGCTGCACTAGAGGATGGATGGAGCATGCCGGAGGTATTTTCGGCCAAGGGGAGAGATGGAGTAACCGATATCTGGGGTATGATCATCCGGCCTGTCGGGTTCGACTCTGCCAAAAAGTATCCGGTGATCGAGTATATTTATGCAGGTCCCCACGACTCACACGTTCCCAAATCGTTCTCCATGGTTCATCGTTGCAGCGAACTGGCTGAGCTCGGCTTTATCACGGTGATGATCGATGGCATGGGAACAGCCAACCGCTCCAAGGCATTTCACGATGTCTGCTGGAAAAACCTCAAAGATGCCGGCTTCCCCGACCGCATTGCCTGGATAAAGGCTGCCGCGGAGCAATATCCTGAGATGGATATCGAAAAAATGGGCATCTACGGAACCTCCGCAGGAGGACAGAATGCCATGGGCGCACTGCTGTTTCATCCCGAATTTTATAAGGTAGGTGTAGCCTCCTGTGGCTGTCATGATAACCGCATGGATAAAATGTGGTGGAATGAGCAGTGGATGGGCTACCCGGTGGGGAAACATTATGCGGAGTCCTCCAATGTGGTGAATGCACACCGCCTGAAGGGTGAGCTGATGCTGATGGTTGGTGAGATGGATAACAACGTAGACCCTGCCAGTACGTTGCAGGTGGTGAATGAACTGATCAAACACAACAAGGAGTTTGAATTTGTGATGTTGCCCGGTGCAGGTCATACCGATGGGGGAAAGTATGGCGAGAGAAAGCGACGTGATTTTTTCGTCAAACACCTTTTGCTGGAACAAACGCCGAAATGGAATCAATAATACAATAAATACAAAATTTATTTAGAGAATATTTCTATTTTTTCGGAGAAAAATTCCATTCGAATGGCGGCATTCTATATTTCTTTGCATTGAAATGAAAAATATTAATTAAATTTTTTACTGAACTGTAAAAAGCACTCTATGCGTGTAATTAAATCTGTGGTGAGAAAAACTGAGCATATTTAAAGATAATTGATAGTAATGTAAAATTAATTAAAAAACTATGAAAGTGAACACATTAATTTATTATCTCTTCCCTTCAGCAAGAGGGAAAGGTATTTTTATGGCTATGTTGATCATGTCGATATTGACTCTTTCCGGTTTCACGGAACCTGTCTGCGCTTCCAGTCATTTGAGTGGGATTGCGTCGATTGAAGCCGTTCAACAGAATCCATTCGTGGCAAAAGGAGTGGTTACCGATGCGGTCACCGGTGAAGCGCTGATTGGAGCCAATGTAGTTGAAAAAGGCACTTCAAATGGTACTGTGACCAACAGTGACGGTTCATTCCAACTGAACGTACAAGATAACCGTGCCATCCTGGTAATCTCCTACATCGGATATATGACCCAGGAGGTGACTGCCTCGGCAAATCTGAAAATCTCGTTGAATGAAGATACCGAGATGATGGAAGAAATTGTGGTGATTGGCTATGGAACACAACGCAAAGGTGATGTAACCAGTGCAATTTCGAGTGTCAAGGCCGAAGATTTTACCGTCGGTAAGATTGGCGATGCGGCCGATCTGATTAAGGGAAAAATTGCCGGACTGAGTATTTCGAAAGGATCTGGTGATCCCAATTCCGGATCGACCATCCGCCTGCGTGGGGTGATTTCTCTGGAAGGAAGTTCCACTCCACTTGTGCTGGTTGACGGAATTGAGGGAAACCTGGGTACCGTGGCGCCTGAAAATATCGCATCGATTGATGTACTGAAAGATGCCTCCGCGGCCGCAATCTATGGCACACGCGGGGCCAACGGGGTGATCCTGATTACCACCAAATCGGGTAATAGAGGCGCAGAGACCGTCGCCAGCTATTCTGCCTACACCTCCCTCTCTCAGTTTGGGAAAACACTCGATTTTTACGGACCCGAAGATATCAGGTTGGGAAAGACCAATTTTGTGGATAAAGGGTATGATACCGACTGGCTGGATGCGGTTACACGGACTGCCCTGACACACAATCACAACATCAATGTGAGAGGCGGTACGCAGAAGACCACCTACTCGGCCGATTTCACCTATCGCAACGAAGATGGAGTGATCATGGATACCTACAGTCGCGACATGAAGGCCAACCTCGATGTCTCCCACTGGATGTTTGATGATATGCTTAAGATTCAGATGAATCTTGTGAAAGGAGTGCACAAAAACAGCGCTACCAACGCAAGCAATGCCGACGCCTCCAACATTTACCGACAGGCCATCATTCATAATCCCACAGAGCCAATCTGGAATAAAGACGGTTCTTATTATGAGAATTTTCAAGTTAACTACTATTACAATCCTGTGGGCATGATAAAGGAACGTACCGGAGGTTACAACAGTGAGTGGACCCGAATGACCGGTAACATTACCCTGGAACCCGTCAAGGGCTGGCAGACCAACCTCATGGTGGCCACGCGGCTTTCCAATGCGCACAATAAAGGTTATTATACCTCACAGTATTTCAGCCAGAAAATGGAGAACCATACCGGCTATGCCTATCATTCATTTTCAGAAGGGCGTACCGATAACCTGGAGATTACCTCAAAATACAACAACTTTTTTGGCCAACATCGTGTGGATGGCCTTCTGGGATACAGCTACCAGTATAATGTAAATGAGGGATTCAATGCCAACAACTACGATTTTCAAAACGACTTCTTCCAGTACAACAACCTGGGAGTGGGGATGGCATTGAAAGATGGAAAAGCTGGCATGGGTAGCTACAAGAACGACAACCGGCTGATCGGTTTCTTTGGTCGTATCAGTTATGGCTATGCCGACCGGTACAATCTACTTCTGAGCGTACGCCGGGAGGGATCATCCAAGTTTGGTGAAAACCACAAATGGGGTACATTCCCGTCTGCTTCGTTCGGATGGACTGTCAGCAACGAATCGTTTATGAAAGAACTCACGTGGATCAATAACCTGAAGCTGCGTGCAGGCTATGGAGTGACCGGTGTGATTCCCAATGATTCCTATCAGTCGCTGACACGCTATGCACTCGGGTCTTCCTATTACTATGAAGAAGGTGTCTGGAAACCAGGTTTGGTGGTTGCTTCCAATCCTAACCCCGACCTGAAATGGGAGAAATCGGCAGAGGTGAATATCGGTCTTGACCTGAGTGTGTTGAATGACCGCCTCGGTGCCTCGGTGGATCTCTACAACAAACAAACCACCGATATGTTGTGGTGGTACTCCGTACCCGCTCCTCCCAACCTCTATACTCAGACATTGGCCAATGTGGGAGAGATGAATAACAAGGGAGTAGAAGTGGCTATCAATGCTGTACCTTTCCGGACAAAAGATTTTGAATGGAAAACAACTCTGACAGGTTCTTTCTCCACCAACAAACTGATCAGCCTCTCGAACGACCTCTACGAAACAGCCAATGAGATTGATGATGCATGGCTGGGAGAACCTATCACCATTGCAACACAAAGATTGATTGTAGGAAAAACGGTGGGACAGTTCTACGGCTTGAAATCGGTCGGGGTATCCGAAAAAGGACTCTGGGTGATTGAAAATCCTTCCACGGGTGAAGCCGAAGAGTTTACCGACAACATGCTAAACAACGACAACTATCGTCAGTATCTCGGTAACTCGCTTCCGAAAGCCTATATGGGATGGAACAATACTTTCTTTTACAAAGATTTTGATCTTTCCATGCAGTTCACAGGCCAGTTTGGATTCGATATCCTGAATGAACCACGTGCTTTTTACGAAAACAACTCCATCGCCTACAACAGGTTAAAATCGGTGGAAAAAGCACCATACCGTGGGCAAAACGTACTCTCTACAGCACAGAAACAGACCATTGTCAGTTATTATATGGAGAAAGGCGATTTTGTGAAGCTGACAAATCTCACGTTTGGATACACTGTTCCCCTGAAGAGCAACAGGCATGTAAAAGGGATACGGGCATACATCTCGGGTGATAATCTCTTTACCATTACCGGATATAGCGGTCTGGATCCGGAACTCTCCAATGGGAATCCCCGATCGGCAGGTATCGACTGGCGCGACCGCTATCCTTCGATCCGCTCATGTACCTTTGGCGTTAATATCACATTCTAATATTGATCATGATGAAAAAAAACAGATTTCAATCTACGATACTATCACTGGCTGGCGTTTTGATGTTTTCATTGGGAAGCTGTACCGACCTGAGTGAAACCATATACGATACACTTGCCGCGGAAAAATATGAATTTACCGAGAAAGATGCAGCCAGTATGTTTGCACCGGTATACAGCAGTTTACGCTCCGTATACTGGGGATGGAACGGTTATGCCGATATCCAGGACGAATCGTCCGACCTCTGGTGTACCCCTTATCGCATCGGTATTGGCTGGGGCGACCTCTATGTTTCGCTGCACAAACATCAGTTTCATTCACAGATTGGACATTTCTGGACCGAATGGAACTATTCCTATGCTGGCATCAATGCCTGTAACAAGCTGCTTGCCGATAAGGCAGTGCAGGCATCCGAGGCAGCTACTGCACAGCTTAGAGGTTATCGTGCGCTCTATTATTACATCCTGTTCGATCTTTTCCGTAATATTCCCCTTGATACCACCTACGATCATCCCGCCGGATGGATGCCCGAACAGGCAGATCCACAGGAGACTTGGGATTTTATCATTGGTGAATTGAACGACATCAAAGGAAAATGCGGTCCCGACAACGGTATGGGGCAGATCAACGATTATACGGTGAACATGCTTCTGGCAAAAATGTACCTGAATCACAATGCCTGGTTTAACAACCATACCGACAACTCCTGGTACGGCAAAGCGATCGATGAAGTAAATGAGATAATCAATAGCGGCCGCTTCGCCCTTGCTGCCAACTATTCCGACAACTTTAAGGAGGATATCTCCGGTAGCCCCGAGGTGATCTTTGGTATTCCTTTCGAAAACAAATATGCCAGTGGTAATTATTATGCCAACAAATGGATTCACGTGGCCGGCAGGGCTGTGTGGGACTTCAATGGCTGGGCTACTGGAGGAAGTACCGTGTTGCCACAGTTCCTGGATACCTATGATGAAGAGGATGGCCGTTTTTCTGCCACCTGGACTATCGGGCAGCAGTATGACCGCAGCGGTTCCCCCATTATGGTGGAAGGTGAGCCGTTGATATATACCCGCGAGATCCACAGCATCGATAACCCCGGTTGTTATCCTTTTGAAGGAGGACGATTGATCAAGTATGAAATACTCGCCGGTGATTTTGGTTCGGCCTACGATGATATTCCTTTCTTCCGCCTGGCCGATGCCTACATGATCAAGGCAGAGTGTCTGCTCCGTTTGGGTGGTTACAAAGGTGAAACAGAACAGACCGCCGCCGACCTGGTGACTGCTGTACGTCAACGTGCCTTTAAGGATAATCCCGCCAAAGCTGTTCGTACCGTGGCACAATTAAAAGGAGGCAGCGTCTATGCGTATGGCTACCGTGAGAATCAGGGTAAGATGGGTGAAGAGGATATTTGGGTGACAACCCATGAAGGAGGTGATGACATTGAACTGGGCGGATTGCTCGATGACCTGGCCTGGGAGTTTGTGGCAGAGCATCATCGTCGCCAGGATCTGATCCGTTTCAGAATCAAAGGAAGCAATCAGAATGTCTACAATGGTAAATCATGGTTCTCTAAAAGAGCAAAAACAGATCCTACGGATAACCACTGCGACATCTTCCCGCTCCCAAAAGATTTTATGGATGGAAATCCCAAGCTGGTGCAAAATCCGGGATATGAAGGCAATTAATTTTCTTAATCAAAAAATTATAACAACAAAGACATGAAGAAATATATCATATATGCTTTAATCCTATCTGTTTGCTGTCTGTTTGCAGCCTGCAGCGACAGCTACGAGGATGCCACCAGCAAACATATATATGGTGAGGATGAAAACCCCTATTTGCGAGTAGATCAGGCGGCAACCGTCACTACGAATATCGAATTTGCGGTGGAGAGGCTCGAACCCTATGTGATTAACCTGGCGGATTACAACGAACTCTTTCAGGAAAAGATGGGTTTGACGGTTGATCAGGCGATCAGTGGATTGCAAAATGGATCAGTGGTCTTTTACAACATCAACACCACCCGCAATCATTGGAACAAAGCGGAAAAGACCAAAGGTAGTACAGGATGGTATTACAATTCGGCAGGAGGTGTAGCCAAAGAGTCGGATGCATCCAAAACGGTCAGCATCGAACTCAATGCAGGCAATAAAACACTGACAGTTTATCCCATCGAGGATATTGCGGTTGGCACATCGGTCGGTTTCAATGTCGGATTTGCTGTGAACGGTACCGATTACGACGACTATGTACGTTTTGCTTTTCAGACTTCATACACCGATCCTTCGATTGTGATGTTGAACGTAACGATTCCCGCAGGCGACTATAACTCTTTCGGAATTGACCTGAACAAATACAAAGAGACCATAGCTGCTTGTATGGATATGACACTCGAGGAGTTTCTCGCAAATATTGATACCTTTGGGGGTACCATCCGCATGTACTCGGTGAATGCACAGGGTGTATGGGATGAAACCAGCGGTTATACGGCCAACGCACCAGGTTACTGGATGACCAGCACGGGGGCTGTATGTAACTGGGGAGCCACCGACTTTACCTTGTATGCCGAACTGGCAGCAGCTGACAAGATGTTATATGTTGGACGGGCACCAGGACTGGCTGCTGGCAATAAATACAACATCAGTATCGGATATCGAGATAAAGTGAACACCGCTTATTTCTTCCGCTTTATGTTAACGGTTACACTGGCTTAATTTATTGTTAAAAAGGGGGATATGTTCTTTATAGAAGATATCCCCCTTCGTTTATTACACACGAACGATGTTTAAAATTAGCAAAAAGCTCCTTCTCTTTCTTGTATTTTGTTTTTTCATCCTTCTCTGGCAGTGTAAATCCGACGATCCGGTTTTTGAACCCGAAAATCCGGGTGAAACGGAAAACCCCCAGAATCCTGATGATGAGGGTGTGGTGGTACTCAAACCTTCCGATATCCAGGACTACCAGAAAATATACAAACCCGCTGAGTTCAAAAATATGGATTGGCTTAGGGGGGATAGCAGATGGACTTTTGTAAGATCCAGACAGTCGGATCATTTCATCGTTTTCTGGGAGAAGGGCTTTGGCGATAATCCCAATGCATCGGCACTGCCGGAATCGCTCCGGGTGGATGTCGGTGATCTGCTTGCGAAAGCGGAGTCATTTTACACAATAAATGTAGAGAAACTTAAATTTGCTGATACCGGAAACAACGGTTCCAACCTCAATAGGTATAAAATGCAGATATACCTTCATTATCAGGAGGAATGGATGGCATATGGCAGTGGATATGACGACCAGATTGGCGCCCTCTGGGTGAGTCCCGCCACCTGCAAACCGGTGGGGTCGACCATCGCTCATGAGATCGGGCACAGTTTCCAGTATCAGGTCTATGCCGATTTGCTGGCCACAGGAACAATCGCCAATGATTACTCCAGAGGATTCCGCTACGGATATGGGGGTGACGGTGGAAATGGTTTCTGGGAACAGACAGCCCAATGGCAATCATTCCAATCCTATCCCCATGAAGTGTTCGAATCCCCAAATTTTAGGGTTTACGCCGACAATTACCATCGTAGTATATTTCATGAGTGGCAACGTTATGCCAGCTATTTTATTCATTACTATTGGGCCGATAAACATGGGATTGATTTTATCGGCAGATTGTGGAGAGAGGCCTTGAAACCAGAAGATCCGATGGAAGCTTATATTCGATTGCATAAACTATCTGTTGATCAGATGAATGCCGAGATGTATGATGCCGCCACTCGTTTTGTGACCTGGGATATCGATGCCATACGTTCCATGGGTGAATCATATATTGGCAAACAAGCCTACAAGTTATATACCACAGCTGAGGGCGGATATCAGGTAGCATACAGTCATTGTCCCGGTACCACCGGTTATAATGTGATTCCGCTCAATGTGCCCGAAGCGGGCACCCTCATTGCCACAACCTTTGAAGGTATTGCGCCTGGGTCACTCCTGATTCCCGATGACCCAGGAGAGGCACGCCAGGGAGAGCAGACAATAAAAGTGAGAACATACAATCAATCGGATCTTTCCAGAGCCGGTTGGCGCTATGGGTATGTGGCCCTGCTGGCAGATGGAAAAAGGATATATGGGGAGATGAATGATGCTCCCAAGGGTAAGACAGAGCTTGTCGTGCCACATAATTGTAAGAAAATATGGTTTGTCGTTTTGGGTGCGCCCACATCCTATCGTTCCCATGCATGGGATGAGAATGAGTTAAACGACGACCAGTGGCCATACCGGATAAAATTTGAGGGGACTGATATCCTCGGAAATATAACGATAGATCCAGGAACAACGCCACAGGATATTACGCTCACATATAATGTGAGTTTTCCTGCCGATCCGGCTTCCTATTCCGGAAGAGTGGTTAACCTTGCAGATAATGGTGATTTGGCTAAATTAGCACGCGCATTTGTGATGCAACCTGCCAACATGAGTGGTATCATGCTAAATCCAAAACAAGAGCCTGAAGAAGGTAAAATAGCCTTTGCGGCCGTTGAACCGGGAGGCGGTCTGAATTATCAAACTACCGCCAACGGTCATGGCTTCTGGTTTAACAAAAGTGGCGGAGTCGTGGGATGGGGTAATGAGAGTATGCTCTTTGTCGAGTTCACACCTTCCAGTTTTATTTTCTCCATTGGCCAGTATCCAGGAAAGTGCAAAAAAGGGGATCAATTCGTGATGCAAGTGACTCTGATATATACAAATGAGGGTAAACAATACAAAGCGACTTTGCAATTTAATGTAACCATCACATAATCGGTTTAATTGCAAGTTATAAAACTAAAAATGATATTCCTGATGAATAACAAGAAAAAAATGAAAATAAAAAAGCTTTTTATCCTGCTGTCAGGAATAATTATTTTTTCATGCACCAGCGAGAAAGAAATACAGTTTAACTCACCTGGTGCCGGTAATCCACTGCTGCCTGGTTATTTTGCCGATCCAACCATAAAGAAATTTGGAGATACCTATTATATTTACGCCACAACCGATGGTATCAAACTGGCGTCGGGAGAACCACAGGTGTGGATCAGCAAGGACTTTGTAAACTGGTACAACTATGAGATGGAGATTGAGCTTCCGCAAGGACTGACCAACTGCTGGGCTCCCGATGTGATAGAAGGTGCGGACGGACGATATTATTACTTCATGGGAAACTGTCAGTTTGGATGCAATATATACGGATATGTGTCTGACAGGCCCATGGGACCGTGGACTCCACTCAAAGACGGATTGCCGGTGATACCAGTAGGTACCGGTAAAGAGCATCTCCCTGCTCTGGATGCACAGTTTTTGGAAGACGATGAGGGGAAACTGTCGGCCTGGTTCGGGACATGGTGTACAACCTTCGGCGGGCTCGGATGGGCCACCTTGAACCCGGTTGACCTGTCAATAGAAAAAGAAGGAATAATCCCATTGTCTCAGCTTCCCGAAGTATTTGAGGCTGCTTACCCGCTCAGGCGAAACAATCGCTGGATCATGATGTACTCCTCCGGCGATTGCCGGCTAAGCAGTTATGCCGTGCATTATGCCTGGGCCGATAGCCTCTATGGCCCGTATCATTACGGTAATAACAATCCCATTCTTTCCGGTACTGCCGATGGTAAGATTGACAGCCCGGGGCATAACTCGGTCATCGAAGAAAAGGGGAATTACTATATTCTATATCACCGGCACGACAACCCCCACAGCTCGGGAGGTGAGTTTCGGCAGGTTTGTGCAGATCCTCTTCATTTCATCAACGACACCACCATAGCGACTATTACACCAACCCACAGAGGGATTGGTTTTCTGGCTGACAATAGCATTCCACACAGAAACCTGGCTTTGAAGGCGAAAGCATCAGCTTCTTCTTTTTATCATCTCTCTTCCCTTCCCACACCTTTCGAGCCGGATGGAGTGGATCACGCTTATCTGCCAGCTTATGCCACCGACGACAACAACGGCACCTTGTGGAAAGCCGGAGATGGCACAATGCCACAAACGTTGACCATTGATCTGGGTAAAAAACAACGGATCAGACGGATCATGACCCAGTTTGAGTATCCCACTTTTTATTATCAGTACAAATGGGAGGCCTCCTCCGATAGTCTCCACTGGCATCTTTTTTCTGACAAAACATCCAACCGGAGAAGCGGTTCCCCCATGATCGACGATGGCGATATGGAAGCCCGATATCTTCGGATTACCGTTACCGGAACAGAAAAAACTGGCCAGTATGCTGCTATCTGGAATGTGAAGGTGTACGATAGGCTGTTCGAGGTACCTCCCTACAGGAATCAGGAAGTAGAAGAGGGACCCGGTAGCAGCGTGGGCGAAAGAATGTTGCTTGCACACCTCAACCTGGACGATATTCCGACAGGTAAGATAAACAGTTCCGTCGCGAACAGTGGTGAACTGGGAGGCTCCTTTTTCGCGACAGGGAAGCCGGTGATTGCTCTTACCGAAGGGGTGAAATCGGTCGTTCTAGATGGCAATAGTTTCCTGACACTCTCTGAAAAAGCACCCCGATCACTCCATTGGAATGCACCCTATACCGTTTCAGCATGGGTATACAATCCCGAAGTGGGTGTGGGTGAATGTCTTGTCTCATGGAATTCAAGGCGCAATATGTTACAGGCCTCCTATGCTGCCATGATGTATGGTACAGGACCTTACGGAGCTGTGGCACATGGCGACGGCTACGTGGACGTGGCTTTCAATAAAGTCCCGGAGGCTGGCAAGTGGCACCACCTGGCGGTAACTTTTGATGGTATGTGTGAATATGTCTATGTGAATGGGGCGCTTGACAGGCAGTTTCCGTTGATGCTTTTTGTGGAGGCGGACCAGATCATGGTCGGCGCTTCCGGAATGCAGCAGGAAAACTTCATCGGTTCTATTGCCGACGCGAGGCTGTATGATGGTTTCTCCACACATGAACAGATTCAGGAAATCATGACTGAAAGTACTCCTGACTTTTCGGAACAGCAATAAAATGAGTAACTTTATAAAAATAAACGTATGAACCGAATTGTGATATTTAGTTGCATTCTCCTGCTAGTGACAGGCTGCGTGCAAAAAGGAAGCAGCGTAAATGAAGAGACAAAAGAAACAACTACGTTGATTCAATTTGTGAATAAACCGGCAATAACTGTTCCACCGGATCATCTGGAGCTGGATCCTTTTTACCAGAAGTATATGCTTGTGAACGGGATACATGTGATCAGCTCATGGAGGGTGCCCGACTCCTGCTTCCATGCAGCTTATATCACAGTAAAAGCACTGACCGACTTGTTGCCGGAGAATGTGCTGGAATCGATGACCAGTCGTGACACCCGCATTGGGATCATGGCACGCTATGAAGGGACAACAGATATTCCGGAACATGCGTACCTGGTAAACGATACCACACTCAACTGGGATGTAAGGGCAAGAGGACTGGGAGGAACCTTGGAGTTGCCACTGACTACCTGTGCGGAGGAGAATATCCTCGCCTATCAGATCGATAAATACCACGCCGAAGATATTCTGATTCACGAATTTGCGCATACCATTCACTTTGTGGGCATTGCGCCGGTAGATCCCGATTTTGAAAATCGTCTGCAGGCTGCACTGGAGCATGCTATCGCGCAAGGTCGTTGGTTTAATACCTACGCAGCAACCGACATCGCCGAATATTGGGCAGAAGGAGTACAGAACTGGTTTAATATCAATGCAGAGGTAGACAAAGACAAAGGAGATGGAAAGCATAACAAAGTGAATACCCGGGAAGAATTGAAAAGATACGATCCCGGATTGTATGAAATTATTTCGGATTATTTCCCGGAAACCGATGAAACCGTCAGCCGGCATGCTATGCTCAATCTCTATCCCTGTGAGATATGAAAACCTCATAAACCCGAAACTTCGAAATGTTGAACCTAACCACTTAATAACTTTATAATGAGACGTACGACAATATTTGGCATACTACTATCTTTTTTAGTTCTTTCCACGGTAAACGCACAATCCCCATGGGAGCGAATTGCAGAGAGACCGTCCACACTAGGGCTGGATCAGGGTGAATCGAAATTTACCACGAAATCTTTCCGGCTTACCCTGGTGAATGCATCCCAAACGGTGAAACAATTATCACCGTTTGCCGACACCTCATTCGATTATACACCGGGTGACCGGATTCACCAACGAGATAAAGATGGGTTGTATCATCTGGGTGACATCAATATCATCTTGAAAAAAGAGGGTGAGAACAGCTGGACGCGTTATTCAACGGCCACAAAACGCCAGCCGGTTAAAAAACTCCCTTTAGAAGAAAACATGCTGGCAGCCGCGGACCTCACGGCAACCCTGCCCGCCAACATTCCTGTCACCATAAAAAGATATTGGGAGACAGAGAATGGCGACCTGGTGCTCCGTTTTCAGATCATAAACAGCTCCTCCTTTCCAGTTGAGATCGGTTCGCTGGGTATTCCTTTGATATTTAACAATATCCTCGAAGGCAAGACGCTCGATGAGGCACATCACAACAATGTCTTTTTCGATCCCTATATTGGGCAGGATGCTGGCTACCTTCAGGTTAACCGCCTCCATGGAAAAGGAGGAAGCCTGCTGGTGCTTCCCCATCAAAATGCAGGATTTGAAGCCTATAACCCGTTGAATGACGATCCAACGCCAAAAGGAGTTATATTTGAAGGGTTTCATGAATGGCTTATTCACAGCAAAGCGAACGCAGAAATGGAATGGAGTGGGGTAGAGCCCTGGAACAAACCTACCTCAGCAATACTTGCTCCTGGGGAAATAAAAGATTATGCAATTAAATTGGTGACGGCGCCTTCTATCCGTGAAATTGAGGACAAGCTGATTGAAGAAGCGAGACCGGTGGCCATGGGTCTGCCGGGATACCTTCTCCCGATGAACGAGAAAAGCAACCTCTTTGTAAAATATCCACAAAAGATTGCAAAAGTTACGGTCTATCCCGAAAATGCGCTGACCATTACCCAAAAAGAAGAAACACCCAATGGATGGTCGTCCTTCGAGGTCAGGGGTAATGAGTGGGGGAGAGCCCGAATCTCGCTGTTGTATGAAGACAACACCTTGCAAACCATCCACTACAAGGTAATCAAATCGCAGGAGCAGGTGGTAAGAGACTTGGGCAACTTCCTCACCACGGCTCAATGGTATGAAAATAGCAAAGATCCTTTTGGTCGTTCTCCCTCTGTGATGAACTACGATTACGACCGGAAAAAGATCCTTACCCAGGAGCGCCGTTCCTGGTTCGTGGGATTGAGCGATGAAGCAGGTGCCGGAAGCTGGCTGGCAGCTATCATGAAACAGATGGTGCAGCCGGAAAAGAAGGAAGTGGCGAAATTGAAACGTTTTCTGAATGAAACGTTGTGGGGCGGGATACAAAAGGATGCGGACTCAACAAAATATGGGGTGAGAAAAAGTCTTTTTTATTATGAGCCAGAGTTGATGCCGGAAGGTACCTACTGCGACTCCATTCAGTTCAGGGGCTGGGAAGCCTGGTCGCTGGAGAACGCACAGGATCTTGGTCGCTCTTACAATTATCCCCACGTGGCTGCTGCTCACTGGGTCATGTACCATCTCGGAAGAAACCGAGGATACGATGAAATTGACTGGAAACTCAGTCTGGAAAATGCTTACCACACCTCCATCGCCATGGTAAAACTAGCTCCCTGGTATGCCCAGTTCGGTCAGATGGAGGGTTCGGTTTTTCTCTATATTTTACTGGATCTGAAACGCGAAGGTTTCACCGAAATGGCTTCCAACCTGGAAGCAGAGATGAAAAAACGAGCCGATCACTGGAATTCGCTGGATTATCCTTTTGGTAGTGAAATGCCCTGGGACTCAACCGGACAGGAAGAGGTGTATATGTGGACCTCCTACTTTGGTTATGCAGATAAAGCAGATGTAACCCTCAATGCGGTGCTTGCTTATATGCCAACACTGCCCCACTGGGGATATAACGGCAGTGCACGCAGATACTGGGATTTTGTATATGGAGGAAAACTGGCCAGAATTGAAAGACAACTGCATCATTATGGTTCGGGCCTGAATTCAATTCCCGTACTGGCTGCCTATCGCGAGAACCCCGATGACTTCTATCTTCTGCGTGTGGGTCATGCCGGATCTATGGGGCCTTTGGCCAATATAACCCAGGATGGATTTGGTCCGGCTGCCTTTCATTCATATCCCTCCACGCTTGAGATAGACGGATATGCCGGTGACTACGGAAGCGGTTTTTATGGATACGCAGTAAACGCCTCTACCTACATTTATAATCACCCCGAGTTTGGGTGGATTGCCTTTAGTGGGAACATCAGCAAGGAGGGTGACTGGATAAAAACAGAGGTAACCACAGCCGCAAAAAGCAGGGTCTTTATCGCACCTGAGGCTCTGGGAATTAACGCTGTGACAGGAGAAATCAAAAAAGTTGATTACAATAGGGCAAGCAAGGAGGTCGCCATTGAGTTTGGTGGCGATTCCCAGTTTGAAATCACTGTTCCCGAAGGAAAGACAATCATATCGGAGAACGGATTGTCAAAGAACGAAAGAGGTTATTTTGTTGTGAAAACAACCAAAAAGAAAGCACCCATTTTCCGGTTCAGGATTGAAGAGATTTGATAACACAGAAAAACGAGATTTACTGATTGTCCACTAGGATAACAAAGAGGCCGTCTCATCATAAAACATGAGATGGATACTTCGCTGGCATCCCTCCGTATATGTATAAGGAG
>DBQD01000027.1:6498-13087 GCA_002305715.1 Proteiniphilum sp. UBA1403 | reverse complement strand
TAAAGATAAATACTTTACCTGACACATGTAACTTTTATTTGAGACTTTTAGGTAAAAGTCAATCAATAGGCGAAAAATTCGACTGCGCGAGAAAAAATTTGGTTGAAGGCGTTGTTGAGGGAGACCTGGTCTTTGGTCTGCTGTGGAAATGGATTTTCGTGTGTATAGGGGAAGGGGAAATCGAGGAGTGTGATGGCTGACTTTGTGGTTTCAGTACCCAGTGCTTCGCATACACCATGGTAGGGTATAACGGTGTCTTTCTCCAATGCTATGCCTGCTATTCTACTGCGGATTTGAGAGAAGAAGTTTTCACGTTCAATTTTTTGCCGACTTGGAAGGATCATTCGAAAGAAGGCATAGAAAGCATTGTCGCGTTGCCAGCGGTTCTCCTTTTCGCTTCCAAAATGATGGACATAGTAGTCCTGCAACTTGTTGAAAGCAAGTCGGTCCATGATACTTCTTGATATGCCATACATTGAGTGGAAGATACTACCACCGCAAAACATGAAGAGCTTGCTGTCGGAAAATAGATTCTTTTCGTTCGCCATTAAGGTAACTTGTGAGAGAAATGCTCCTATGGAATAGGCAAAAATATCGATTTTACAGTCCTCCTTAAAGAGCGGATGCTGACCATCTTTTATGTTTCCGGCTAATGTGGTGAGATCACCCCATGTTTGTCTACCGGAAAGGTAGAATCGCTCGGGGTTTTGAGAGATGCGTTCACTCAGTGCCACGTTGGCAAAGCTCAACGAACGGTCGTCGACACACTTTTCTCGACGGAAATTGAGCATTCCGGTCAGACTACGGGGGTTGGACCATGTTTGGGGTGACCGGTTAATGTGAAAAGCAATGGGGAAGAGGATTACCGGTCTTCCTGTCTGTAAGGCGAGGTACTCAGCCCAGGGGAGGTACTTGCTCCAGTTTCGTTCATTGAGGCCATGAAGCAGGAGGATGGCCTTTTCGTGTCGATTGCTACCTTCAGGGGAGAAGATGGGATAGTCGAACGAAAGGTTTTCGTTGATGGCAATTGTTTGTTGGGATGTCTCTTTTTCATCGTCACACCACGCGCTGTTAAAACGATAGAACTTTATGTCGATACCGCTTTCCTCCAGATGGGTGTCGACTCCTATTTTGAAACTATTGTTCAAAGCTATGCAACGATCGTTGTAGTTCATAATGCGATTGTTTTTCAACAAAGAAAGATGCTTTGATAACTATTTGCAAATCAAAGGGAAAAAGGAGGTTGTTTTGGGACGAAATTCTCTATATGGGGTGAAATTTGGTATAAAGGGGTGAAATTTCAGGGTTGTAGACTACTATTTTTAGTAAGTCATCAATAAAAAATATACTTTTGTATACAATAAGATTGGACTTTTTTAAGTGCAAGTGATCTTGCCTTTATATTCAGTTTACCTTATTTTTGCATCAGTTGACACGATTAATCATTCTGAGATGGAGGGGACTATACCGGCATATTTATACGATAAGAATAACAACATAAAGACAATTATCTTTACAGCTCTTTTTGCGTTGTTGTTCATCAATCTTTTTCAGCCCTTTGGATCGCGCGATTGGTATCCCGGAATTTCAGATATTACATATTTTGCCTTTTCGAGCCTGATTATTCTCACCGGAATGATGGTGGTGGTAATCAGTCGGATTATCCTTACGATCTGCTCCAAAAAAAGAGAACTGTTGTATTGGCATTATGCCCTGTGGATATTGTGCGAAATTGTGGCAATGGCCATTTTTTATACGCTTTTTGCCAGGTTCTTTCCCAAAGATGGAATCGAAAGAGACATTTCCGAAATATTCAGACAGAGCATGATCAACACAGCTTTGGTGTTGCTGTTACCCTATTCTATTTCGTGGCTTTATTTCTCATGGAAAGAGAAAATTAGGCTCCTGGAGCATATAGAACAACTGAAGAATCAGGAAGTTAAAGAAAAAACGCTGATTGCTTTTCCCGATGAAAAGGGCGACCTTAAGATCTCCATCATGTTGGATAAACTACTATATATTGAATCGGCAGACAATTACGCGACCATTTATTACCTGAATAAATCGGCCGTTGCGCACTACCTGATTCGCAACTCCCTTAAATGGATGGAGGAAAACCTTGCTAAAGATACTGCTCTCGTACGCTGTCATCGCTCCTTCATTGTGAATATGGACAAGGTAAAAATACTGAAAAAAGAGAAGGGTGGCATTGTGTTGGAGCTCGATGCAGAGAATACACCCGACATCCCGGTGTCCAAAACCTATTACGATTCATTTATGCGTAAGTTTTCACAATACTCTGTGTAGGAAAAACTTGCCATCTTTAGGACATGCACATATGATTGGTATGCATGAAAGAAAAAACGGATAAAAAAGGGCAATAATCATAACTTATTATTACTTTTGCAGTTGCAGCAGGTCGGTTTGTCGCTCCTCGCAAGAGGGGAGGAAAGTCCGGGCAACACAGAGCGCCATACTTCCTAACGGGAAGCTGTTCGTGAGGGCAGATGAGCGTAACAGAAAATAACCGCCCCGCAAGGGGTAAGGGTGAAAAGGTGGGGTAAGAGCCTACCGGGTGACGTGGTAACACGACATGCCGTACGCATTATGGGTTGCAAGGCCATGTATACCGGATATTTAGGGTTGCTCGCCCGATGCCGGGGGGTAGGCCGCTAAAGGAGGGTGGTGACATTGCTCCGCAGATAAATGACAAACATCCCATTTTTTGGGATACAGAACCCGGCTTATAGACCGGCTGCTTTTTTTACCAACATCAAAGTTATGGTGAAGATTGGCAAAGAGAGATACCGAGAGGAAGTAGAGGAGCCCGGCAGGCTTGATCGGTTGAGGACCAAGGTGAAGGAGGTAATCAAGTTTTTATCTTACGACATCTGGCGTTCCAATCCTGAGACTCTTTCCAACAAGAAAAATATTCTGTATAACGCCATCAAAGTAGTCATGCTCACCGTACGGAATGTACAGGAGCTGAACATTGCGGCCAGTTCGCGGTCGCTTACTTATCGTACCATACTATCCATTGTTCCCTTACTTGCGGTAATTTTTGCGATTGCTCGTGGTTTTGGCATTGAAAACATCATGGAGAGCAGTATCTTTAACCTGATGACCGGTGAGAAAGCCGACACAATTGAGGTGATGGAGGATTCAGTTCTACCTCCGGATACGGCAATATTGGGAAGTGAGATGTGGAATGCCAGAAACAGCGATCAACCTGCATCTTCATCTGTTGGGAATGAGATACTGACGCAGGAGGAGGCCACCCCGGAAGGGAGAACTCGCGAATTTCTGGACCTGTTGTTTCAGCTAATCGATAAATCGCTGGAAGAGGCCAAGGGGGGTGGTGTTTTTGCAGGTGTGGGTATTTTGCTCTTCCTTTATACGATCTTACTTCTTTTCAACGATATTGAGAGCAACCTGAACAAAATTTGGCAAGTAAGCAAAGGGCGCAGCATTGGACGCAAAATGACCGATTACACGGCGATGGTACTCTTTATCCCGATCTTCTTCATCTTCGTAAACGCATTAAATATCCTTAGCTACCCGCAAAACGACACACTGAAGATCGTATATATACTTTACCCCTTTATTCCAAGATTATTGAATATCATCCCCTTTGTGGTGATGATCTTGATATTTACGTCGGTCTACAAATTTTTGCCCAATGTGAAGGTGAAACTGCCAAATGCACTGCTTGCTGGTGTACTTGCAGGTGTGGCTTTTCAGTTTTTTCAAATTCTTTACCTGAGCGGGCAGCTGTGGATTACCCGATACAATGCCATTTACGGTACGTTTGCTGCTATTCCATTGATGCTGCTTTGGATACAGCTCTCTTGGTTTATTACCCTCATTGGGGCGGAGGTATCGTATGCTGCGCAGAACGTACGCAAATTTTCGTTCGAAAAAGAGACACGTAATATCAGTCGCAGGTATAGAGATTTCTTTACATTGATGATTGCTTCAGTCATTGTTCGTCGGTTTGCTGATGAGTTGCCACCCTATACGGCCGATCAACTATCGGAGAAGTGCAAGGTGCCTTCACGACTGACCCATGATATCCTTGATACGCTGACGGAAGTGAAAATTATTTCTCCTACTCCCACTGCCGAGGATGAGTTGGTGATGGCATTTCAGCCGGCCGTGGACATCAATCTGATATCGGTGAGTTATCTGATGGCGAAGTTGGATGAAAAAGGATCGGAGGATTTTATGATCGATATAAAGGGTGAGTTTTATGAACATTGGAAAGTATTGGTTAACTCACGCCTTGTAATGTATGAAAGCAACAAAGATCTACTACTGAAGGACCTTTAAGGCATCTTCTGATCTGTAATTATTCTGAATAGTTGATCCTCCTGATTGAATTCGTGCTCGAATGCAGTACTTCCCGATTGNNTTGCTGAATTTTCTGATTGCTGAACTTTCTGATTGCTGTTCTGTTGAGCCTGTCTAGGATGTTGTGTGTAAGGTAGGTTATGACTCTAATCCTGTATTAAAAATTCATACCACTCCGGCCTAAATGTTTTTACTTCTTGACTGAGTTGTCGTGCCTGACCGTTGCAAAACTGATCGAGCAGCGACCAGAATCGTTCGCTGTGATTCATCTCCACCGTATGGGCCAGTTCGTGGAGCACTACATAGTTGATCAACCTCTCGGGAAGCAGCATCAGAAAGAGCGAATAATTGATGTTTTTTTGTGCTGAACAACTTCCCCAGCGACCCTTGCTGCTGTTGATCCGTATTTCCCGAAAGTGAAGGCCATGTTGTTGCGCAAATGATGCCGTTTTTATAGGCAATATCCGCTTTGCTTCCAGACGTAGAACCTGAAGAATGGTTGTCTTGATAAACTGTTGGTTCTCGGGCTGAAGCAGATCACAGGGTTGGGGCATGTAGATATAGAGCTGCTCCTCTTTCAGCTTCAAAGCGGGCTTGTCAATTAGGGAACTTTTTACAACCTGCGCGCTGAAGGTTAGGCTGTTTATTCTGTCTTCTTCGCAGAATGGTTTGCCAACCTTTGGTTTTAACCGCATCAGACGTGGCCTCATCTCTTCTAGCACCGATGCAAGCTGCTGCTTGCTGAAACGAAAAGGGACCGTAAGTTGAATATGGTCGCTTTTTCGTCTTGCTATGACCCGCTTCGCACGTTTGTGCGGCGTGACGATGATTCTGCCTAGTGCCTTGTCGATGATTTCAAACATGCTGCAAAATTACAATTTTTAAAAGAGTTACGATTTTTGTTTTAGCAGTGATCGAATAAAAAAATTATCTTTGCATAAATATTTTGAACGAACAAGCCACATGCATTTAATCCGTTCTCTAGAAAATGTTGGCGAATACGCATTGTTGATGCGCAGGGTGTTATCGGTTCCCGACCGAATGAGGGAGTTTGTGAAAGAATTCATGAAGGGGATCTACACGTTGGGTGTGAGCTCTATCTGGATTGTAATTATCATCTCCTTGTTCATTGGAGCAGTGATTGTTTTACAGATTGCACTGAATATCGACTCACCCATGTTGCCTCGTTTTACAGTGGGAGTAGTCTCGCGAGAGATCATTTTGCTGGAATTCTCCTCCACAATCATGTGTCTCATTCTTTCGGGTAAAGTAGGATCGAACGTGGCATCTGAAATAGGGACGATGCGTATTACCGAACAAATTGACGCCCTCGATATTATGGGTGTGAACTCCGCAAATTATCTCATCCTTCCCAAGGTGGCTTCTTTTGTGGCTTTCATGCCGGTGCTGGTGATTTTCAGTATGTTCATGGGACTTTTTGGGGGTTATGTCATATGTATGGTCCTGGGTACACCTTCTGTTGAGACCTATGTATATGGTATTCAGGCATTTTTTCGAGAGTCGTTCATCTGGTACTCCATCGTAAAGTCGATGTTGTTTGGGTTTATCATTGCATCGGTAGCGGCTTATTATGGTTATACCGCAAAAGGTGGAGCCCTGGAGGTAGGTCAAGCCAGTACCAAATCTGTGGTAATCAACAGCGTGTTGATTCTTATTACCGACCTGTTGTTCACCCAGCTGGCTATGGGATAAAAAGTTCCGGTATGATTGAAATAAAAAATCTGACAAAAGAATTCGACGGGAAACTGGTCCTCGACAATATTAGTACGACCTTTCATAAAGGGGTGGTAAACATGATTATTGGCAAGAGTGGATCGGGTAAGACGGTTCTGTTGAAGTGTCTGGTCGGATTGGTTTCACCCAACTCGGGAGAAATATGGTACGACGACCGTAGATTCACCGGTATGAAAATGCGTGAAATAAGACGCTTACGTCGCGATATAGGGATGCTCTTTCAGGGTTCTGCTCTATTCGACTCACGCACGGTGTTGGAGAATGTAATGTTTCCCCTGGAGATGTTTTCGAGAAAAAACAAACGGGAGCGCCGTAAAAGGGCAGAGTTTTGTCTGGAGCGTGTGAACCTGCTGGAGGCGGCACCTCTCTACCCTTCAGAAATTAGTGGTGGTATGAAGAAGCGGGTCGCAATTGCAAGAGCAATTGCTTTGAACCCAAAGTATCTCTTTTGCGACGAGCCCAACTCGGGACTTGATCCGAAAAC
>DBQD01000027.1:0-6450 GCA_002305715.1 Proteiniphilum sp. UBA1403 | reverse complement strand
GAGTGGGAGGGTTCCAAAGCAGAAGTAATGGGTGCGGAAAATGAAATACTTAACGATTTTGTATTCGCTTCCGATCTCTTTAAGAAGATCAAGGAGGCCGAAGATATTATTTCAGTGGATTGCAATCAAGAGAATATAAATAGAACAAATACATAATCTTAGTTGTTATGCAGGGGCGATAAAACGTCCTGCAGACAATGCATCATATAAAAACTATTTGGCGGGATAAAATGATCGCCGAGATGATAAATTCAAAAAATCAACATGACAAGTATGTTAAAAATAAAAAACCTGCATGCAATCGTAGAGGAGAAAGAAATTCTGAAAGGTGTAAATCTGGAAGTAAACCGAGGCGAAGTGCATGCAATAATGGGACCGAACGGATCTGGTAAAAGTACCCTTGCATCGGTGCTGGCCGGTAACCCTAAGTTCGAGGTGACACGTGGTCAGGTATTTTTCAACGATAAAGACCTCCTGGAAATGGAACCCGAAGATCGTGCGCGTGAGGGTCTCTTCCTCAGTTTTCAATATCCAGTGGAAATTCCCGGCGTAAGCATGGTCAACTTTATGCGTGCTGCCGTGAATGAGCAACGTAAGTATCGTGGTGAAGAGCCAATTTCAGCTTCTGACTTCTTGAAACTGATGCGCGACAAACGTGAACTGCTGGGAATGGACAGTCAGCTGGTAAGCCGCTCGGTGAACGAAGGTTTCTCAGGTGGTGAGAAAAAGAAAAATGAAATATTCCAGATGGCCATGCTTAATCCACAGTTGGCGATACTTGATGAGACCGATTCAGGCCTCGACATTGATGCACTCAGAGTGGTGGCAAATGGTGTGAACAAATTGCAGACCAAAGAGAATGCAACTATAGTTATCACACACTACCAACGCCTGCTGGAGTATATAAAACCGGACTATGTACATGTGCTGTATCAGGGGAATATTCTTCGCTCAGGTGGGCCGGATTTGGCTCTTGAACTGGAAAAGAGGGGTTACGATTGGTTGATTAATCCCTAATCCTACATCTGTAATTCAAACAAAATGATAGAACAACAATATATTGATCTGTTTAACCAGTTCCGTGGTGAGCTAGATGCTCATTCGGTAAAAGGAATGAACCAGCATAGAGATGCTGCACTGGAAAAATTTAAGCAGATTGGATTTCCAACTTCAAAACAAGAGGACTACAAGCACTCCAATATTGTGCGTACGTTCGATGGTGATTTTGGACTGAATCTTCGGAATATACCCATTCCAGTGAATCCATACGACGCATTCAAATGTGATGTGCCTCACCTTTCCACGCATCTCTATTTTTTAATAAACGACCGGTATTACGATCAATTCAAACCGAATGAAAAGTTGCCGGAAGGTGTTTTNNCACTATGCTAAAATAGCCGACTATTCCGATAATGGAGTGGTGGCATACAACACAATGTTTGCTCAGGATGGTTTTGTAGTGTATGTGCCTAAAAATGTGACGGTAGAGAAGCCGTTGCAGCTGATCAACATCTTGCGGGGGGGAGTCGACTTGAACGTGAACCGACGGATTTTAATCATTGCCGAAGAAAACGCACAAGTGAAGTTGCTGGTGTGCGATCATACAGTCGATGATGTACGTTTTGTTGTTACTCAGGTGACGGAGGTTTTTGCCGATGTATCGGCTCAAGTTGATGTGTATGAACTTGAAGAAAATTCGGAAAAGGTAACCCGTCTCAATAATTTGTTCAGCGAACAGAATGATGGGTCGAACGTGCAAACAAGCTCCATTACACTGCACAATGGCTATACACGCAATAATTATCGCTTCCGCCTTTTGGGAGAACATGCTGAAGCACATGCTGGAGGATTGGCCATATGCGACAAAGAACAGCACATCGACAATTTTGCTTTCCTTGATCATGCGAAACCCAACTGTATGAGCAACGAACTGTTTAAAACTGTGCTTAATGATCGTGCGACTGGTGTCTTCTGTGGAAAGATCTTGGTGGAGAAAGATGCACAAAAGACTATGGCGTACCAGAATAACCGTAACTTACTTGCGTCCGACACGGCTCAAATGTTTTCAAAGCCGCAGCTTGAAATCTATGCCGATGACGTGAAGTGTTCACACGGTCTTACTACCGGACAGCTCGATGAGGAGGCTCTCTTCTACATGCGTGCAAGGGGTATTGACAAAGAGGAGGCGCGACTCTTGCTGATGGTGGCCTTCACCAGCGATGTGGTGGAAATGGTTCGCATTGAAAGCCTGCAGGAGCGTCTGACCACATTGATCAACAAACGTTTCCGCGGTGAACTGATGCGTTGCGGAAATTGTAATGTGTGTATTTGATTTGAAAGAACTGGATATAAATAATATACGTGCCAAATTTCCCATACTCTCACGCGAGGTGTATGGGAAACCTTTGGTGTATCTCGATAATGCTGCTACAACGCAAAAGCCGAGTTGTGTGATGGATAAGATTACAGAAATGTACACCACGGTGAATTCAAATGTTCACAGGGGTGTTCATTATCTTAGTCAGGTTGCAACCGATGAGCATGAAGCAGCAAGGAAAACTGTTCAGCGTTTTATTAATGCTAATTCACCGGATGAGATTGTTTTCACACGCGGTGCTACTGAGTCGATAAATCTGGTTGCATCCTCTTTTTGCAGATCATTTTGCAAAGAAGGAGATGAAATATTAATAACTGCTATGGAGCACCACTCCAATATCGTTCCATGGCAAATTCAGGCAGACATGTACGGACTCAGTGTTAAGGTTGCCCCTATTAATAAAGATGGTGAACTTATTTTAGAGGAATTTGAAAAGCTTATTTCTCCCCGTACAAAACTAATTGCATTGACTCATATATCAAATGTGCTGGGAACAGTTAATCCTGTGAATGAGATAGTGAAAATTGCTCACAATCATAAAATTCCTGTACTTATAGATGCTGCACAAAGTGTTCAGCATGCAAAAGTAGATGTTCAGAAAATAGATTGTGACTTCTTGGTTTTCTCTTCTCATAAGATTTACGGACCAACCGGCGTTGGTGTACTTTACGGAAAAGAAGAGTGGTTAAATGGACTACCTCCTTACCAGGGTGGTGGAGAGATGATAGAGAGTGTTTCTTTTGAGAAAACCACATTCAATAAGCTGCCTTTTAAATTTGAGGCCGGAACGCCCGATTTTGTGGGTACTGCGGCTCTTGCAACTGCTTTAAATTATATAAACTCAATTGGATTAGATAATATTGCCCATCACGAAGATGAGCTTTTGAAATACGCAACTGAAAAGATGCTTCAAATTCCTGGAATGAGGATTATAGGTACAGCTAAGGAGAAGTGTAGCGTAATTTCATTTCTGGTTGACGATATACACCCATATGATATAGGAACCCTCTTAGATAAAATGGGTATAGCTGTAAGAACAGGTCACCACTGCGCCGAACCGTTAATGAAAATAATGGGTGTTGAGGGAACCGTCAGAGCTTCATTTGCCTTCTATAATACTAAAGAAGAGGTTGATATGTTGGTTAAAGGACTGGAAAGAATTATCAAGATGTTTTGATATGTTTTACTATTTTTGTTAAGAGATAGCAAAATGTATGAAAAGTAAGTTTCCTGAATATGCAAGAAATGAAGATCATGCCCTTTTTATTCTATTAAAGAAGAGGGATAGAGAGGCGTTTTCTGCAATTTACAAAAAATATCATCGTTATCTTTACGCTATAGCTTTAAAGTATCTCAAAAACACTCAGATGGCAGAAGACGCCGTACAGCATGTGTTTGTGAAGCTTTGGGAAAGCACATCTGATATTCATATCGAAATTAATCTCAAGAATTATCTTTATACAATGACTAAGAATTATATTCTTAATCAGATACGCGACCGCAAAGATGAGATTTCATTAAACTATATAAATGCACAAATAGATATTCCGGGCCAGGAAGATGTTATAAAGGCCATGGATGATAAGCAGATGCGCAATCTTCTTTATCAAGGAGTTGAATCATTACCGCCACAAAAAAAGGAGATATGCCTTCGAAAGCTTGAAACAACCGAAAGTAATCAGCAAATAGCTGAGAAGATGGGAATATCCATTAATACTGTAAAGTCGCATTATCAAGAGTCTATTAAGATGTTGCGTTTATATTTTGATCAGATAAAAATTAAGTGAAAAATATTATGCAGTTTAACTAATATCTTTTGCTCAATTATGTGTCTATAAAGAATAAGGGATAAACTTATGTAATTAAAAATTCATGTCGGCAAAAAGAAATATGATAAATAGGGTAGTTGGTGAGGTCTCTACAAAAGAAGATGCACAAGAGGTTGTTGAATGGTTTTCATCTACAATAGAGGGTCAGCAACACCTTGCAGATATGTTGGATAAAGATGCTTACGTGATGGGGGATGACTTATTTAGCGATAAAACATTTTCTGCTGTACAATCGGATAAGCTTTTTAAAAAGATTGATCGTGAGATTTATCAAAAATCATTTAGAAGAACCAGTCTAAAAGTTGCAGCTGTATTTCTACCTATATTTATTGTTTCTCTATTGGCTTTCTATTTCAACAAACAAACTTCAATTTTTGAAGGAGTAAAATATACCGAGCTTTATATTCCATATGGTGAGGATGCAAGAATATTTTTTCAAGACGGTACAGAAGTCTATTTAAACTCAGGTACTAGAATTCGCTATCCCGAAAGATTTGGAATTAGACAAAGAGAAATATTTTTAGATGGTGAAGCGTATTTTAATGTTACCACAAATAGTAAACGACCATTTATTGTAAATGCTCAAAATACGTCTGTAAGAGTTTTAGGCACCTCATTTAATGTTAATGCATATAGTGAGAGTGAATTTATTAAAGTTGTGTTGGATGAAGGTAAAACATCTTTTCATGTACAGGGTAGTAGCTACTCAATGACACCTGGGCAACTGCTTGAATATAATAAGACCACAGGTAGAACAATTCTTTCTAACCTTTCAAAGCCTTCCAGTGCCTCTCTTTGGAAGAATAACATGATTTATTTTTACGACACACCACTTGCGGAGGTTTTAAAGGTGCTTGAGAGAAAATATGATGTAAAGTTTCATCTACAAGCAACTGGTGCTTTAGAATATAGCTATACCATAACTACAAAACACACAGATATTCAATCAATATTAGCAGAGTTGCAAAAAATTGCTCCAGTAAGATTTGATCAAAAAGAGAAAAATATCTTTGTTACGCTATAAAAATAAATCATTAATTAAGCATATAACATCTTCTTCTATAAAGCAATAATAGAATTACCTTATATTATTATTTTGTAGATTATCTATTTTGCCGTTATAATTAAAACTTATAGGGATTAATTAGCGTGTTTTTTACATTAAAATATATAATAACACTAATTGTTAAATAGCAAAAGTTTGCTATATTTTATTTAGAATTGTTTGTTTAATAAAAAATTATTTTATAAATTGCACGTAGAAATTAGGAGAATGTTAATTAAAGTTTGTTGTTTTGAAGAGCATTATTATCATAATATCATTGATTGTGACCGCATTACTGTATGTGGAAAACACTTATGCTCAATCAAATTCTGCAAATGTCACCGTTAATATCATATTACATCCTATCCAAACTATTGCTGTAAACACCTCCCAGAAGGATGTTAATTTAGAATACCATAATATAGAAGATTACGAGAAAGGTGTTTCAGCCACATTAGATGACCACCTGTCTGTAACAAGTACGGGAGGCTTTCAGGTAAACGTTGCATCAAACCAGGATAGCTTTACGCAATTAGGTTCAGACAAATCAATTCCTGTTAGTGATGTTATGATTATAGCTGCAAGTGGTTCTGATAATAACTTACCACAGATATTTGATAATGTTTTACTATCTACCAATCCAGAATCACTTATAAGATCCGGAACAGGTGGAATGAACCTTAAATACAATGTAACCTATGATAATACCGCTGGTGGAGCTGATAAATATGTAAACATGACATCGGGAGACACAGAATCAGTTTTTACTTCGGAGATAACATACACAATTACCTCAAAATAACATTTTAGCTTATTAAATAAAATTATAAATTGAAGTCGCTATTTTAAGATATTTGTTTGTGTGACATGGATTAAATTGCATGAAAATACAATGAATAGTGATGGGTTGTCAGTTAATTTTAGGTTTTGAATAGAATATATTATTAAACTTTTGTCTTATAATCAACTGTGTATCAGTCATGTAGCATCTAATGTAAATAAGTTGATTTAAATAAGTTAGTTAAATGATGTTAAAGTTGTGTCTTTTATTTGCAAACGTGAAAAATAGAATTACCTTTGCCTCGTTATCGGAAAAATGGTGCAAAAAGATTAAAAATATACAATAAAGCATCAGCATTTATATAATCAAAAACACTTGGTAGCTGAATTAAATAAACTCAAAATAAATTAGGAAATAA
>DBQD01000016.1:36127-42605 GCA_002305715.1 Proteiniphilum sp. UBA1403 | reverse complement strand
TCAATCTTTTGAGACAGCCCCTTTCTTTTTATATAGTCGTATTAGAAATGATTACAGTTAGCTAGGGAGAGTAATCAACTTGATGAGCTCTTCCCATTCCTGGGGATATTTATTCCTAAATTGAGCAACCTTGTGGTCTCTACGCAGCTGTTTACTCCACTTACGCCAATATAACGCAAAATAGAAAGTCGCTGGCATTAACAGAAAATATACCAACGCTAGGAGCCAGTTATGGGTAATTGTGCCTAAAAGTAGCGATTGAATTACATCGAATATAGGTACAAAGAACAGACCGGAAATATATCTCACAGAAGAGATAAATTGATTATCCTTGAAGAGACTTAGCAACTTCTTATTGATAAGTATGGGGAAGATCCCATTCAGAAATCCAAGCAACATCAACGGTGATGATAGAGCGAGCGTAAAATATCGGGTGATAATATTCAACTTACTGGATGTGCTCCTCAGACGATCTTTTGCGTTGAGACCATGTGTCTGTAAAATGGAGTAAGCTTTTTGGAAGTTGGTTATCAGCGTATCGAATGCAGACCGGTTATTCTCAAAGAGTTCGTCCAAGCTTCTCACAATATGTAGGGATGAGAGGTTGAATGCATCTTTTCTGTTGAGAAATTTCTCTTTTGCTATCATGTCGCCATTCCAGTCGATGGCATGACAATATTCAGTGTAATATTCATCGTTCCAAATATCCACAACCAACGATTTTAGGCTTTTCTCCAATTCTTGCCGTAGCTGATTGGTTGCCAAACTGGGGTTCTCGTCATAGATTGTCTTGTACTTAGAGACTTCAATTGGTGTGCCAAAGGTGACATAGGCATCCGATAGGAAACCAAAAATGTCGCGGTAATATATTGATACCGGAACAATCTGGCTGTTTAGTTCAAAAGCTTGAGAGGCTTCGGTAGGCAGCACAATACGAGGGACCGCTTTTTGAATGGGTAGAAGCGACTGCTTGGGGTTGTGCTTTGCCTCCGGAAAAAGAGCAATGGGGTTGCCTTTTTGAAGGATTCGGGCAGCTGTATCAAAAATATCCTTATTTTTTTCCAGATTATCCTTTCCATCGCGTATTCTGAAAACTGGAATAATGCGCATTCCTCGCAATATCCAGGCGATTATCTTTTGCTTGAAGATGTCAGCTCGAGCAAGAAAAACAACCTGCTTAAAGGAATAACCAGCATAAACCAACATCAGTGCATCGATCAGTGCATTTCTGTGATTGGGAGCAAAAATGATAGGTCGACTCTTTGAGACATTTTCTTTTCTTCCGGTAAAGACCAGTTTCCTGAAATTGAGCCTTAGGGCTGTTTTGACTGGAATTTTTGCCAGAGCATATCGAAAGTCGTATCGGTAAAGCATATTGTGTAGCTTTTTGAATCTATTTTATTATCCATTAATGGGTACTTCCAGCGGACGTTTTCTCCAGTAATATGCTAGTATTAATCCGGCTATTATATGCCAGATACCCCACCAGGCAGCAACCATTGCCATACCACCTAACTGTAGTTCTGGGGGGAAGATTCGTGGATTGAAGATTAATGCGAGTCCAAGTCCAGAGTTTTGAATTCCTGTTTCAATGGATATAGTTCTGCACTCTCTCTCACTTACTTTGAAGATTTTAGGTAAGAAATAACCACTTAGGAAAGCCAACCCATTGTGAAGTAATACCAGTAAAAAAATTAGATGAATATAGTCCAGAAATATGTGAAAGTTTCCGGCAAGTGCAGCGACAATGAATCCAATAAAAAAGATCACAGAGGCCATCTGGATGGTTTTATCCATTCTCTTGGCAAACTTGGGATACTTCATGCCGATAAACATACCCAACACGACAGGGATTCCTAAAATAAGAAATACAGTACGAAACATTTCTACCGGATCAATGGAGATAGGGACCAATAGAGGAGAGTGCTTCGCATAAAGGCTTCCCCAAAAAGCAAAGTTTAGTGGTGTCATTATTAGACTCAATACCGTGGTTAGGGTAGTGAGACTAACCGATAGGGTGATATTCGACTTCGAAAGGGAGGAGATGAGATTGGAAACATTCCCTCCGGGACAGGCTGCCACGAGGATCATTCCCATTGCCACAGGTGTGGAAGGATGGATGATCAACACAAGTAAATAGGTGAGGGCCGGTAGGGCAATATATTGTGAAATTACACCAAGTAGTACCGGTTTGGGGTGGATGAAAACTGATTTGAAGTGTTCAGGTCTGATGCTTAAAGCCACACCAAACATAATGAAAGCAATTGCAAAATTCATCATGTTCACGCTTTCCTGATTGAAGTTTAGTTTCACTTGATCAAGTTGATCCATGTTCCCGAAAAGGGATAGTAGGGGGTAAAATTCCATGTGACTGATTGATTTTGAAGCGGCAAAGTTAGTAAAATTACCTATATTTGTAGATAGTTTATGAGTCAGTTTTTCTTTTAACAGTTTACAATAATATGAGTGCCCCCTTAGCAGAACGCCTCAGACCACAAAATCTCGATGAGTTTATTGGACAAAAGCACCTCGTTGGGAAGGGAGCTGTTTTACGTAGGATGATTGATGCAGGGAGGATCCCCTCTATCATTTTCTGGGGGCCACCAGGAGTGGGGAAGACAACACTTGCCCATATTATCTCAAATACAGTTAATACCCATTTCTATAAACTGA
This sequence comes from Proteiniphilum sp. UBA1403, assembly GCA_002305715.1. Classification (GTDB taxonomy): domain Bacteria; phylum Bacteroidota; class Bacteroidia; order Bacteroidales; family Dysgonomonadaceae; genus Proteiniphilum. The sequence continues at coordinate 39,932 of DBQD01000016.1, read as the reverse complement.
GTGCCATTAATTCAGGAGTAAAGGATGTGAGAGAGGTGATTGAAAAAGCAAAGAGCAACCGCTTTTTCAATAATGCTGCTCCAATTCTTTTTATTGATGAAATACATCGTTTCAGCAAATCACAACAGGATTCACTTCTGAATGCAGTAGAGACCGGAACGGTGACTCTTATTGGAGCTACCACAGAAAACCCCTCTTTTGAAGTCATACGACCTTTGTTGTCGCGTTGTCAAGTGTATGTATTAAAATCGCTCGAGAAGAAAGATCTGGAGGAGTTGTTGCTGCGCGCTTTGACAGAAGATCTGATTCTGAAAGAGAAAGAAATTGATCTGAAGGAAACTAGTGCATTGTTCCGATTCTCGGGAGGTGATGCCCGTAAGTTACTAAACATCATGGATCTTTTGGTTCAGGCCGGCGGTGATGGAAAGATAGTGATAACCGATCAACTGGTGACCGAACGTCTGCAGGAGAATCCGGCGGCCTATGACAAAGAGGGTGAAATGCATTACGATATCATCTCTGCCTTCATCAAGTCGATCCGGGGCAGTGATCCCGATGCGGCTATCTATTGGTTGGCTAGAATGGTTGCCGGGGGAGAAGATCCTAAGTTTATTGCTCGTAGGCTTGTAATTTCTGCAGCAGAGGATATTGGTCTTGCAAATCCTAATGCATTGTTACTTGCTAATGCTTGCTTCGATACACTCCAGAAGATTGGTTGGCCGGAGGGACGCATTGTATTGGCCGAAACAACGATTTATCTGGCTACATCACCTAAGAGTAACTCTGCCTATCTGGCCATTGATGCGGCCATTGCAAAAGTAGAGCAGACAGGTAATCTGCCGGTACCACTGCATCTGCGCAATGCACCAACTTCATTGATGAAAGAACTCGAATACGGGAAGGAGTATAAATATGCGCATGATTACGACAATAATTTTGTTAAGCAGGATTATCTCCCCATGGAGTTGAAAAATTGTCGTTTTTGGGAGGCACAATCCAATTCTGCCGAGGCTAAGATGAATGAGTTAATGAAAAAACTCTGGGGGCATTAATACCAATCCGAGCCACGGTCGTATGGAGAGTTGCGCTGCTCATACTTCAAGTCTTGTAGCAATGATGATACAGCACGGATGCTAAAATTATAGGATTTATAAGGCCCTATAGGGATGAAGCTGGCCGACATACTCCAGCAGTGTAGATTTCGGGTGATTGTACAGTTTATATTGGTAAATTTCTTCAAATCAAAATTGTAATCGGTATTGAATGTGAAGTTCCAATTCTTGGTTGGTTGTAGGGATCCGTTCAATCCGAAATTGTGTGTCAGTTTTCCCTTATATTCCATCCGCTCCTTGTCGAACTCTCCATATCCGTATCGAAGTGAATAATTGAATGAGATATTCCAATTTACGGCATTGTTGAGATAACCATCGCTGTCAAACTCTCCTGTTGGCTGACTCTCACTCTGCTGTTGATTATTCCTTTGTCGTTTTTCATACGGATTTACACCGATGGTACCATCGTCAGGAAGGTCGTTGCCAGAATTGTTCGCATTATTATCATCACTGTCGTCATCATCCTTTTCCTTGCGAGAGAATAATTTCTTCAAGGTTTCCTGATTCAACGAATAAGAGAAGGAGGTACCGGTATTCATCAATTTCCCAAAACCCTTACCGTTGAGGATTCTAAGTTTATCCACTTGGCGTGGATTCCCGTTTTGATCGAGCTGATAAATATATGGATCCCATGTAGCATTCAAGCTGAGGGTATACGTTTTGGAAAATTTTAAACGGATATTGGAATTGATGGTACTCCACTTCATGGAGTCGGCCATCATGTTGTAATTGAAGTTGATACCCAAGTCGTCAATCAGACTGACTTTACGTACACCGGTAGAGTCTTTGTCGGTACGAACCTTCATCTCAAGGTTGTTCTTGAAGTCGAAACCGATACTACCACTTTGACCTTTGGGGGCTGTTCCGAACATCATGGATGCGTAAGGAGAATATGTATACTCAACATCTTCACCATATTCGTTCTTATAGGAGTAAGTTTCATAAAAATTGTATCTAGGATCACCAAAATCCGGTTTGTAGTTCAAGCTGATACTTGGAGAGAAGACATGTCGTATAGCCTGCACTTTGTTACCGAAAACTTTCCAAGGGGTGAACATCCCGTATAATTTTGTCTGAGCACTGATAGATGCGGTGTAATCGTAAACGCGATTAAAGCCATAAACTGTATCCACACGGACGTTTCTTTTTGCAATAGGATCCCAAGCCTCCTTATAAGCACCAGTGTACCAACGTTCATTGTAATTGAATGAGGGTGATAACTGTATAAAGTCGAAAAGGCTAAAGGTGGCGCTAATAGGGATACTGTGGCGCATGCCGTTGCTCCAATCTCTCACAATGTTCGCTTTCAGAACTTTATCTTCTTTGGAGGTGATGGAGTTGCGAAACTCACCGGAGTAGCTCATTGAGATCTTCTCATACCAACGTTCACTACCGACCATCTCTTTCCGTTTGAAAGGATAAATGCGGCTCATGTTGAGAGATATATTGGGTAGTGTGGCTGCAATGGTCGAGTCACGCGATACTTGGTTGATGTTCATGGTTGCCGACAAGCTCCAAGGGGAGTCCGGGAAACGCTGTGTAATGTTTACACTCGAGCTTTTGGTGTTGTTTGAAGCCTCACGTTGGTATAGGCGACTCAAGTCGTGATGATTGTTACGGCTTGTTGAGAAGTTCACACTTGCTGAAAGTGTACGGAATGTGTTGGCTTTTGGGTCCTGTGAATGGGTCCATGTGACACGTATGTCTTTTGCTACTGAATAGGCTTCAGGAGCCACATCTTTCAATTCCTTCTCTCCCGTTACCGTACTTAAATAGTAGAAGTTAAAATTACCAGAATATTTGTAGCGTTTGCGATAGTTTGAACGGGCACCGGCACCCCAAGATCCTTTTGTATAAATCTCACCCGTTACAGCGAGATCGACATAATCGTTTATGGCAAAATAGTAACCACCATTCTGAAGATAGAAACCACGTGTCATTTCATCTCCATAACTAGGCATGATGATACCGGAGGAGTAGGTTTTAGTGAATGGGAAAAAGGCGAAAGGCAATACCACCGGAAACAGTGGCACATCGGCTACCACAAGCCATGCAGGGCCGGTTACCACATCCTTTTCGGGACGAACTTTTGCCTTCGAAAGGTTCAGATAAAAGTGAGGGTGGTCGTGCTGGTCACAGGTGGTGTACTTCGCATTTCGCATATAGAAAGAGCGGTCTGCGTTCATCTTTGCCTCTTTAGCAACGATGTTGCCTTCACCCTGTTGTGTGACAACTTGGTTTATAAATGCTTTGCGTGTTTTAAAGTTATATCGCACCTTTTTCATCTCATATTCAGTGCTGCCCTCTGAAAAGACAGGAAGACCATACTCCTTACCAAGAGAATCGACTCCAAAAGTGGCGGCGATGATGCTGCTGTCCATGTCCATGGTGATGTTTTCACCTTTGATAGACAGTTCGCCGTATTTGATGTCGGCATCACCATAGAGATAGCCCATGTTGTCGTTGGTAAAAATAATGGAGTCTTTTGCCGTGTAGAATACAGCGGCTTTAAGTGTCTGATCTTCCATCGACAGACTATCCTGTTGTTGACGAACTGCCAAGCTGTCTCGACTAGCAAGGGTAAGTGAGTCCTGAGTAAGGGTAAGTGAATCTTTTGGTAAGATGGAAAGTGAATCAGCAAGAAGAGCTTGCTGCAAAGAGTCGGTCGTTAAAGCAACAGATAAAGAATCGAT
>DBQD01000016.1:0-36072 GCA_002305715.1 Proteiniphilum sp. UBA1403 | reverse complement strand
GAGCCCTTCGGACAGAAGCACATTGCAATGAGATAATCAGTATGGAAAGCAAAAGTATGAAACGGTAAAGTTGCCTCATGCGGAATTTGCAGCTTGCATATGGTTTTCACACGCAAAACTACACAATAATGAATGATTTCGCCGCAAATTTAATAAAAAGAAACTTAAGTCAGATTGATTAAGGTTTTTTTAAATTGATTATAGTCGTTTGGCAGCAAAAATGATTTCTTTTCGTGTTGCATGAAAGCTTTCAAGCCTTCTGGTATTTGCACAACAGAACCTATACAATCTTCTACCGTCTCTTTGAATTTTGCAGGATGGGCAGTAGCAAGAAAAATACCAGCTTCTCCAGGATTTAAACCCTCCTTTAGAGCCATGTAGCCACAGGCGCCATGTGGGTCGAGAAGATATCCTGTTTTCTGATTTACTGCTTTAATGGTATGCTTTATCTCATCATCGTTGTAACGATAAGCTGATATATCATTGGAAATGGATTTGTGAGAATGAACATAAAGGTCGAGAATGCGATCGAAATTACTCGGAGCACCCACGTCCATAGCATTGGCGATGGTTTGTACCGATGCTCGGGGAGCGTAACTTCCAGTTCGCAAATACTCTGTAAAGACATCATTTCTGTTGTTAGCTGCAATGAAACGTTTTATGGGAAGACCCATTCTTTTGGCAAAAAGGCCGGCTGTGAGATTACCTAGATTACCGCTCGGTACGGAAAATACTACTTCACCAGAACGGCCCAATTGGGCCAATTGCGCAAATGCATAGAAATAGTAAAACGATTGGGGTAAGAACCGTGCTACATTAATGGAGTTGGCAGATGTGAGGTTTAATTGGTTGTTTAAGTCTTGATCCATGAATGCCGATTTCACCAGTGCCTGACAATCATCAAATGTGCCCTCTATTTCTAACGCAACGATATTTTGACCCAAAGTGGTAAATTGAGACTCCTGTATGTCGCTTACCTTTCCTGATGGGTAAAGGACGAAAACTTGTATTCCATCTACACCTAAAAAACCATTAGCTACCGCACTCCCAGTATCACCGGAAGTGGCTACAAGCACCTTCACATCCTTCTGCGCCTTTGCTTTTACAAAATGGGAAAGCATGCGTGCCATAAAACGAGCACCCACATCTTTAAAAGCAAAGGTAGGCCCATGAAACAATTCCAGTACATAGATATCCTCTTCAAGTTTTTTTAAAGGGATGTCAAAACTGAGCGTATCGGTGACGATTTCATCCAGTTGTTTCTTTGGAATATCTTCGCCAAAAAAGGCCTTGGCAACCGTCTTGGCGATTTCGGTCAGACTGAAATTGGCTATCGATTTGTAAAAGTCGAATGGAAGTTGTTGGATGGTTTCAGGCATATAAAGCCCTTTGTCCGGAGCAAGTCCCTTTACCACTGCTTCTTGCAACGATACTGAGGATGCTATTTTATTTGAGCTGTAATAGTACATATACTTTAGTTTCTGTTGTCAGCGATCAGGTTGTCAACTTTGTTAGAAAATGTTTAGCTGAATATTGTTTTCATAAGCTGGTCACCTTGAAGTAAGCCATAACTTCCCATACGCGCGGCAATCTCATCATAGGTCTGAACACAATCTGGTTCAATATCTTTGTGCCAGATCAGGAAGGGGATGGCTTCACGGGTGTGTGTGCGAATGGCGCATGGAGTGGGGTGATCGGGCAGAATAGTGATAGTAACTGGCACATCCCAAGAGAGTGTCTCCTCATAAATGGTTTTCACGATGCGGGAGTCGAGGTATTCAATTGTTTTCACCTTCAGAGGCACATTTCCTTCATGACCTGCTTCGTCACTTGCTTCAATGTGAAGATAAACGAAATCTTTTTCCTTGAGGGCCTCTAATGCCGCTTGAGCCTTTCCTTCATAATTGGTGTCATAAAGTCCAGTCGCCCCTTCAACCATAATTACTTCCAGTCCGGCATAAACACCTATACCTCGAATTAGGTCTACAGCCGAGATGACAGCACCGCTTCGAATAGGATAAAGATCCGAGAGTGTTTTCATTTGAGGATGATAACCCGGTGACCAAGGCCATATGCTATTGGCAGGATCTTTACCTTCCGCAACTCTTTTTTTATTGATGGGATGATCACGTAAGATCTCCTGTGAGGCGAAAATTAACTTATTCAAAGCATCGGCTGTTGATGCTGCATCTTCGTGCTCCGGCTGAATAAGAAAGGGTAGGAACGGGTGTTCTGGAATATCATGTGGAGGTGTGCAACGTAATCGTTTGTCACCATCTTTCATTTTCAATAGATGCCGATAAGATACTCCAGAGTGAAAACTATAGGTTTCGTCTCCTAGTTCCTTTTGCAAAAATTCAATCAACTCACTCGCTTCGGCTGAAGAGATATGTCCAGCAGAGTGGTTTTTTAACAAGTCCCCTTCGAGACATACCAAATTACAACGCATCGCTAATTCTCCAGGCAGGATGTCTACACCCATGCTGGCGGCTTCCAATACTCCACGTCCTTCGTATACAGAGGGAACATGGTAACCCAAAACAGATAGGTTGGCAATCTCACTTCCTGGAGCAAAACCATTCGGAACAGTATCCAGCAAACCATTTCTTCCTTTTTTAGCGAGAAAGTCCATATAAGGCGTGTGGGCTGCCTGTAACGGTGTTTTGTTACCCAGTGAGGCAATAGGTTCATCTGCCATCCCATCGCCCAGTATAATGATATTCTTTGGTGTCATATTCATCGGATGTTAGCGATAGAAATAATATCAGAAAAGACTCCTGCTGCAGTGACCGTTGCTCCGGCGCCATATCCTTTGATAACCATCGGGTATTCGTTATAGCGTTCTGTAGTGATCATAATGATATTGTTGCTACCTTCAAGGTCATAGAAAGGGTGCCCTTGCTCCACTTCCCGCAATCCTACTTCACATTCACCGTTGTTGTAGGAAGCCACAAAGCGTAGTTTCTTACCATCTTTCTCCAGTTCTTTCCTGCGAGCTTCAAACGAATCATCGAGTTCCGAAATTGTCTTCCAGAAATCATCGAGCGATCCGTCAAAATACTTTTGGGGAACAAACAGCTTTTTAATTACGTCCGACTGGTTCACACAGGCTCCGGCTTCCCTCGAGAGAATAACCAATTTACGGGTCACATCGAGACCACTGAGATCAATACGGGGATCGGGTTCGGCAAATTGTGCATCTACAGCCATTTTTACCGCCTTACTGAAGGGTACCTCCTCACTCAGTGTGTTGAAGATAAAATTTAGTGTTCCCGAGAGAACTGCTTCAAGTTTAACGATCTTGTCTCCCGAGTTAATCAACGAATTCATGGTGTTTATAATGGGAAGGCCTGCACCAACATTCGTTTCAAAAAGGAACTTAACACCAGCTTTTCGTGCTGTTTCTTTCAGGTGACGATAATTCTCGTAATCGGAAGAGGCTGCAATCTTGTTAGCTGTAACTACAGAAATGTTCCGAGCCATCAGTTCTTCATAGAGAGCAGCAATGTGGGGACTGGCGGTACAATCGACAACAACGGAGTTGAAAATGTTCATTTTCAAAATCTCGTCTCGAATATGCTCTGGAGAACTTTTCATGCCATTTGTCATCAGATTCTCATAATATCCTTCAAGTGGAATTCCTTCACGGGTAAACAAGGCTTTACGTCCATTGGCAATCCCCACGATGTTGATTCTTAGCTTATTTTGTTCTTTGAGTGTACTTTGTTGTTGCCTAATTTGTTCCAATAACTTTCCTCCAACCGTTCCAGTACCTATGACAAATAGGTTCAACTCCTGATAAGGAGAGAGGAAGAAAGAATCGTGTATGACGTTGAGCGATTTCTTTAGATCGGAACGAGAAATAACACAAGAGATATTGGTTTCACCGGCTCCCTGAGCTAAGGCAATCACACTGATACCGTTTCTACCCAATGCACCAAAAAACTTACCTGCAATTCCAGGCACATGCTTCATATTTTGTCCCACAATGGCGATGGTGGCTAGATCATACTCAACCATGATCTCGTTGATACTGCCCATCACAATTTCGTGTTCAAATTCCTTATTGAGTACTTTTTGAGCCAACGCTGCGTCCTGAGAACGGACACCGATTGAAGTGCTGTTTTCAGAAGATGCTTGAGATACAATGAAAACGCTAATCCCATTGTCGGCTAATACCGAAAATATTCGCTTGTTTACGCCAATTACACCCACCATACCTAATCCTTGAATAGTGATCAAAGCCGTATCGTTAATGGATGAGATACCTTTGATAATCTTTCCATTGCGAGAAGGTTTGATGTTTCGAATCAGTGTTCCGGTCTCTTCCGGATGAAAAGTATTTCTTACATTAATGGGTATGTTCTTGTGATAAACAGGGAAGATAGTAGGCGGATAAATCACCTTTGCTCCAAAGTTGGAAAGCTCAATGGCTTCGGTGAAAGACAACTCCTCAATAACATATGCCGAATTGATGATTTTAGGGTCGGCAGTCATAAACCCATTTACATCAGTCCATATTTCCAGTACCGTGGCATCGAGTGCTGCAGCAATGATGGCAGCAGTATAGTCTGACCCACCACGACCAAGGTTGGTAATGTCATTATTTTCACAACTCGAAGAAATGAAGCCGGGGACGACTGCAATCTTGGGTGGCGGCATTTTAGAAAAGGTTTCCTTGATCAGTTCATTGGAGCGTGCCAGGTCTGGGATGTGACTGTTGAATTGTTTGTTGGTCTTGATGAATTGAGTGGAATCGTATAACTGTGCGTCTTTGATAACCTTGCTTATGATAAATGAAGAGAGGCGTTCTCCGTAACTCACAATCTTGTCGGAAGTCTTTTGAGAGAGATCGCCTATTAAAAAAACACCACGCAAAATATTGCGCAGTTCTTCGAATAACTGTTGACTTTTTTGTACTACCTCTTGTTTATCAGTAGGAGAAGAGATCATCTTTTCAATGATTTCTTCGTGACGGACAATAATTTCGTCCAAGAGCGGTTTATACCCTGAGTTGTTTTTATGTGCAAAATCAGCTGCCAGAAGGAGACGATCAGTGACACCATTTAGTGCTGAAACAACCACGATCACGGGCTCCTGTTCATTCTCAACAATGCTCTTCACCAACTGTAAACTTTCTGGACTTCCCACGGAGGTACCTCCGAATTTCATCACTTTCATCGTGTATGAATATATTGTACCGTACAATAGACGGTGTGTAATGTAATATTTGAAATGTGTGATTTGTAGGTAGCAAACTGATTGGTTTGCTAAAGGCAAGCTACGCTGCCATGCGGATGTGAAAATTTACATAACCCCCCAAGGGGTCATGGTCATAGTAGTGGTAAAGTATGTTGAATACAATCTCTGCATTTCTAACATCTATGATGTGAATTTAACGCAAAGATAGCTCAATAATTGATAAAATGAAATTATTGGGCGGGAATATTTATATTTCCGAATAAAATAGCATTCACAAATGTGCGACTTGTAGCATTCCATATACCTCGGAACAGCGGATCTTCAGTGAAGAGAATCACACTTCCTCTACCTGACCTGTTCACAGATATAGAAGAGGATCCCTTAATTGTTTCAAGCAGAATATTAGGGATATAACCGTTTAATAGTGGCTCATTGCTGTAATAAGATACAGAGTTTTCCGAACGAGCGAGAAAGAGACTACTCTCTCTTACCACCGGAAGATGCGTGCTGGTTAATCCAAAAGCAATTGGATGTTTTAAATTGATCTGAGTCTGAAATATGGAAGTGGGTACTCTCTCAGCTTGAGCAGGCCTGACTGGTCTTTTTCCATCCTGTGCAAGGATGTCATCCGCTCTAATTAGTTTTTCCGAAGATATTTTCTCGTTGACAGCCCATCGAGTAGCCCGATTTATTGTGATTAGTGTTCCTCCATTTCTAATCCAGCTGTTAATATCATCCAATTGTTGTTTACTAAGAAAGTCGTAGTTGCCACTTACAAAGACGATTCGATTGTACTCTTGAAGGGGTACCCGATTAAAGTTCTCAGCGTCGACCCTCGTGAGAGGATAGTGAAGTTGTTGGTCAAAAAGATGCCACACTTCGCCTGCCTCAATTGAAGAGATGTCTCCTCCAGTTATAACCAACACCTTGGGTTTCACTACATTTTTGAAAGAACTACTACCCAGATCGACTCCTTCTACATTAAAACCAGTATTGACTGGGATGACATCCACTTTCGCCTTTTGTCCTGATTTCTGTAGTATATCATGCAGTTCACTTGAATTGATCGACTGATTACTAACCGGAATAAGAAGACTTCCATATGAAAAATCTCGTTTACCTGATTCTGTTTTCACAGAAAAAGGTTTTGTGGCTGTTTTTACAAGTATGTTGTTTTCTAGAAGCTCAAAGAGCAATTTTTGACTTCCAGAATCACGAAAGTCGACCAGATATGCATAATGTGATTCCTGCAAAGTTGGTATTGTTTGATCCAAAACTTCGTTTACCCTATTTCCTATCTTGGCTGAAAAGGTTTCTCCATAGGAAAGTCCTGACGAGAATATCACTGAAAACCCTGCTCCATAACCCAGTTTGTCTGCAATCTCCTCGGAAAAATCTTTTTTGTCGTCAAAGATGATACCTACAAGTGCACTATTGCCTTGACCAGCAGGGATAATATAGGATTTCCCCCGTTCATAAAGTTGATTGTCTATTATGATGTCAGCATCATTTTCATATACTTCCAATTTGTGAGCTAGTAACAGTTCTATAAATTTGTTCAGACGAGTGCGATCGTAACTGTCACCCACTACATAAGCCCTCGATGCTTCTTTGCCAGCAGCAGGTCTAAAAAACTCCTGTTGAAGGTCGAAGAGTGCTTCTCTATTAGCGAGTGCTGCTTCCGCAGTGGCAAGTGTAGTTACTAATTGGTTTCGAATTGTAAAAGGATAAGTTACCAGTCCGTTCTCAGATTCCTGTTGCAATCCTCTAGAAGACCCCTGTTCGAAGAGAATTCCGACACCACCATTATAGTCCGGATACGTAGATCCGAAATTGGGATTCTTATTGTCATATGATTCTTTTGTGTAATAAAAAGAACCAATTTTGTCGAGCGCTTTAGCGAAATGATCAGCAAAAATTTGATTCAATTTGTAATTTGATTGTGGTACAAATCTACTTTCTGTTCCCTTTGGATCGGTCGGCTCGAAAAAGAAGGATGTGTTGGTACCCATTTCGTGGTGGTCAGCCTGCACATGAGGTAGCCATTCCTGGTACAATGCTACCCTGGCTTTACTTTCGGGATGCACAAGGTTTACCCAATCACGATTCAAGTCGAACCAATAGTGGTTCCCTCTTCCTCGAAGCCATCCTTCTGTATGTTCCCGGTCAAAAGGAGAGGTGTTATGTCTATGTAGACTGACATTTGAATTGACCCAAGATGCAAAACGTTCCAATCCATCGGGATTCCGTACCGGATCAATGAACCAAACACCCTCTTTTAATAGTTTTTCCACCTCATTGCCTTTTGCAGCAGTAAAATAGTAAGCTGCCAGTAGTGCTGCTTCGGCGGAAGAACTTTCGTTGCCATGTACTGCATTACCTAGAAACACAATAAGTGGTGTGTTGGGTCTTTCCCCCTTGCGTACCCCTTTACGAGCCTCTTTGAACTGATCAATGTTCCCAATATTCTCGGGAGCAGAGATCACCAGTACATACAATTTCCGATTTTCATGCGTTTTCCCAATCTCCAACAGGGTTGTTCTATCGGAGAGTTCATTTAGTTTTTCAAAATAAGCATTTATTCGACTGTGTTCACTAATACGGCTCCCAATAGGGTAACCGAGAAATTCTTCCGGTGTAGGTATTTTTGGATCAAATGTTTGACCTTCCGTAAAAAAGTAATCTATTCCTTCAGCATGTAATGTGGTATGAATTAAGCACAATACCAATGCGACAAGTATGGTTCGTAATGGTTTCATTGTAATTTTATTGATATGAAGCCCCTAAACATATGTTATTAATATGTTTAAAGTAAAGATAATGAGAATTATATATTGAAGTTAGTTCAGAAGTTCTTCCAGCGTTTTGTGCAATTCTTCTCCCCTGATATTTTTCGCTACGATGATGCCATTTTCATCAATCAGGAAGTTCGCAGGAATGGCTCTTACACCATAGAGTTTTGCCGGTCCGCTATCCCAAAGCTTGAGGTCAGAGACATGAGTCCAAGTCAAGCCATCCTTCTCAATTGCTGTCAACCAGCTACTTTTGTCACGATCAAGAGAGACGGCAAAGATATCAAAACCTTTATCCTTGTATTTTTGATAGGCACTGACAATGTTGGGATTCTCCCTTCGGCATGGTCCACACCATGATGCCCAAAAATCGAGAAAAAGATACTTGCTTTTACCGATGTAATCGGAAAAGTTTACCTCAACCCCTTCACTATTGTTTACGCTGAAGTCTGGTGCAGGATTACCTACAGATACTTCTTCTAGTGTGGGAATCAGTTCCTCCAGTAGTTGAACATAGGGCGTATTCCACAGTGAACTGTCGAGAAGTTGAATGTTTCTCCTGATTTCATCGGGTGACAAGCGATAGGAGAAGTCACGATATAGAGCATATGCCGAAACCAATGAAGAAGGATGTTGTCGTATAAAAGAGTCGATAGCAACAGCACGCTGTTCCTTATATTCTGCATATAGATCATGCAACTTCGACCCTGTAATACTTGTGTTGCGATAATTGCGTGAAGAATCAAGTACAACTGTGGCTGGGTTTTCATCGAAGAATACAAGGAAAGAACCTTTTAACGTATCAAGTGATAAACCATATATTTCCGGGAGTTGTACATTTTTAGAAAACGTAAACTTACCGTTGACAATCTTTGTGGAGTCAATGACAAAGTAAAATTTGTTGCGGAACTTCTGTAAATATATCGTTCCTGATTCAACACCTTCCACGCGACCGGAAACATTCAGATTTTTTTTGTCTGTGCAGGATATGACAAAAATTGCGATAACCAAGAATAAAAATAACTTTCTCATTTTTTTTATAAATTAGGGTTGTTGTTTATTTCATTCAGAGGAATAGGAAATAAATAGTATTTGCTATTTGGTACAAATGGTGAACCATCGGGAAATGAAGTAAACCAATGTCCTCGTATACCGACTGTCTTGCTTTCATCATCGACAAAAGTTTCAGTTGTCTCTTTCCTTTCAGGTGTAATTTGTAAGCGTAAAATATCATACAGTCTGAACCCTTCGCCCCATAATTCACGGCGTCGTTCCAACAAAATCTCCTCAAGGATGCTCTCTTTATTGAAATCAGAAGCTGAGAGATCTGTCAAGTTGCGCTTCCGGCGCAGCTCATTTAAAACCTCAATAGCCCCAGTAAGGTTGTTCAGTCTGGCTTTACTTTCAGCCTCAATCAAGACCAATTCAGCAGAACGCATCAAGACGATGTGTCCATCGTGATGGGGATATTTGTTTCTGAATTTTTTATTTCTGAAGTGTCTATATAACGCTTCACTAGGCTGTGTCGCAATCTCAAATAGTGATTTACGGATGTCACCATCTTCAAAGAGTTGAATATACCATGGATCAGGCATAATACTATTGTATCCATAGTATAGATTTGTGCCATTGGCATCTGTAGTGTAAGGGGTTGTTTCAATGTAGGCCAGATAGGAAGCTCCTCCCTTGTTCTGGGTCTGCGTCTGTGGGTGTCCCCATAACCATTCCGGATTGCTAACATCGTTGAATCCTTCAGTAAACTGTTCAGGCGTCATTATTGGGTAGCCAGTGCGTGCATTTTTTGCGTATTCAGCGGCCAGTTCCCATTCACCCAATGTTTGGTAAACACGAGCAAATAGTCCCTTTACGACATGAATGTTTGGCCTGTTTTTAATGGATCGCTCAAACCCAACTAATAAATTTTCCGCATTTGTTAAATCATCCAGTATCAAATCATACACTTCGCTGACAGATGATAGAGGATTAGGTTCTGTATTCGGTGTAGTGGGGTGTATGTAGATTGGGATTGCTTTTGCATTCGGATCCTTGGCATATGTAAACTGATACTGGCGCACTAAATTGAAATAGTTGTAGGCTCGCAAAGCGAATGCTTGCCCTTTAAGGTGCTTTAAACGCTGACTACTATTGGCATTTATTTCAATATTGTCAATAATATTGTTGGCATGATCAATCGATGTATACTGCAATGTCCAGAAAAAGAGAGCTCGACGTGTTGTGTTGTCAAACGGGTCGCGAAATGGATATGAATCGCGAAATCCATACCGTCCGTCACGGGCAAATGCATCCTCACCCATCACTTCGTGTGTTAGAAATATTGTTGGTAATCCCGGATTGTCTTGTGAAGTACTGTTCTCCATCAAATAGCGAATAGCTCCATTTAGGAATGCGTCAATGTTGTCCTCAGAGGAAAATACCTCTTGTGTGGTAATCTGAGTAGCCGGTGAAGTTTCAAAGAAATTATCGTTGCAGGATAAAAGAAGTGCTCCCGTGATCAGCAAATATATTGTATGTATTTTCATATTTTCGTTGTAATAGTTAGAATGAGACATTTACGCCCAATGTATATGATTTCTGCGCAGGATAACGATAAAAAGTTGTTCCAGAAACAGTTTGTTCAGGATCCAGACCTTTATGCCCATAGAACGTAAGTAGATTTTCACCAGTAAGAGAAAGTCTGACATCTGTCAATTGCCAGCTTGCGACCAATTTCTCTGGGATTGAATAAGATAGTACAATATTCTTGAGTCGCGCATAGGTAGCATCATACAAAAATCTAGTTGAAGGAATTGTATTCCATGAGTCAGATACATAGGAGAGTCTTGGAAAATTTGTGTCCGTGTTATCTGGAGTCCAGCGTGTTAATGCTTCCTTAGACCAGTTTCTACCCGGAGCATATCCCAAGTGCATAATCATCGGTTCATCCCCATCAAAAATCTTGCCTCCTATACTGTAAGCAAGAAGGAATGATAGCGCAACCCCCTTAAAGGATATATTGTTGTTAAACCCTCCGTAAAGGTCAGGCAATGAGCTACCCTGAAAATAAGGTGTTGCTTCAGTTTGATCCTCTGTTATTGTTCGTCCCGTGATGTTTCCATTTGAGTCTACCACATCCTTATACCAGGTAGCTTTTCCATTTTCAGGATTAATTCCAGCCCACTCTTTGATGTAGAAATCATATACAGAACCACCTTCAACCATCTTTTTGGTATTACCATACTGTCCAATGGATCCGGTGAGTATCTCTTCCTGAGGCAGCTTTGTGATCTTGTTGATATAATGGCCGAAATTGAGGGTGATATTCCAATTTAAATCTTTATTTCTGTACAGGTTAGCGATAATCTGTCCGTCGACACCTCTGTTACTCAGAGAACCGATGTTTGCATTGATCCCACTATATCCAGTTGAGGGAGAGAGGGGTTTTTGGAAAAGTAGATCCTTCGATTGCCGATTGTACACATCCAATTGTCCAATCAATCGATTATCAAAAAGAGATATATCCAATCCCAGATTGAAATTGAGATTCGTTTCCCACTTCAGGTTCGGTGTTGGAAGGTCAGATGGTAGCAGTCCCAACATATCAAGGCTATTATATATTTCATAAAAGCCACCGTATGCATAATTTCCTACGTTGTCATTGCCTTGCGCTCCATAACTTAGTCTTAGGTTGAGGTTGTCAATCTTACGTTTGTTCTTTAAAAAAGACTCCTTCTTCAAGTTCCAGGCAGCACCCAAAGACCAGAAGTTTCCCCATCGCGACTGTTTACTGAATCGAGAGGATCCATCACGGCGGAAGCTGGCAGAGAAATTGTATCGTTCGTTTAATCCATAGTCAACTTTGCTTAACCAACTTGCAAGTCGATAGTTGTCAGACGTTCCATTGAAAGTGCCACTTGTGGAACCGGCTGAAGGCTCAGTCTTTCCTAATACTTGAAACCCACTCCGGCTACCCGATAGGGAAGAGGTATTGTTTACATAAATCTCTGGTCCTGCCAATAGATTCAGAGAGTGCGTTTTGTTTGAAAGAATGGTAAAGTCAATAAAACTATTCAATGTATAATTTAATGTTCTGTTTGCACTTCTGCTAGCTGTTCCAGAACCCTCTGCAATTACACCGGTACTGTAATAGGGGTGTGAATAAGAATGTGAACTACCGGTCCTATAATCAATGCTAGCAGAAGAGCGTAACAACCATCCTTTCAGTAATGTGATGTTGAGATTGGTACCAATCAGGGCTGCTTCAGTTTTGCTACCGGAGATAGCATGTTCGGCACTTCCAAGGATATTCACTCCACTGGCAGCTGTCGTTGGGCGCCAGATACCATAGTCCCACTTTTTTTTACCGTTTTCATCCAATATGTAGCTTCCATCAGGATTGCGCTCGTAAACTGGATAAATGTTTGAGATAAGTCGTTGGAAGTTCGCAAAATTACCTTGACTACTATCGCTTTGAGAGGGTGATTTCTGATAACTTGAAGAGAGAGATGCATTTGCTCCAATTTCGAACCATTGATTAACTTTTGACTGGATGTTCGTGCGAAAGTTGAAACGTTCAAACTCTGATGTTCTGATCCATCCTTCTTCATTCAAGTATCCCCCTGAAAGGAAATATCGGGTGTGGGAGCTCCCTCCGGAGACACTGATATCGTACTGTTGACGCAGTCCGGTTTGTGAAATCGCTTTTCCCCAGTCGTCACTCCACAACGGAATTGCTCCAGACACCAACTTCCCGTCCATTCCAACCGGATTAGGGTATTGTGGACCGAAAATGTTCACTTTAAGTGCCCCATCAACTAGGTATTCTGTAGCATATTGAGCTGCTTCTAATGGAGTTCTGCCCTGATCGACCCGAGTATTCCGTATTGCTTCCCATTGTAGTTCATAATATTCATTCGGGGATAGGTACTCATAATCTTTCACTGCGCGACCGGTAAATCCAACACTTGTTGACAAGCTAACCTGTGGCTTAGAATTCAGATTCCCTGTTTTTGTAGTGATTACGATTACGCCGTTGGCTCCTCGTGAACCATAAAGAGCACTGGCCGAAGCATCTTTCAAGATGGAGATTGATTGAATGTCTTTGGCACTGATCTGATTAGGATTCGCTCCTGGGATACCATCTACAACATAGAGGGGAGAAGTGGAAGCGTTCACCGATCCGATTCCCCGAATGAAAAGCGAAGCGTCGCTTCCCGGTTGCCCTGCAGATGCAATGGACTGCAATCCAGGCACTGTTCCCTGCAATGCTTTTCCGATAGAGGTGATTTCCAATTTTTCCAGATCTTTGGTTCCAACTACTGCAACAGAACCCGTATAACTCGATTTCTTTGCGGTGCCGTAACCTACCACCACTACTTCATCTAGAAAATTTATATCCTCAGTTAGAGTGATGTGAATAGGAACATTCGCCTCATAAACATGAACTTCCTCGGTTTTAAACCCCAAGAGGTTGATGTTTAATATAATTGGAAGCTTCTGTTCTGTGGTCAGGCTGAAGTTTCCATCAAGATCGGTAATAGTACCTTTTGTGCTTGATTCAATAAAAACGGTAACACCCGGAATGGGTTGGTTAGCCTTGTCTACAACTGTTCCATGTATAGTCTTTTGTGCAAATGTGCTGAGTGAACAGAGGAGGAGAAATGAGACAAAAAACGGTTTGTTTAGAAAATAATGTAATATATTTGTCATATTCTAAAATTTTTTAGAAGTAAGCGCTCCCTCATCCGACGGCAATTGGTACTTGGGGGCGCTTATCTATTTAATTTGTACTGGCAGTGAGTGCTAAGTTATCGATCTCTTTTAATTGACTGGTCAGGATTTCCTCTTCAACTTGAAGAAAACCATAATTCTTGTTATATTGCTGACCTTCTGTAAGAATCCATGACAGGAACTTTTGTGCCTGAGCATTGTTATCACGATAAATAAATCCAAAATTCAACACCGGAATTAATTCTATCTGCTCCCTTTCGAGGAGTTCAATTGTTTGATCCATATCGGCCTGTTTCAAGATCTCTCGCTGTTCCTTTTTCAAATCAAGAGGGATTAGCGCAAGCCCCTCCTTCAATTTACCGGTCTCTGTATCGAACAGATAGCTGAGATTGTTAACGGTGATACCTCTGTGGTCCTTCAGGATGGCATGAATTAAATATATATCATCTCCAGATATCTTTTTTCCTTTTAATTCTTCTTGAGAATATCCAAAATGAGCAGAAAAGGATGCAGAGAAAGATGTTATACTATTACCTGAATATATGGTAATGTTGTGTTTCTGCTTCTTTGTATATTCCCGATCATTTGTCAAACGATCTTTCTCAAAAAACAATTCTTTTAATCGGTTGTTGTTGAGTCCTTTTTTATTCAACTCATCCAACAGTGGGTTATCTTCATTGGTAACAGGAAGTAATGCAACGCGACCAGTATAGAACAGCTGCTTACTTTCCGGGAATAATTCATCCTTTATTGAACTAACCAGACGTAGGTCGGCAATTTTTCCGGATGTTTTCTCCTCTAAAAGTACAATTTCTATACCTGGATTGTTTTTCTCATACTCCGATACCCATTTTTCAAGAAGAGGGATAGCAAACCGCAAACTTTCTACATAAATTTTCTCCTTTGATCCTGTTTCTGCTTTGATAATCGTTGTGGATAAAAGCATAACTGTTGCTAACAGAATAAACCTAAAACTTTTCATCGCGCATTTAATTAAATTATGAATAAAAAAAACTCCACCGATATTGTATCGGTGGAGTTTTCTATATATTATACCCAATATGAGTTTTTTATCTATTACCGATACGACAGCGCTTTATGAACATACACATGCCCATGTAACAACAACACATCATTGTAGATGCAATTTGTCTGTCTGTCATATCTTGAATAAATGTTTTCAAAATTATTCTATTCTTTAAAAGAATTTAGCTTTTGTTTCGAAAGCAAAGATAAAGTAATCTTTTTCTTTTTTCAAAATTAATTACTTATTATTACTTGTTATTTGATCTGTTTTTTGGTATAAATATTCCAAATAAAACTATTAATTACACCACTAATATACTGAAAATAAACATATAAACCAAATGCTATTTATGGATAATAGATAATATTTATATATCACTTCAGATATTTCAAATCGAAACCCAAATAGCAGAAATGTGTTCGATTTGAGAATTATTCTGTTCTATATATATTATATTTGTAATCATGTTAAAATCTGTTTCTATGAAAAAATTTAATCTATTATCTTTTCAGATAGCATTATATCTTGTTATGGGTATAACCACCACCATTGGGGTAACTTCATGTGAAGAGAAGAGGCCTAAAAAAGAATTTATCACATTCGAAGAGATGGCCGATCCATCTATAGACACCCTATCGGATTGGTCCAACGTACCTTCTGGATTACAAGCTTCCTTTATCACGATAGATGAAAGGGTTCCCAGATCAGTAGCTCCGGAGGTTGTAATCAAGAAAAAAATAAAGTTGACCGGATGGAAAGGAGAAAAACTGTCGGCTCAGTTGCTATTATGGTCAACAGATGAGATAAAACAGGTTGAATTGGAATTTGATGAATTCAAATCAGCGAACACCTTGTTACCAGCAACAGTAGCACAAGCAAGATTTGTTCGTTATGTGATGACAGATGAATTTGCTTCGGGTTGTGGACATAGGAAACCGGAAGATTTTGCTGCGTCACTTTCAGCCGATATGCTTGACAACCTGGATAACTTTACAATTGAACCCAAGACAGCAAGACCTGTCTGGCTTACATTTAAGATTCCTTCTGATGCAGCAGCCGGGACATACAAAGGGAAGTTGAAACTCTATGCAGAACGCGTATTCGCAGAAGACTTTGAAATTGAAATTGAAATCGTGGACAGGTTATTGCCTGAACCGTCGGAATGGGGTTATCACCTTGATCTGTGGCAACATCCTTCTGCCGTGGCGAGAGTGCATAATCTGGAATTATGGAGCGATGCACATTTTGAGAAAATGAAGCCACTTATGAAGATGCTGGCCAATGCTGGTCAAAAAGTTATTACAACAACCTTGAACATAGATCCATGGAATAATCAATGCTTTGATGCGTATTCCGATATGATTATATGGACCAAAAACATTGATCAGAGTTGGAGTTTCGATTATACAGTATTCGACCGATGGGTAGAATTTATGATGGACCTAGGCATCGATAAGATGATCAATTGCTACTCGTTACTCACCTGGAACAACAAACTCCATTATAACGATATGGAGAAAAAGGAATTGGTTACGTTGGAACTTAAGGCTCAGTCGGATGAGTATGCCGAGATTTGGAGTATATTCTTACAGGATTTCACGCGTCACCTCAAACAAAAAGGATGGCTGGAAATAACCAACATCGCTATGGATGAGCGTGCACCACAGGATATGCAAGCTGCCATGAAAGTGCTGGCAACAGTTGCACCGGAGTTGGGAATATCACTTGCCGACAACCACAAGAGCTATAAAGAATATCCGGCAATTAAAGATATCAGTGTGGGAGCTCGCAGTAAAGTAGACCGGGAAGATATTGCTGCACGCAGATCTAAAGGGTTGAACACCACCTGGTATGTGTGTTGTTCCGATCCCTTTGCCAATATGTTTACGTTCTCCTCCCCTGCCGAAGCCGTATATGCTGCTTGGCACACGGTTGCAACAGATCTCGATGGCATGCTTCGCTGGTCCTATAACTCATGGGTTGAGAATCCATTGACCGATTCCCGTTTCAGAACATGGCCTGCAGGTGATACTTATATGGTCTATCCCGATGCTCGAAGCTCTATCCGTTTTGAGCGCCTTGTTGAAGGAATTCAGGATGCTGAAAAAATTCGCATATTACGAAAGGAATATAGGGAAAACGACACACCCGAGTCGCAGGTAAAGTTACAGGAGTTGGAGGAGGCAATCTCTTTCTTTGAAACCCTGAAGCCTACACCCGACTGGCAGGAGAGGCTCAACGCAGCCAAAGCGCTATTAAATTAGTCGCGTTTGATCGCACCCTATAGCATGACATTGCTATCACATTTCCCATTTTGGTTTATTCCAAGGTGGGAAATGTTACGTTATAGCGGATGGTTCCATCGAGCATATGCAGCCAAGTGTCGAATTGGCGCTTACCTTCTGTGAGGACTACCACACGTGCCCCGTTCATTTGCGGGGTATAGGTTGTTTTCCAACCGCTGAAACACCCATAGGTCAGGGCAATGTCATGATAACTCACAAGATAATCGTTCACATGATCATGACCGACAAATATACCCATCACGTCCCTCATTTCTCGCATAGCAAGGAACATGCCGGAGTTGAGTTCCGGAGGACATTCATTTTCCAACCGTACACCCACCCGTTTGTTTTTCTCGTCGTTAAATGCAATGCGATATTCCGGGAGGGGGATGTGGAAGTAAGCCAAAGCGGGCAGAGGTTTGAAATTGTTCTGCACGGTCATTCGAAGACTTTGAGTTTTGTACCAGTTAATCTGATCGGTAGTAATCCAACCATACCCTTTTACCCCGTCGATGCTTGAGTAGGCACCCGAGTCGAAACAATATACCAGGGCAGCCGGATTTAGCCTATCTTTATGGCTGTATATCGGGATTTGGTCGTTCATAACTCCCGATACACCGGGAACAGCAGGTGTGTTCAAATTTAAAGGGTATGTAGTGACAAAGTGGGCAATCTCTTCCCTTGTCACACCCTGTTCATGGTCGTGATTTCCCAGTGTCACGGCGAAAGGTATATTGCGATCGATGACCAGTTTGGTGATGGCATCCCAACCCTCTTTTACCGGTATGCCTGTCACAATATCACCAGTGAAGACAACCATGTTGGGTTTCTCAGCATCCAACACCCTGTTAATCAACAATAGAGCGGTGTCCGATTTCGGGTTCCCATGCTTATAGTGAACATCGGTAAATTGTACAATCTTGAAAGTCCCCTCTTCGTTGAAACTAAGTTTTTGTGCATATACTCCGCATCCCATCAAGGTGAACAGAGCGACAATTATCCATCTTTTATTCTTCATTTTGAGTGTATATTATATGATTGAATGCAAACCGATAGTGTTTTATTTATATTTGTTTGGTGGTATTATTAAACGCTTCTGCTTCAAAAACAAGATCATTGAAATCGATGTGTTGAGGAAGTTGTGAGAGATCGATCCACAACTCCTTTTTCTCTCCTGGAAAGAGTGTTACATAGTTATCCTCAAAAAAAACAGGAAGAGCCAGACCGTTATCCTTGTTGTTTACTTTGATCCGGATAAAAAAGGCGGTCTCATCGGTGGGGTTGCTAACTGTTGCAATAATCCTTCCATTGCTCTCTTTTCTTGTTTTCAGTTGAGGCTTGACCGGTTTCAATTGTTTTAACCTTTGCCAGTCTGTTTCTTGGTTTGTTAGCCAGTACATGTTCTCATCAATAATCATGTTCTGATGATCTTTTAGCTGTAAGCGTACAAAATAAAAACCATCCGGTTTACTGTCTGTGAAGAGACTGCCGGCAATGACTTTACTATTGGCTTCAACCTCCACATTATAGCGAACCTTACCAAGGTTTAGTCCATGGAGACTAAACAGCGTTGCTTCAACAATTAGGCTCTCTTTTTTCAACGTTGTTTGGTTGATTACCATCAAGCATGAGTCGTTCAAATTCAACTGCACATGAATAGGTTTTGCTCCGTGTCTGAAACCATAAAAACCACCCGTTTGATCCAGAAATGGATCGTAGAGTTGGCCTCGCAAGGCAGTCCACGGATTTTGATTCTTCCATACCAGCATGCCGGTATAATGGCTCCACATGCCCGCATTGAAACCCTCTTGCAGTGCACGGTATTGCTCGTAGTTCACAATCTGTGCCTTTTTGCAAAAGTCGTCGATTCCCTCAATGACTCCAAAACGATCAATTGTAGTGCCATAACCGATGTATTTGTGGTACGTCCAAACGGTGTTGGGGCGGTCCTTCACAGGGGGTGTAAGATCTTTTTCATCCATTATTCTGCGCATGGATTCCACATTGGGCATACCGATAGAACCAATCTCCGGATTAAAAGGGTAGGAGGGTGTCACAAAGAAGCGTATTGGATCCTGAATACCATATGGGCCATCGCCAAGTCCACCAATGGTGTTACGGAGGAGGCTGTCTGAGACTGATTCTTCGAGATAGTAACGAGTTCCGTCATACTTTGGCATAATTCTTTCCACCAGTTCAATGTTGATATCTTTTGGTGGGGTAAACTCATTACCACCACACCAAAGATAAAGACTGGGGTGATTGCGAAGCATTTTAATCTGATCAATGGCCGATTTTAAGAAGAGGGAGTGATTATCGGGATAGGCTCGTCGTCGTTCACGAGACTCTTTTTTCTTTGGATCCTCCCATCGTCCGTTTCCATCTCCTGAGATCCATAGATCTTGCCACACCAGCAATCCATATTTATCACAAGCGTTGTAGAACTCCGGTCGTTCGGTCATGGAACCTCCCCACACACGAATCATGTTCATGTTCATCTCCGCATGCATGCGTACTTCTGCATCGTAGCGTTCAGGCGAAAGGCGAAGTAGCGCATCAGAGGCGATCCAGTTGCCACCCTTAATGAAAATCTTTTGTCCATTCACCAGAAATACCCGTCCTCCGCTCACCTCGTCAAAATAGGAGCCTGTCTCCCGAATTCCAACGTTTACCGTCTCGCTGTCAGAAAGATACTCACCTTGCACAAAACGGAGTTGTAATTGGTAGAGGTGAGGCTCTCCAATGCCGTTTGGCCACCAAAGTTTAGGATTATTCATTTCAATTTCCGGCAACGTCACATTCAATGTCTCCCCGGCTTTAATAGTTAGAAGGATACTGCTTTCACAGTCACCTACGGTAGCAATGAGCTTACCAGATTGATCAATTTCTGAAGCATTCACCAAATCGGCTGAAATGGAGATATAGGCTGGAGCTTGGTCTTGATCAGGGAAGCGAACGCCGGGAACTTTCGTCTTAACAAATGGATCGCGTACATCGACAGGTCCGGTTATTTCAATGGAAACTTCGTCCCAGATACCTGTGTTGCGATCGCGAATGGCACAGATCCAGTCCCAGCCGGCTGCAAACTGTTGTGTGACCGATCGGGCAATCATGCCATCACCTCCCTGTCCACCGTTGTCTTCCCCTACAGGATTGGGGGGATATACAATCACAGCCAGGTGATTAGTCTTGAAGCCATTCAGAAAAGGAGTGATTCGGTATTTTTGACGCAAAAACATACTCGAATGCATGTCGTTATTAACCCGTTTTCCATTCAGGAAAACATTGGAAGAGTAATTTACACCCCTTAATTTTAACCAAACTTGCTGGTCCTTTTTCAAAGCAGGTAAGTCGAATGTATTGCGAAACCAGAATGTATAGAAAGAGGCTCCCACGTTGTAAATATCAGGTATTCTCTCGTTGTTCATTCCAAAGAACATGTCGGGTATCAATCCATTTTGCAACAAGGTTGTTTGGACTGTACCCGGAACCACTGCATCCATCCAACCGATGCTTTCATAATTGGGAAGAGAGATCAGGCACCCATCTTCTGTCAATTCGGTCGCTCGCTTTGCTTTCCAGCCGTTATTGAGTTTTATTTCCTTCTCCTGTGGGAGTATGAAATGCCAATTGCACAAAAGAATAAATATTATAAAACATGTTTTTTTCATAAGGGTAAACACTTTTCGCAGACTAATCAAAAGTACAAAATAAATTGAATATTGGCCACATTCACCTTTTGTTCATGTAAACGCAGGCTTTTTAAGAAACAAACGCAGGTTGCTTCGCATACTTGCGTAATTAGATTTAAAAGTGGTTCAAAAAAATACGTACATTTGTTCCTTGAAGTTTTGTTTTGCGATGAACACTTAATTGCAAGAAAAAAGTAAGTAAAAAGATTATGGCACTGGAAATTGAGCGAAAATTTTTAGTCACCTCCGACGCCTACAAAAAGGAGTCGGTCAAACAGACACAGATCATTCAGGGGTACCTCTCTTCTGCCCCTGAACGTTCAGTTAGAGTTCGAATCAAAGGCAATAAGGGGTACATCACCATTAAAGGGAAAAGCAACGATACCGGAACATTGCGTTACGAATGGGAAAAAGAAATTCTGGTATCAGAAGCGGAAGAGTTGCTCCGGATATGCGAACCTGGTGTCATACACAAAACCCGCTTCGAAGTGAACGTTGGAGCGTTTACGTTCGAAGTGGATGAGTTTTATGGTGATAATCAAGGATTGGTCGTTGCTGAGGTCGAGTTGTCGGATGAGTTGGACCAGTTTGATAAGCCAGAATGGGTTGGAGAGGAAGTGACCGGTGATGTTCGTTACTATAACTCCATGCTAAAGCGGCAACCCTACACAACTTGGACTTAATTCAACCACCTATATTCCTGATTTAAAGTTGTTTTTCTAGTAGTGTCTCTCCTTCAGTATTGATCACCTGGAGGGTGAGTTTATCTCCCTTCTTCTCGAGTACCATTACTGTACCGCCCGGTTCTCTGTTTCCTCCCCCTACGATGACAGGGAAAGGATTGTTGAACTCATTCTTTTCTATGACCCGAAAGCGATGAGTATGGCCGTTGAGAGAGATATTAAATTTTTCTTTTGCTTTATCCAATACCGGTATCCATAGATCAGCACAGGGTGTGTAGCTACCAGGTCTCACCCCATATATGGGTATATGGTGTATAAGAATGCGTTTTTTTGCTTTTCGATATGCGTTCGACTTCAACTCTACCTTCAGGAATTCGGCCTGATCAATCCGGTGTTGGGTGAAATCGTTCATGTTAGAATATTCAATATGATCGTCTGGTTTATCCTCACCGCAGTCGAGTAGCACAAAGCGGGTGTCCCCTAATGAGAAAGCACTGTACGAACGGCCACCCATTCTTCCCAGGTAATCCCATAGAAACAGCGAATATTCTCCTCTCGTCTCGTGATTGCCACGGATAAAGATGGATGGAACTTCGTCGCTTTTTATACTCGGCATGTAGGTTAGGAGTCTGTTCATGATATTGCTTTCCACTTCAACATCATCAAAGCAGTCTCCATTAAAGATTACCAGATCGTAGGGTTTGTCATCCACATAATCGTGCAGTTTCTCAAACATTCGCATATTGCTATGGATATCGTTGTATACCAGAACCCTGAAGTCACGTTGTTGATCACTCCATGTAGTGAATGATTTAATTTCGGAGCGTACGGTATCGCCGAACTCTTTGTAGTAGCTTGAATATCGCGTGATTTCCTGGGAGCCAACCCGGTAATAATATTTCGTGCCGGGCTTTAGGTTCTTAAGGTGAATACGATGGATTTTGTTGTTTGCGACCATCACCCCTTCGAGCATGGTACGGGCTACAGTCATGTTATTCGGGTCTGTGCCATATTCCACCCAGCTGCGAGTCGGCACATTGGTGAGCCACATCACAGTCATTTCATCTTTACCCGGGTTTTGTAGATAGGGGATGGTGCGCATCACCTTCGACGGGTCCGTTTTGAGTCGTATATCCACAAACAAGGGGAGGTGATCGGATGCCACTTTCTCATCAATTACATGTGCGTAGTGCTTCCCATAGGTCTGTCCATTTGCCACATATCCCAGTACATAATCAATTGTTTTATTTGGGTTGGGTGCAGGAATAGTAAACTGTTTGGTATTGGAGAGTATCTGCCACTCTTTCTCCAATATCTTAATTGGTTCAGATTCTGGAGTGGCGTTCAGGTCTCCTAGCAGGAAAACCGGCTTGTCATACCTCTTTGCCCATTCTGAGATAATCTTTGCAGATTCAACCCGCTCCTCTTCTTTAAGGGATAGATGGGTGTTGATTACCACATATTTGCTCAACTCCACAACAAGTGCCGAACGTGCTTCACTTGCTCCGGGCAGGGAGATCTTATGCACAGCGAGTGGCTTTTCCCGCGAAAGTACCCCATTGCCATATTTCCCTCCATCGTGCAGGATGGAGTATCCGAAGGTAGCATGCATACCGGTTTGCTCCGAGAGCAGTTGCAAGATGTCGATGTTTCCACTTCGGTTGACCACGCTGTCCACCTCCTGCAGGCCGATTACCTCAGGTTGTACGTCGTTGATTAGCTTTCCAATCCGGTCGATATCTATTTTATTGTCCAAACCCCATCCATGGCGGATGTTGTAACTCATAATACGGACTGTTCTCTCCTTTTGGGGAAATCGACTCCCTTCCTGTTGTGTAGAGGTTTGTGCCTTACCGCTAAATAGGGTGAGGCTGAGTGTAAGTAAAAGTAGTGTTGTTTTCATTTCCGGAGGTAATTAGTGGGGATGTACGTAGTAAAATAAAAGATTCATTTTTCAAAATTATGCAAATTTAAAGAAATGAACAAAGTAATTATCAATACTTGTCAACATTTTATTGCCTGCTTTGCCCGACTAATACCGAATAGAATATGGAGATCTGTGATAAGAAAATAGGTTTGTTTTACATTATAAAAGAGAAGATAGATATTGTTTTATGCAATAGATAAGCGTTAATAGAGATAGTTTAATATTATTGGAGAGGCTAAACAGCAATTATTTACAGAACAATTCTATAAATACAATTTTTGTCCCCTCGTTGAATAGATGAGACAACTGTTGCCGATATCTGTCTATCAATGACAAAGGAGAACATACGTTCAGCGAATCCTTCAGAGCAGTAGCACAATGAGGTCAGCCCGGTTTTGTTACTTCTGTTATTGAGTGGGCACACGCAGTGTGGTTTATTTTCATTGACAACTATGACATTCTCCTCTTTGTTGTGAGTGACAATCCAACCCCATTCACTTTCCAAAAAAGAGATGAATTCCTTCAAGTTATATTTGTATTGAGCGAGCTTTTCATCCATACCAAGATTGTTAAAATGCGCAGCCGAACAACCTTTCAAGAGTGCTCTCATCTCATTTTCGTCCATTTG
The DNA here is from genome assembly GCA_002305715.1 of Proteiniphilum sp. UBA1403. Classification (GTDB taxonomy): domain Bacteria; phylum Bacteroidota; class Bacteroidia; order Bacteroidales; family Dysgonomonadaceae; genus Proteiniphilum. The sequence goes on along the minus strand of DBQD01000016.1, from coordinate 12,109 downwards.
GTCACTAATGTTATTCAATAATATTGCAAGCCACTCATGGGAGAGACATTTATTTTTATCATCACGTTGATGTTCTGTCTCATGCATTCCATTATTTTTAGCTATTCCCATTGCGTTGAAGCCACATAGGCAGGTACCGGTAAGACAAATTTTCTTTATAAAATTTTTTCTGTTGATGCTTTCCATATAATTCAAAGTAATAAAGATTAAATAGAGCGATAAATGAAAATAGGAGGAAAGATAATAAGAGGAGAAGTGCTGCAGCTTCACTCCTCACGTAGTAATTGAGCTGCAGCACTATACGCATCAAGTTACAGACTTAGTACAACTTTATTTCCTGAATATTCAACGGTACGCTCGTCGTTCACTTTGTTTGGTTCAATCAGTTTTACTCTGAAGCGTCTTTGTTGCAACATACCAGGATATTCACCGGAACGATTTTCAATGGTGAGTCTTCGGTTTTTATCATTCCAATTGAATTTAATTTCCGAATAAGCTCCATTTTCGTAGTTGTAATTGTCGAATTCATCTTCATATAATATGAATGAACCATCAGCACCTTTGTAAACTCTAATTTCCAGGTCATCCCACTTTTTCTCCTCAACATATTGAACTTGTGGGCCAAAAGGAAGGATAGAGCCAGCTTTAACATGAATCGGCATCAGGTCTATTGGTGTATTGCGTTTGATTATTACTCCACCGTTATACCGCTCATTGGTCCAGAAATCATACCAGTCGGCACCATTAGGAAGATAAAGATCCCGAGACTTTACTGTCGAGAAGTCCGCTTCTCTTTTAATATTTCGTCCCTCACCCGATACCACCTTTGTATACATTGGTTCAATAACTGGAGATATTAACAGCGATTTGCCAAACATAAACTGGTCGGCGATATCCCAGCAATTGGAATCTTTCTGGAAATCCATTACAAGCGAACGAATCATACTTGAACGGTTTTTCGTTACATCCCAAGATACGGAATATATATAAGGTATAAGCTTGTACCTCAGATTGATAAACTTCTCAATTGCATCATAGTAAGGCTCTCCTTTTTTACCGAATTGCCATATCTCACGTGGCGCATCAGCTCCATGTGAGCGCATCATCGGGCTAAAAGCTCCAAACTGCAGCCAGCGAGTATATAGCTCTCTGTAATCGGGATCCTCCAGTTTGTTCGGATATCTTGAAAGGAAAAATCCACCTATGTCGCTGTTCCAATGGGGGATAGCGCAGAGAGAGAAGTTCAGACCAGCGGGAATCTGTCGAGCCAGGTCGTCCCATGTTGCCTGTACGTCACCTGTCCATGTATTGGCTCCATATCTTTGTTGACCTGCAAATGCTGAGCGTGTAAGAATAAATACCCGTTTGTCATTCGATACAGCCCTTTGGTGATCGTAAACACCACCAACAGACATAAGAGGATAAGCGTTTCTCACTTTTCTCAATGATCCCATGTATGTCTGAAGATCCAAATCCTCATCTTTTGCATCTAAGTGGTCAGGTTCTGTAGAGTCCATCCACCAGCCATCCATACCAAGCGAGAAGAGGCCTTCGTTAAGATGTTCCCAGTAAATATCTCTCGCTTTCGGGTTAAATGGATCATACGGTTTTACGCCAGAAGGATAATCTCTTTTTGGAGGCCATATAGATGATCCCGATTGTGGCCAAGTACCCATATCAAGAAGCATACCTTGTGGTTCCATAATTCTGTATTGTTTTGTCATCGGGCCGAAAGAAGACCATATAGAGATGACCATCTTTGCATTCATCTTATGCACATCGCTCATCATTTTTTTAGGATTGGGGAAATTCTCATTAAGGAATTCCATGGCGTTCCACAAGTAGTTGCTTCCCCAATATTGCCAATCCTGAATAATTCCATCGAGGGGAACACCCAGTTCACGGTATTTTCTTACAACATCGGTTGTTTCATCTTGAGATTTGTAACGCTCTTTACTTTGGAAGAAGCCGTATGTCCACAGTGGGAAGAGAGGAACATCGCCTGTCAGGTTACGCATCTCTGCAACCACTCCATCGGCATTCTTGCCATACATCAGGTAATAATCCACGCAATCGCCCACATCCGATTTAAAGTAAGTCTCATCTTTGCTGTCGCTGAAAAGAGTGGGTGAATAGTTGTCCCAGAAGAGACCATATCCCTTAACCGACTGGAAGAAGGTAATCACATCTTCTGTATTACCTTGAATTAACTTCTTTGTCGTTCCACGTTGAGACATCTTCCCGTTTTGCAATTGTCCAAGACCATAGATCGCCTCATTTTCATCGAGTTTAAACGCTTGTGTCACCTCGAAAGAAGGCACTCCTGCATCGTCTATTTTGGTAAATATTGGAACATTATTTTCTTTAATCAGCAGATTTCCGGCTGCATCAAAAAAAGAGATGACGCCTTTATTTGTGTCAATAATAAGATTTAACTGATTACTGCGAACGCTCAATTTATTGCCTTGACGAGAAGTTTTAACTGAAACTGCTTCCGGTTTAGCAATAACAGAGAGACTTTCTTTAACAAAATCTGTTCCTTTCGGATATTTGACAACCCTGACGGTGTTAGCATTATAAAAGGTTACAGATACTATAGTGTTCCCAATTTCTGTTTTAATTCCGTTGGTTGTTTTTTCAAAATCATGATTTGCAGCGTTAGTCATTCCAAATGCTGATTCTAGTAGAAACAACATGATTACCAAGAATGATACCAACAGATATAACCGCGACTTAAATATATATTTCATTTCATTTTATATTTAAAACCAATTATTTATGCCAACTAGTAACCCGGGTTTTGTTTTAGATTACCATTCGCTTCAAGTTCTCTTTGAGGTATTGGGAAAAGTGTTCTATATGGTTGGCTAGCTGGGTGAGAGAACCATGATTTTGTAGTATACACACCGAAACGGATCATATCCTGCCGGCGACGACCTTCTTGGTTAAACTCCCAGGCTAACTCATCTAAGAAGCGACCATATTGTATATCGGCACCACCTTCGTATGTGTTTGCCGGTACGTCTCTGTTATCTCTGATACCATAGTCATACACGCTACCTTCAAGGAGTTGAGCTCCGGTTACCATTGCTTTCTCCGGTGCACGAGTGAAAGCTCTGGTACGAACTTGAGTCACAATTGCAGCAGCATCATCTGCTCTACCGGTACGTAGGAGACACTCAGCTTTCATCATCAACACATCAGCAAAGCGGAATAAAACAAAATCGTTATTTAAAATATTGTTTGACCCAAGACCAATTTCGTATTTTTCGAAACGAATACCCTGATGCTGTTCAGACTGAGCGATACTATTAACTTCGTTCACAAAATCCATTTGTTTACCAATATATTCAGCACTACCAATGGTAATTAAAATTGGTTCACCAGCGATGGTATATTGAGGTCCATAGATAAAGTTGTCGTGATAACGGCTATCGTCTGGATCAAACGTGTCGATGAATTGCGGAATTGCACACATACCACCCCACGGCTCTTGCGTAATATTGTATTTGTATTGAAGACCAGCCGGTAATGTTTGCATATGGTGGTCGAATGTATTCCAGCCAGTCGTATAATTTGCGTCGATGGCCAATCCCAGCATAATCTCAATTGAGTTCTGGTTTTCAGTCACGAACACATTTTTCTGTCTAGGCTCCAAGCCGTATCCAACATTCGAATTGATGATCAAATCACATTGTTCAATACATTTTTGCCATTCGGCTGTGCCTGTATATACTTCGGCATTTAAATACATTTTTGCCAATAGAGTACGTGCAGCCCATTCGTTGAAACGTGCATATGTACTTTGGTTGCGTTCTTTCGGTAAAAGAGGTATGCTTTCAAGCAGCTCTTTTACGATGAAGTCGAACACCTCTTTTCTGCTTGATTGTTCCGGTAAGTAACCATCAGGGATATCGAATTTTGTCTGGATAGGAACATTTCCCCAAAGGTCGATTAAAAAGTAATAATAACATGCACGAGTAGCTCGTAGTTCTGCAATGGTGCTTTCATACACATCCTGATTGCTGATAGGCAAGAAACCCGACTCGAGCTGGTATATCAAGCGGTTGCAATTCGTTACCCCTTGATATATACGAGTCCACAAGCCTCGGTTCCATGTTTCTGTTTCGGTCCAAGTGTGCTCATGTGCACGTCTGTATAAACCGCCGTCTACCCATCCATTGGGTCGGGCAGGTATTACTACTTCGTCTGCGGTAATTTCCTGATAACGCCAAATCCCGTCAAAATCAAGCATCGATGCACGTAATTGAGTGTATGCAGCTCCGATAATTGCAGGTACTTCCTCTTCTGTTGGCTCGAACTGTTCGGCTATAATTTCGCTATAACTGTCACTTATCAATTCCGTACATGCGGAACAAATAAAAGTGGACAATACAATCAAAAGCGTGTATTTATATTTAGATATTTTCATCTTGATTTCAATTAAAAGTTAAAAACTCAGGTTGATACCAAAAGTAAAGGTCCTTACAGTGGGGTATTTATCCCGGCTATCATTACCAGGATCAAGTCCGCTTGCACTCACCTCAGGGTCAATACCTTTGTATTTTGTAATTATAAAAGTATTCAGGCTCGACGCATAGATTCTTGCCCTGTTGATGTATTTAAGATTGTCGGTCTTGAATGTATAACCGAGGGTGATATTATCAATCTTCCAGTGGTCTCCCTTTTCAATATAATATGAATTGTACTCAAGGTCTAAGTCGTTGTTAAGTATGGCTTTACCGAACACTGGATCATACGCTGATTTCAAACGGTTGTACTGTTGATGTGTTTTTGTGTTTTCGTAATACATTCTTGCAAAGTTCAAGATATCGTAACCAAAAGCACCTCTCATAGAAACAGAGAAATCGAAATTCTTATACCTCATTGAGTTGTTCAATCCTACGTAGAACTTGGGAAGACCATTACCAATGATCATTTTGTTTTCATCTACTTTTGCAAATTCATCGTAAGGTACCGGATTCCCAGTTTCTGGATCTTCATAAATCCACTTTCCATCACTATCGATATCAACTACTTTGTAACCCCAGAAATTTCCGATTTTACCACCCACATCCAATCTGTGTGTAGGGCCATAAATTGGAATTTGGGCATCACCTGCTGTAATATAGGAGTTTTGTGGCTCATACAGGTCACTAGAGAGTGTTACCAATTTGTTTTTGTTTGTAGAGAAGTTAAAGTCGCTGCTCCATTCAAATGTTTTTGTTTTTATGGGTACCCCTCTCAACAAGAACTCAATACCTTTATTTTCCATCTTACCAACATTGGCTCGTGTCGTATTAACCAAGTTGGGTGGCACTGGCACTGTGTAATCATACAACAACCCGTCGACCAAACGATTGTAGAGATCAATACTTCCCGAAATGCGACTTCTCAAGAAGGCGAAATCAACACCAATATTGGTTTCCTTCTTTTCCTCCCATCTCAGATATGGGTTAGGATTTCGGGTGGGAACAATTGTTTTAATCCATTCACCATTGGTATAAACGGCACCACTATAACCAAGTGTACCTACTCCTAAGAATGAGCTGTTGGGTTGTGTACCTGTCACACCGTAGCCCGCACGTAATTTCATTTCATTAATAAAAGAAACATCCTTCAAGAAGGGCTCTTCTTTTAATCTCCAACCTACAGAAATAGACGGGAAAGTCCCCCAAGGATCTTTTGTTCCCCACAATTGGCTTGCACCTTCGTGTCGTAAACTCGCCATAAACAGGTAACGATCTTTGTAATTGTAGTTTACACGACCAAAGAAACCAATGAGGTTGGTTACATTTCTAGAGCTACTCATTCCCCAGAAAGTAGATCCTTTGCTAATAGCTTGTGCAAGGCCGATGTTATACCGTCCGAACATATCGGTTGGGAAGTCGGTATTGTTCATTGAATGACTTGTTCCGTCATAATCTTCATAGCTATATCCGGCAAGGATTGTGTAGTTATGATTATTGATGCTGTTTTTATATTCAGCAGTTAAGTTGATCAACCGCTGAACATTTTGTGAAGCATTCAGGTTGGCTACCCCTTTACGACCGTCACGAACGGTTGAAATATGATTATGTGTTTCGTATGAACCTCCATCAGAGTGATATTTAGAGAACGACATAAGTCCCTTCAGGCTCAATCCATGTAACGGGTTAATGGTAACCGATCCGTTGATGCGATTGAATAGAGAGGTCGTACTATTGTCTTGCTCCATGATACGCGCTACAGGATTTTCTACTTCGAAAATACCTGCTTCAAACCATTTCCCTTCTGCGTTCTTAACCGGAATCGTAGGATGGTACTGATTCACCAATCTAAAGATATTATTGTTGAAAGAACTGAAATTGTCGTTGCGTGATAATAAACCAACATTAATTTGTACTATACCTCCAAACATGTTGTGATTTACATCACCACGAGCGGTTAATCGTTCTCTGTATGATTTCTTGAAGATACCTTCTGAGTTATTGAACATCAAAGAAAGCAGGTAATTTGTTTCTTTGTTACCACCCCGAATCGTGATATTATGATTTTGAATTAATGGGGTTCTTGAAATCTCATCCAACCAGTTGGTGTCACCTCCGTAATCATGCGATGCGCCAAGTACACCTTCTTTAATAAGTCTTCTATAATCGTCGGCATTCAGTACTTCTAATCTCTTTCTGATGGCTTGTGTGCTAATGTAGCTCGAGTATTCTACATGATTTTTTATATTCGAGGTAGCTCGTTTTGTTGTTATAATAATCACCCCATTTGTACCTCGTGTACCGTATATTGCCGCTGCAGAGCCATCTTTTAATACGTCGACAGATTCAATGTCTTCTGGAGCAACCGTGTTAAAATCACCCGGTATTCCATCAATCAATATTAATGGGTTTGTGCTAGTACCGTGAAGTGTGGTATTACCACGCAACCTGATTGATGAGTTTCCAGAAGGGTTACCACTGGTCGTGTTAATAATTAACCCTGCCACCTTACCCTGTATCAACTGACCAAAGTCTCGCACGCTACCTTGGGTATAGTCCTCTGGCTTCACAGAAACAACGGCACTGGTAACATCGGCAGTTCTGATGCTACCATAACCAATTACAACAACTTCGTCAAGACCAATGAGATCTTCAACAAACGTTACGCTTATTTCACTGTTGTTTCCAACCGGGATCTCTTGGGTAAGATAACCTATGTAAGAAAATACTAAAACCGCGTCATTATTAGGGACATCAATTGAGTACCGACCATTCATGTCGCTAATTACCCCTGTGTTTGTTCCCTTAATCATAATAGCTGCCCCAATAATTGGATCACCATTTTCATCCTTCACGGCTCCGGAGACCTTCTTTACGTACTGTTGATCTGCCTTGATCATTTCGGCGATGTTCGTAGCGTTCCGATTGATTTTCTTAACAAGGACAATGTAATTGTTTTCAAAATCATACGTGATATCTGAATTTGCAAATGCTTCATTCAGGTATTCTGAAACCTTATTGGTTTTCTCCTGCAATGTGATCTTTTTCTCTGTGTCTACCTCAAGGTTTTTGTAGACAACCAGATAATCGGTTTGTTTTTCAATTTCTCGGATCAGTTCCCCTACTGTAATCGTATTTGATTTCAATTTGATTGTAGCATCCTGCGCATTTGTGTTGACTGCTGACAATTGAAATGCAAAGATAAATAGGAATAATAAGCAGATTTTCATGATTCTTAATAAATCTAATAGATCATTCTTATTAATGACAGAATGATGCGATGACGTGTTTATTTTCATATATTTGCATGTGTTTTAAGTGAATACTTAGATTAGTTGATACTGTGTTTACTTAATTCGACGGTAGGTGTTGGCGCATCTACCGTTTTTTTACATGATTTTCTTTTGCATAGGCATATGTTTTTTGTGAATGATTTAATTGAATTTGATTTATTTTGATAGGGTGATTATGTTTTTTTCTCGATCTTTCAGAATATTAAATGATTGTGTTTTCTGTAGTATATGTAGTATCTCATCGATTCCGTCACGTTGACGGAACTTACCCGTGTATCTTGCATTGAAGATTTCTGGATCTTCAATCTCTATTTGAGTGTCGTAGTAAAGTTCCAATTTTTCAATTATCTGTATTAGTCTCGCATTATTAAAAGCATAAATACCGTCCCGCCAAAGCAAATGTTCTGGGTCGGAGAGCTTTTCATGTCGCATGAGGTTGTTACTGAAGGTAATCTGCTGATTGGGGGATAGTAAGATTGATTGTCCCTTTTTTGATGTTTCTCTCACCTTGATAGAGCCATTGACCAAGGCTATCCTAGTGTATCCATTTTTTTTGTAGCTGTCCACATTAAATTCTGTACCCAAAACCTCCATTGTAAGTTGTTGCGTGGAAACCACAAATGGTTTTTTACGATCTTCAGCTACGTTGAAGTATGCTTCACCCTCAAGTGAAACTTCGCGTTTGTTCTTTGAGAATTTGCTCGGATAGATGAGTGTGGACTGTGAGTTGAGCCATACTTGAGTGCCGTCGTGCAGCGTGAGTTGAGCCCTTTGACCAGCAGGAACATAAAGCGTATTCAACTCTTGCTCATCGTTAGCTTGAGTGAATAGGGCACGTGTAACAAAAAAAGTGGATGTGGTTATCAACAAAAATATGGCAGCATACTGTATGATGGAGCAAATTAACTTCTTTTGTTTTTTTGTATGCAGCCTCTGTGTGAAATCATGGTATCCCTTTTTCCCTTCCATCTCTTGTGAAAAGTCAGTAGTTAAAAAGGATAGGGCATACATATTTTGCATACGGATATATGCCTCGCGCAACTCTTCGTTGTCTGCAATTTGACGTAGCAGATTTTTTTGTTCCGTTTCTTCCAGTTCACCCAGAAGATATTTCAACAAGATTTCCTCCATTCAATTATGCTGTTTGAATGTAATACGATTTAAAGTAAAAAANNTCTCGAAGTGACTCTCTTAATTTTTTATAAGCAATTGCCATCTGGTTTTCTACGGTGTTGATGGAAATATTTAGTTCTGTTGCGATATCTTTTTGCTTCTTCCCATCCAGCTTGCTCATAATAAAAATTTTACGGCATCTCTCTGGGAGCGAGTCGATGGCTTTTTGAACTAAGGTCTCAATATTTGGTTCTGAAAAGATTTTCTCATCAAATGCTTCCAACGATTGAAGTTTCATCTTTAATTGTAGATTATATTCATCAATCAGCTTCTCGGCAGTTCTTCTGACAATTGTCTTATGCCGAAGAAAATCGATGCAGCGGTTTTTGGTGGCGGTGAAAAGAAAGGCAAACAGATTGGTTTGTGACATATAATAAAACTGCTGCTCCCATAGGTTAAGGAACACATCTTGTACAATATTCTCTGCATCCTCTTCCCTAAGCACATACTGGATGGCAAATCGTTTCATACGCGCATAGTGAGTGACATAAATCTCTTCAAACAATCTTTTATGTTGTGATGAGAATTTCATGGAGCAGTTCACATTTTTATAACATTTGTGGACAAACTTACAAAAAAATATTGAAGATTGTTTTTTAAGAGCGACTCATATTAAATTTTGAATCAGCATTTTTCATGTTGAAATGTTGGGTTCTGCATTTTTTTATCAAATTAGATAAAATTTCCTGGCTTGTGACGAAAGGGACATGGTCCGTATCTTCTTGTATGTTTCCTCTATAAAATATAAGGGAAGTACAGAGGGATTACAGAGGGGCTACGGAGGGGATACAGAGGGGTACCAATTGAGGTAGTAAGATGGTCCGAATCATGAAGGTAAATAAAGCGGACCTCAATAAGGTTCAATTACTGGTAGATTTACAGCATTTTATTCTGTTTTTCTCTTCTGAAGCAGGTAGACAGTGATTGTCCACAAAACAACCGTTCCAAGTGACTGGTTTGACCAGGCAAAATAACGCCAGATGACATCGAATTTAATTCTAGTAAGTATAAAGCCAAAAGCGAAGAGCGGAATCGTAATAATTAACCTGTTCTTTATCGGCTTTTGATCGAACTTCAGCAAGTCGCTCACAATGAGTCTTGCACCCCTAAATGCTGTATCACCGGAAGTAATCGGAGCTGCCACAACACCCAATGTAGCTAGAATACTGGCAGGGCCAGAAATGAAAACGGCACCCACCAGAACCATGAGCACGATGGTGAAAACTCTCATCACCTGTTTTGGAATCTTACCTAAATAGATACCAATGACCTCTGTGATGCTCAATCCGTTGTGACGTACGGAGAGCATACATAACCCTTTCCAAGTATTTGGAATATAAAACATAACCAAGTAACAAGATCGACAGGCAAATAAAAAATGTAATCATTGGTTTTATGGATTATGTTGGTTCTTGATTAGGAAGTTAATGTCTATTCAATATTGATTATCTGCTTTTTACGCAGCATTCTTTCTTGTAACAGAATATAATCAACATCCTGAACAGCTTTTTTTCGGTCAATTGCTATACAGGCAGCAATGGCTGCAGATTGTCCAAGAATCATGAATACAGGCTCCATTCGGATCGAACCAAAGGCAATGTGACTTGAGGAAACACAGACTGGAACAAGCAGATTGGTACATTCTTCCTTTTTGGGGATGATGGAACCATATGAGATCTTATAGGGTTTTTTTGGATGAACACCCACATCACCTTCATTTTGTACATAACCCTGATCTGTTACATATCGCTGGATGTTGTGAGAATCCATGGTGTAGGATCCCATCCCGATAGGGTCTTCTACGTTTACCTTCCCGAGTACTTCATTTTCAGTCGTTACGTAGTGTCCAATCATTCTTCTCGCTTCGCGAATATACAATTGATGTGGCCAGTGACCATTATCTGTAAATTCATCTTTTGCCAGACCCCACTGGCTCATTTCGTTTCTGATCTTTTCGGGTACACGCTCATCGGTAGTTACGAAATACAACAAGCCTTTTTTTCGAACCACTCATCCCACCCTGCTTCAAACACACGCGCCAGCAGCTCGTAGTTCTTCGAATCGTAATTCTCCGGTTTTTCAAAGGGTACCCGATTTTCGGGATGGTTACTCATGCACAATCTGAAACAGTATGCCTGAATTTTGTCATCGCCCGAGCAATTGATTTGAATGGGTTCACTGGAAACATAGGGCAAGAGTCCGCTGTTGGGATCATTCGGAATAACGTAGGGACTGATATCTGATTTAAAGTAATGTTTGTGGTGATATACACCTGCCTGTACTCCGTTCCATTGCTCATTATATTTCGAACAGGCCTCCCTCCCGACTGTATAGGTGACACCTGCACTTGCCATGAGGTCTCCCTCATACGTAGCATCTATGAACATTTTCCCCTTGAATGTTTTTCCGGATATCGTGGTGATTGAAATAATTTTGCCATTATTCGTTACAACGCCTGTTTCCCTGTTTAACCATTCGTCTCTGTATATCGGTATTTTGTACTCGTTGATGAAGTCTTCGAAGACTTTCTCGGCCACATGTGGTTCGAAAATCCACATGGTCCGGTTTGCTCCATCCATGGCTGGTGTTCCCTGTCCTTTGTTGCCATACTCATCGTGTTTCTCCCATTTCCAGGAAGTTGTATCGTTATAGTGAAGCCACACACGGTGGTAAAACTCCCGCGATAAGCCCCCGATGGTTGCCTTGTTACCTGTATCGGTGAATCCGAGTCCACCCGAGGAGAGTCCCCCTATATGTATGTCCGGCGAGACTAGTATTGCCGTTTTACCGGATTGGATTACCTCCACAGCTGCAGTAACCGCAGCAGAAGTTCCTCCGTAAATAATGACATCAGCTTTGTACGTCTCTGAATTTCCACAGGATAAGAGAGTTAACAAAGTAAAACCTATTAAAGATTCCCATTTCATGTGCTTTCTTTTTTATATTAGTACCTATTCTTTTTAGCAATTACCCACTGTAAACCATTGCCCTCCAACATCAAATTCATTGCACTAAACACTTGGGAACTGCATGCCAAAAGTANNACTTGTTTTACTCATGTTTATCAAGATTTATAAAGTACATACGCTGTAGAAGCAATTTGTAAATAAGTCTTGAAAGGTACAAATATTTTATAATAAAACTTAAAAACTCATTTAAAATTCCCAACTCAAG
>DBQD01000033.1 GCA_002305715.1 Proteiniphilum sp. UBA1403 | reverse complement strand
TCCCGTCCATACCGCAGAAAATGTAAACCTCTTATAGTCAATCGATTATAAGAGGTTTTTCTTTTTTCGAACCCTCGGTCCAAATCCATTACATATTGCTGTAAATCAACAATTTAAGCTGTACCCCTTTCTATAATCAGGTGTTTTTCTGCTGGAACTCTTTCCGCCAACGATATAAAAGAAAAGGGGCAATACCCAATTCCTGTGCAAGCTCGGAAATATTCTTGCGTTCTAAACTGAGTTTGACCGCATTCTCTTTGAATGCCTTGTCAAAATGTGTCCTTTGTTTTCTCATATTACACAAAAATAAGCTTTTATGCTTAACTCTGTGTCCCGGCTAAGTTAGTAATTTCAGTGTCATTATTTTCATATTGTAAATTTTAAAACAATTCTTTCGGATTAATCTTCAAAAACTCATCATAATGAATTCCACCTGTCCCAACGAGCAGTACCTTTTCAGGATGAAACCTCTCAGCAAAAACTCCCATACCTGCATTTTCGACTTTCATTCCGCTTTTTACCTCAAGTCCAATCACCTTATCTCCTCTTTCTAAGATAAAGTCAACTTCGTAGTTGCCATCTCTCCAATAATAGAGGTTGTATCTTTCGGAAATAGCATGATTTATCAAATGAGTTCCAATTGAAGATTCAACTAATCGTCCCCATAACTTTGGATCGACAATTGCTTTTTCGTAGGTATCATCGCTTTGTGCTGTAATTAATGCATTGTTATATACTTGGAATTTGGGACTTGAGCCACGTTTGCGGATTATATCTCCGGCATACTTATCTAAACCGCCTAATAATCCACAATCGGATAACAGTTTTAGATAGTTAGCCAACGTTGTTGTATTTCCGGCATCTTGAAGCTGACCTAATATCTTCGTGTAAGAGAGTATTTGACCTGAATAAAGGCAGCCCAATTCAAATAATCGTTTTAATAAAGCAGGCTTATCAACACGTGTCAGCATCAAAATATCTTTGGAAATACTCGTCTCTATGAGCGAATCCTTTATGTAATTCTTCCAACGTTCTTCATCATTGATCAACGTTGCCGATCCCGGATAGCCACCAAAGTAGACATACTGTTCGATGCTCCACCCGAATGCCTCCTGCATTTCAGGAAAAGACCAGTGTCCTAAATATAAAGTTTCAAATCGCCCAGCTAAGGATTCGGTCAATCCTTTCTGAATTAATAATCGAGAAGAACCTAGTAAAATCACCTTTATGTTGATTTTCTCACGAGTATCTTTATCCCATTGTTGTTTCACGACTTCACTCCAATTGTCTATTTTCTGAACTTCATCAATTATAAGCAAGAACTCTGAAGCATTCGACGCTTTCATCCGCAGGCGAGCTGATTCCCAAATTTGTGTGATCCAAGCAGAGTTTGTAGCTGAAATGGCATCTGCTGATTCGAATAAGTTTGGGATTAACAACTGTTCAACAAGTTGTGTCACCATAGTGGTTTTACCCACTTGGCGAGGTCCCAGAATAACCTGAATAAACTTTCTGGGCTCTTCAATTCTTGCTTTTACCGATTTCAAATAAGGACGTTCAAACATAAAATTAAATTTTACTCAATACGGATAGCAAATTTACTCAATATTTTAGGTTTTGCAAATAATTCATGATAAATCATGCATTCCCAACTACTTTCGTTAGGTATAAGTTTAATCATGTAACATTAAAATCAATGAAGTACACCTTTAGAATCTCATTTTTCCTGAAGAAGAGTACAGTACGGAAAAATGGCAAGTCACCGATTATTGCAAGAATCACTTTAAATGGAGAAAAAGTGGAGTTTAGTACCAAGCTAGGCATTGCTGCTTCCCAATGGAATACCGATATTGGAGAAGTAAAGGGAAATAGTAAGGCTTTATGCTTCATCAATATTCCAAGAATGACATCTATTTGGATAATTTAAATCTTCAATTCGTAAACGACTTCGAGATATATCTTCGAGTAAACTGTAAGTTGGGAGTCAACATAACTGCAAAGATGATTCAATTCTTAAAGAAAGTCGTTTGTGTTTGATGCACTGGATTATCAAGCCCGTTGTAAATTCCACACGCTGATTATTGAAAACAACACAAAAAGCCAAAAACGGACAGCTCTCCGTTATCAATCCATTACCTATTAGCAATACTAATTAGAAACCAACCTCAAAGAAGAGCTTCTGATAACAAGGTTCGATTTAAATACATTAATTTGGTTCTTGTCGTACGCTGTATTTGAACAGATAGCCAAGGCAAGTTCACCAATTTTGTTACCAATCTCAACCACTGGTCGTTCAATACCGGTAATAGAAGGAAAAGAATACTTGCACTCCGGATCTTCGTCGAAGCTTACTACTGCCATATCACCCGGCACATCTATGTTGTATACTTTTGTAATGGATATTGCATGTAGGGCTGCACTAAAACCGGGAAGTATAAGAGCATCCGGTTGTGGTCTTAAATTAAGGAAACGCATCACCACCTCATTAATATCTTCGTGGGTCAGTTCACTGTAAATTATGTAATCCGGATTAAAAGGAAGATTGTTTTCTGTCAGCACATCTTTGTATGCCTGCAATCGTTCCTTATAAATAGAGCAATTAAAATGCTTTGCAGCAACCGCAATCCTTTGGTACCCTGAACTCACAAGGTGGTTGGTCAGCATGTACGAATCCAAGTAATTGTCAATCACAAACTTCGGACATTGGTACTCATAATCCACGCGGTTCATCATAATCACTGGAATCCCCTTTTTTTCTGCCTCCGCAATGTGTAAACTATCTTTGGCATCCATACTTTGAGTGATAATCAGACAGCCCACCTGCGTTGGAGAAAGTCTGGAGACGATCTCCTTTTCCGTTTCAAATGAATTGTAAGAACAAAAGATAGAAACCAAGTATTTATGATCAATCTTTTGCTGAATACCCTCCAGTATCTTGTGGTAGAAATAGTTATTAATCTCAGGCACCACAATTGCAATCGTGTCCCCCTTATTTATATTGAATTTTCGACTACTATAGCCCATTTCAATAGCCTTAGCACGCACCATCTCCTTAACCTCGTCGCTAATCAACTCGCTACCAGAAATTGCCCGCGAAACGGTAGATGGAGCCACATTCAGCTCCCGTGCAATATCATATATAGATACTTTAGGCCTCTTCATCTCTGTCATACATTTCCGTTTTCAAAGCACAAGGCTGCAGCCCCAAAAGTAGAGATGTTTTTTTCTTCCGATTTCAGAATCTTAATATGTTTCACAGTGTTCTGATAAATAAACGTCTTCACTGTCTTCATCATCGAATCCTTGTAGAAATCATACGCTTCGGCCAGTCGTCCACCAATCACCACTGCATCCGGATCCAACGCATACATAATTGTTTTAATTGCATTTCCCAGATCTATACCAAACAACTCATATATTGCCAGGGCAATCTTGTCTTTTTTTTGCGCCCTGCTAAAAAGAATACTGTTTTTTAAGCCATATTTCTCTTCGAAATATTTGGTACTACAATAATATTCGTAATCGTGATCGCGATAGGGGATAGAGCAAAATTCACCTGCACCTGCATTTTTACCGGAGTATAGTTTTCCGTTTATGATGATACCCACACCCATGCCAGTACCAATTGTTATACCTGCAATATTGTCAAAATCCTTGGCCACGCCAAAATATTTCTCTCCCAACGCAAAACAGTTTGCATCGTTGTTAACAAATACCGGAATTTTGAAATTCTCTTCGAGGATATCCCTTAATCGAACCTTATTCCACGCGGGTATATTGGTCGGTTTGTACACAATACCCTCCTTCACATCCACCAAGCTAGGCATCCCCACACCAATACCATAGACCGTATCGTTGTGAACCGTTTTAATCGTCGAAATAATCTCATTCAAGATCACCTCCTCCGTTTCCCTATTATTGACTTCCTTGTGTGTATATTGTGCAATGGCTCCGTTTTCTATGCGTGCCACATGCAGGTCCTTTCCTCCAAAGGTTACCCCGATAACGTTTTTATATAATTTCTCCTGATTGAAAATCATAGCTTCAGTCTTACATTCCTATCAACACGGATGCAGGGATATTTATATCACATCCTTTTTTATATTGCAAAATATTGCGAAGAGATCGTTTCGCCCATCTCATTCATTTGATGAGATGTGAATGGTTCCCGGTCTGAATAAATCTGTTCGAAAAAGGTGTTCTTACCATCAGAAAATGAATAACATAAGAAGGTGGCAAAGATAAAAAGTAAAATACTTCAAATGACTTTCATTTTGTTTAGTTAAGAAATTCAGATCGTACAAATATAGGACAATATTTTTGTTTAGCCATAGAAAATGATAAAGAACTTTTCATGAATATTTTCAAGTTGCATTTATGTTGCATAAAGAAGCTGCATAAAGAAGCTACATAAAGAAGTTGCCTT
Organism: Proteiniphilum sp. UBA1403; assembly: GCA_002305715.1. Lineage (GTDB taxonomy): Bacteria > Bacteroidota > Bacteroidia > Bacteroidales > Dysgonomonadaceae > Proteiniphilum. The sequence goes on along the minus strand of DBQD01000033.1, from coordinate 2,819 downwards.
TCCATCCATGCTGATGGAGACCATTTCAACTCTACCATTTCAACACCAAATCTGTCGAAGCCGGAATTGTCAGTTTCACCCCCTTCTTTGTCTTCTCAATGCGCAATCCCAAAATCGATAGATTCTTATCGATCAACCCGTCCATTGCTGAACCTGATATGCTTAGCTGAATGGTTGTGTTGCAGTTAATCAACATCTGATTCTTTCCCAAAAAGCAGATTTCTGCCGAACCACCCACGGCCGAGTTGCTCACCGCTGTAGCATTCACCGCTGAACCATTCTCCGCTGAGCCACCCACGGTTGAGTCATTCACCGCTGAACCACCTTCATTTACGCATGAAAGCAGAACGTTCTCATACCCAATCTCCTTCCCTTTACCCAGGTAAATCTTTTCGAGCAGACCCTCCTTGAGCGACACCACCCCATAGTAGCCTGTAAATACCAGTCCCTCGCCAGAGACACCCTTCGAGCAATCATTTCCCTGCAAAATAATCTGCGACGAATTATCCCAATTAACCACCTTCATCACCGTATTGTGCTTGTTGCACATCTTCTCCATTTTCACAACCTCCCTCACCGACTGATTCCCTTCGCCCTCAAACGGCTCAAAAACAGCAATGAAGGGTCTCGACCAAGCCTCCTTTTTCGTGCGTACCGTCATCACCGGCTGCGGCTTCGTCACATCGTGAAAATCGGCCGTCTTCGCTTTCGGCGAAAAAGCCCTGTAATAGGTTCGCCCTTTCTCCTTTGGCATCAGCACCTGCATGAACTTATCAGTTTCACCCTCCCTCTTCACCGTGAAAAGGGCCGTCACGTTATCCCGATAATTCTCCAGCTTCTCCACATCCGTGTAAAAGCGGAACCCCGGATAATCATTTCCAATCAGCGGATAATCAGTCGTAACCGTCGCCAATGCCTCCCTGTTTCTGTCCAGCAATGTCAACCCATCTCCCACATTGTGGTAGACATAATCGTTCGCAATCTTGTTGTCCGACCGATAGATATCCACATAATAACCCGTCGAAGGTGAAGTCCGCACAATCGCCAACAACCGCAGCTGATTGGTCTTTGTCGATGCGTCAAAGTAGGAGGTCTCGGTGAAGGAATAACTCTCCGATATCGCCCTCACATCCGCCATTGGCTCCATCGCCACCAGCTCAATCTGTCCAATCCTCTTCGTGCCGGCCGCTCCGCTAAAGGGAATTGAACTCGACGAGCCCGCCGCCACCACCGTGTTATGTGCCGACCACTGACTGTAATAATTTCGATGCGTAGGATGCTCGTAATTCGCCCCCGTACCTGCATCAATACCCATAATACCACCCAGTCCATACAGCTCCATCGCCATCCCGTTGCAATGATTGTGGTTGTAGGTCGCCCCCTGCACACCCACCATCAAGCCNNNNGCCGCTCCTCGGCCATTCAAAAGTCGATGTCGCCTTCGGTATCTCCGGCAGATAGCAAAGCAGCCCCAGAAAGCCCGCACTCTCCCGTCTGTACTTGCCCGCATCAATCAGTTTCTGCATCGATGCAGCCATCTCATCCAGCTCCCTCTCCCCATATTTTACCGCACCAATCAGACCAATCTCCAGCGACACCCCACTCGGTGTAGCATGCCCCGTATCCCCAAATGCGGAGACCGACAAATTGGGGAATGCATATTTCATCATCGCAAACGACGCCCTAAAAAGCTCCGGGAAGCGCTTGAAAACACTGTAGCCGTTGTTCTCCAACGCCAGACTCGCAATCAGGAGGTTGCTCACCGGATAGTTGTGATAACCGCCCGGCTCCTTCCAATGCCCATCGTGCGTCAACCACCTCTCCACAGTTGAGGGAAGCGCCAACTGCCCACAGCTCCCATTAATTGTGTCCTTCTCCAGAAAATACTGCAGATAATAATCCCGCTTCGCTACATCTTCCAGGCTCAGCGCCGCAAACACCATCGTTGAGCTCTCCGCCGCATACCAGTTGTTGTTCCAAAAGCCACGAAAGGCCAAGGTCGATGCAATCTTCTCAAACACCCTCTCGTAGTACCGCAAATCATACCCCTTCCGTTTCATGAAGGGCTTCACAAAATCATACGCCACAATCAGCGACCTGTACGACGCATCCCCCAGCGTCTGCATATCCAGAAACCCCGTACGGCAGGGCCCCACAATTGGCTCCTGGTAATAAGCCCCTTGTGCCCACTGTTGTAGAATATCCGCCGCAAACGTCGCATACTTCTCCTCGCCTGTCAGCCAGTAAATGATTGCAGCCGACTGCGCCAACTCGTTGATATCCCCATTTATCGACGTGATATAAGCCTCCGGATCCACCCATTCCTTCAGCTTCGTCTCCGGATTGTATAAATACATCAACCGCGCCGTATCGTTCGGCACCAGCTCCTCAATGGTCGGCTTCCGGTACGACGTGCCGTTTTTCGTAATTGGCGACCGCAAATAGGTATTCACCCGCACCGTCGGCACCGGCGCATCCCCTTCCCATTTAACCAGTCGCTTGCCCTCGTCGTCTGAGTAGACCGTCGTGTAGCGCTTCCCCGGCACCCTGTTCATTAGGTAGCGACTCAAAATCCACTCCCTGTCTGTCTGATGGCGATCCACATAAGGTTGCACTTTCTCGACCATCTCTGTGTAAATCGATTTCGCCCAATCCTTCGTTACCACCTTCTCCATGATGGCCATCTTCTCCCCATCATGTACCAAGATGTGTGGGTACGATTCCTGTGCCGACAGCCGACTCACCGTCGCCAGCAATATAACGCATACTAATAGTTGGTTTTTCATGTCTTTGATATTTATTTAAAACAGTATACCGTT
>DBQD01000052.1 GCA_002305715.1 Proteiniphilum sp. UBA1403 | reverse complement strand
CGATTTTCTCAACAAGAACTACACCCAGATGCCACGTACCATGTTGCGGTACGCCATTGAACGATTATCGCCCGAGCAAAAAAGTCACTACATGAGGCGAACCGTTTAAACAGAAATTCAAACATGATATCAACGCATACATTGCCCAATGGGCTGCGAATTATTCACCGCTCTTTTCCATCCGAAATATCCTATTGTGGTGTTGTTGTCAACACCGGCACACGAGATGAATACCCCAATGAATGGGGTATGGCGCACTTTGTGGAGCACATGCTCTTCAAGGGAACAACCAAGCGGAAAGCCCACCATATAGCCAATCGCATGGAGCATGTGGGTGGTGATTTAAATGCCTACACCACCAAGGAGGAGACCTACTTTTACGCTACCTTTCTGGAGGAATATTTTCCCCGTGCTACCGAACTGTTGAGCGACATCCTCTTTCATTCAACCTTCACATCGCGTCAGATTGATCGGGAGAAGGAGGTCATCCTGGAAGAAATCAACTCTTATCACGACTCCCCCTCGGAGCTCATCTACGACGATTTTGAGAATCTCTTCTATCAGGGTCACGACATGGGTCATTACATTCTGGGAGAGGAAGAGTCTCTCAATTCATTCAATACCGAATCCATCCGGCGATTCATATGGCGTCAATACCACCCCTCCGAGATGGTGTTCTTCTCGTACGGAAAAACCTCGTTTGCCAAGGTTGTGCGTCAGGTGGAGAAATATTTCTCTATCACAAGCAATTTAACACCCCGCAAAGAGCGGACCGCCCCTACACCTACGGCTCCTTTTCAGAAAAGTGTGGAGAAGAACACTTCTCAAACACATGTAATGCTGGGCTATCCGGCCTTTTCGGTCCACCATCCCCAAAAGTACACCCTATACCTGCTCAATAATTTACTGGGAGGAGGAAGCCTCAATAGTCGCCTCAACAACTCACTGCGCGAGAAACATGGTCTCGCTTACCTGGTGGAGTCGAACGCCATCCTCTATTCCGACTCGGGACTGCTCTCAATTTATTTTGCGTGCGATCAGAAACAAAGGGAAAAATGTATTCGATTGGTCAATAAGGAAATAGAGAAACTGAAGACAAAAGAACTCACCTCCATGCAGCTTTCTCTGGCCAAAAGACAATGGAAGGGACAGTTGGGAATTGCGGCAGAGAACAACGAAAACAACGCCCTCTCCATGGGAAAGCAGTTGTTGCTGTTCAATTCCTATACCCCCATCGAGGAGATTTTCACCCAAATAGACCGCATTACTTCTGCCCAACTAATTGAGGTCGCAAACGAGATTTTTGTCGATACTCCTTCCAGTCTAATATTTTATTAAAATACATCTACGTCAATTTTCATCAACAAGATTATCCTGAAGATTGCTCATCCATACCTCAACGTACGAGTTGTTTTATTTTTTACTTGAGAGAGCGTCAACGGAGGAATCCGAACAAAAAAAGCATCGAACTGTTTTAATAGAAGCTTTGGAGATCGAATGACCCAACGCTGAATTTTAACGAACCAATGAAAATTAATTGAATTATGAAGAAATTAAGACTAATTGTTGCAGTGATGATGCTGGCCATCGTAACTGTTGTGAGCGCACAGGTGAATTTAGGTATAAAAGGCGGTGTAAACATGTCGAACCTGGTGTATGGCGACGAGATAGATGATAACAATCCAAAAATAGGATTTAATCTTGGACTGGCACTCGATTATGAATTTGTTCCTAATTCTGCAATTCAAACTGGTCTGTTTTTTACGACCAAAGGCTTTAAAGCTAAAGATTCTTCGCCGAATATAGAATATACCGAGAATTTATACTATCTGCAGCTCCCGGTACATTATGCATACAAAGTAGATGTGACCCCCGGAACACGCGTTGTTCTTCATGCAGGACCTTATGCAGCCTATGGAGTGGGCGGTAAGCGCGAAGCGAAAGTTGGAAGCCTTTCAGGTACGTGGGACGTAGATAAAATCTTCGGTGACGCTGCCGGTCAGTACAAACCTTTTGATGCTGGTTTGGGGCTAGGTGTAGGCGCTGAGTTTGGACCATTGCTGTTGGATCTTGGCTGGGATATGGGTCTTGTTAATATCTCAAACAGTAGCAACGGCAACGTAAAGAATCAGAACGCCTATTTATCTGTAGGATTTAAATTCTAAATTGTATCGTAAAGAATGAAAAAGGCTGTCTGCATACTGCACGGCAGTCTTTTTCCATTTAACTTCTATCAAAAATGACACTCAGCAATCTACGCAATATAACCTCTCAATTTGGTCGTACCGATTTGATGCCGGTCCTGTTCTTGGGCCATGGCAGTCCCATGAATGCCATTGAAGAAAACCGGTTTGTTGCTTCTTTCCGCAAATTGGGGCGTTCCCTTCCCAGGCCACAACTTATCTTGTGCATCTCGGCGCATTGGGAAACAAGAGGGACATGGGTGACGGCTATGTCGAACCCGGAGACCATTCACGATTTTGGCGGATTCCCTCGTCAACTTTATGAAGTACAATACCCTGCACCGGGCAGCCCGGAATGGGCTAACAAGACCAAAGATTTGATTACAAAGACAGAGGTGGGGCTTGATTATAATTGGGGGCTCGACCATGGTGCTTGGAGTGTGATCAAGCATCTCTATCCACAGGCCAATGTCCCTGTTATTCAAATGAGTATCGACTACACCCAACCGGCACAGTATCATTACGAACTGGCCAAGGAGATCCGTGAGCTTCGCCGTAAAGGGGTGCTGATTGTTGGCAGTGGAAACATGGTACATAACCTGCGGCTGGTCGACTTCCGACGTCTCGACGGTGATCCCTTCGGTTATGACTGGGCCATTGAGGCCAACGACAAGATGAAATCCTATATTCTGAACGACGATCATCAACGCCTCATACAATTCAGAAAACAGGGGCTCGCCTTTGAACTCGCTATTCCCACACCCGAACATTACTTACCGCTCCTATATACCCTTGCACTCAAGGAGAAGACAGACGATATTGCCCTCTTTAACGATGAGCCGGTTGGCGGTTCACTCACCATGACCTCCGTAATTATCAATCCCAAATAGAGGAAGCAACTTTTTTGTTATTTTTGTAAAAACAATAACAAAAACAGCATGCGGAAGAATATTGCATTATCCCTGTTCATTCTTTTGACCTCACTTCTGACCACTGTCGGTTATGGGCAGACATCTATACAGAAATTTATCAATCACCCTGCACTTAAACATGCATCGGTCGGTATCTCTGTAGTGGATATAACCACAGGTAAGCAGCTTGTGGAATATGATGCCGACAAGTCACTTACCCCCGCATCGGTGTTGAAACTCATTACCACGGCAACAGCACTGGAGGTTTTGGGTGAGAACTACCGCTATAAGACCGATGTCGCACTCGATGCTGATGATCCATCTCGCATACTGGTTATCGGTACGGGAGACCCCACATTGGCCAGCGAAGTCTTTCAAACCAATCCAGACCTTTTCTTTACAACCGCCGTCGATGCTCTTAAAAGAGCACTCATCCCTTCACGAGAATATACCCTCTATATTGTGGATAACCTGTTTGGGTATGACGGCATTTCGCCCGAATGGACTTGGATTGATATGGGTAATTATTACGCTGCCGGAGCGTATGGAATAAGTGTGTACGACAATTCATACCGTCTTATCTTTAACACCACAGACCGAAATGCTCCACCCCGTATTCTCCGTACCGAACCACAAATGAACGGACTCACATTTCAGAATGAGCTGAAGTTAAACAACACAGGGAGCGATAACGGTTATATCTATGGAGTTCCGTTTTCACCTGAAAGAACAGTAAGGGGTAACATACCTGCAGGACGTATCGAGTTCAGCATCAAAGGCGACATCCCCAATCCCGGTCTGTTTTTAGGAGAAACAATGGCCACCTACCTGAAGCAGGCAGGCATAAAGATTAAAAAGGTAGAAACAGCCAAAGCAGATTATCTTGCCAGGTTCAGTACCCCAGCAGCCAATCAACCCTATAGAGTGGGGCAGGTGCTCTACTCCTATGTGTCTCCGCCACTCAAGGATATTGTGCGCGAGGTAAATGTGGAGAGCAACAACCATTTTGCCGAACATCTGATCCGCACAATTGGGAGGAATAGCAACCACAACATCTATGCAGACGCCCTCGAGGAAGGAATCACCTTTATAACCAAATATTGGGTCACCAAAGGCATTGAAACCACTTCTCTGCAGATGTACGACGGAAGCGGACTAGCCCCAAAAAATGCTGTGAGTGCACAATATCTTACCAATCTGCTCATATACATGCATCAACAAAGCACATGTTCAACATCCTTTTTTAACTCACTACCAATTGCCGGAATAGATGGAACCCTGAAAAGTTTTATGGGGAACAGTCGTTATCGGGGAAAGATTGCCGCAAAGAGTGGCAGTATTGGTGGTGTGCAATGCTATGCCGGCTATCTTATTGATGGTAATAGGCGGTTAGCCTTTGCTATCATGGTTAATAATTTCAATGGCACCCGCACGGAGGTGAGGAGTGCCATTGAACAATTCTTGCAGGGTTTATAACTCGAATGATAATTGTATCATTCTTATTGTTTAACGATACTTACCAATTCAATTTCAAAAACCAGCGTGGTGTATCCTTTTATGGTGCTGTTTCCAGATTCACCGTAAGCCAGTTTCCAAGGCATCCAGACCTCCCATTTGTCACCCAACTGCATGCGTTGCAAGGCTGTGGAGAAACCATCTACCACACCGTTTACACTAAATGTACGCGGAATCTTGGTTGTTTCAGTCGTGTCAAAAATCACTTTGTTCTGAATGATATTCCCTTTATCGTCGGTATAAACGTCCGGCATCGACCATACATTCTTGTACCAGCCGGTATAGCGAACTTTTACTTGACTTGTGAAGTAGGGAGTTTCGCCATTGCCCGTCACCAGATTCTTCACCATAATATACCCTTTCCCCGATTGAGAGTTGATTCTCACATACTCCGAGTTGTTGGATATGGCAGCAAATTGTGCTTCGTTATCTAGCTTCCACTGGTCGTCGAATGTTTCAGTTTTATCATCGCATGCCGAGAACAGGAGAGCGAACAATATTGAAACGAAATAATATGGGTATCTCTTCATAAATTATGCTGATAGCTGTTTCAGTAAGTTTTTAGTATCTGTTTTGTCGGCAATTGTACGTTGCAGTGCTTCAATGGAAACCCGTTCCTGTTCCATTGTATCGCGATAGCGTATGGTCACGGTATTGTCCTCCAGCGTCTGATGGTCGATGGTCGCACAGAAAGGAGTACCAATAGCATCCTGACGGCGATAACGTTTGCCAATACTGTCTTTTTCGTCGTACTGACAAGCAAAGCTGAACTTAAGTTCGTTCATGATCTCGCGAGCTTTTTCCGGCAGCCCATCTTTCTTAACCAGCGGTAAGATAGCCAGCTTCACCGGAGCGAGTGCCGGCGGGAGCTTCAGCAGAACGCGACTGTCTCCACCTTCCAGTTCTTCCTCGCAGTACGATGCAGCCAAGATGGAGAGGAACATACGATCTACCCCAATGGAAGTCTCCACCACAAACGGTACATAGGATTTATTCAGTTCCGGATCGAAATACTGCAGCTTCTTACCGGAATATTTTTCGTGTTGGCTCAAATCGAAGTCGGTACGAGAGTGAATACCCTCCACCTCCTTGAATCCGAATGGCATTTCAAACTCGATGTCTGTCGCCGCATTGGCGTAGTGCGCCAGTTTGTCGTGATCGTGGAAACGATATTTATCTGCGCCAAAGCCCAGCGACTGGTGCCACTTCATTCGGAACTGCTTCCAGTGTTCAAACCACTTTAGCTCTTCGCCCGGAGCCACGAAGAACTGCATCTCCATCTGTTCGAACTCCCGCATGCGGAAGATAAACTGACGAGCCACAATCTCGTTGCGGAAAGCCTTTCCAATTTGTGCAATACCGAACGGTATCTTCATACGGCCTGTTTTCTGCACGTTGAGGAAGTTCACGAAGATACCCTGTGCCGTTTCGGGGCGTAGGTATATTTTGGTTGCACCATCGGCTGTGGACCCCATCTCGGTAGAGAACATCAAGTTAAACTGACGAACTTCGGTCCAATTGCGAGTACCGCTTATGGGGCAAACAATCTCACAATCCACAATGATCTGTCTCAGTTCCTCAAGGTTGTTATCGTTCAATGCCTTTGCAAAGCGGGTGTGAATCTCCTCTCTTTTCTGCTGTTGTTCCAGTACGCGAGGGTTGGTTGCACGAAACATGGCCTCGTCGAACGACTCCCCAAAGCGTTTTGCAGCCTTTTGCACCTCCTTATCAATCTTATCATCCAGTTTTGCCAAATGATCTTCAATCAGTACATCGGCACGATACCGTTTCTTGCTATCCTTGTTATCGATGAGCGGATCGTTGAAAGCATCCACGTGTCCCGATGCCTTCCAGATAGTAGGATGCATAAAGATGGCAGAGTCAATTCCCACCACATTTTCGTGCAGCAGTACCATGCTGTCCCACCAGTATTTCTTAATGTTATTTTTCAGTTCCACGCCCATCTGGCCGTAGTCGTACACGGCTCCCAAGCCATCGTAGATTTCACTTGAAGGGAATACATACCCATACTCTTTGCTATGCGATACCAGTTTTTTAAAAACCTCTTCTTGTTGTGCCATAATTTCAGAATTACACCCTGCAGCCTGTCATTCGGCTGTGTGCATGCATTGTTGATTGATAATACTTTTTCGTTACTTTCAACCTACAAAGTAAGCGGTTTTTTTCGATATTTCGGCTACCAAAACGATGAAAGATACAATTTGCTCTAAACTGCTACCTAATTTCCTATTCTGTATTGATTAAATTCAACGAA
>DBQD01000068.1 GCA_002305715.1 Proteiniphilum sp. UBA1403 | reverse complement strand
GACTAAATAATAGGTTTGTGTGCATGTTTTAGTTAAATAGGTCCTTTTTTTTGACATTGTGGAAAAATTCCTCAAAATGGGTAAATGGAAAGCTAATTATTTTATAAACCCATTCCGACATATTACTTTTGTTACAGATTCATTGAATAAAGAATAGAATTACGCGCATTGATTTTTATTTAATCCAACCAAAATCTTAACTATGTTTTTATTTTTTTCGTAGTGATACGGGGGACTTAAGAGCATAGTTTTTTTATCTCCTTTTGTGAACACCAATCTCTGAAGATAATTTTTTAATTTCTGGCATAAAAAAAGCGGCCGTAGCCGCTTCATTTGTCTTATGAAACAATGGTGACCCATCCATGGAGATCGGGCTCGTCGCCATATTGAATGGCACGTAGTTTGTGATAGAGCTTCTCGCTGATGGGACCAGCTTTACCATCTTTAGAAAAAACGTAGCTTTTTTCTTCACTGAGGTCGTCAATTCGCAAAATGGGACTGATCACGGCGGCTGTACCGCATGCTCCGGCTTCCTCAAATGTAGCTAGTTCATCTTCCGGAATTGGTCGGTGTTCAACGTTCATATCCAAATCCTTGGCCAGCTGCATAAGGCTCTTGTTGGTGATGGAGGGTAGGATAGAGGTCGATTCGGGTGTTACGTAGGTGTTGTTTTTGATTCCGAAGAAGTTGGCAGGACCACACTCATCGATATATTTTTTCTCTTTTGCATCGAGATACAAAACTGCAGAGTATCCTTTCTGGTGTGCCAGTTCTCCTGAACGTAAGCTGGCGGCGTAGTTACCGCCCACTTTGTAAGTACCGGTACCCAGTGGCGCAGCTCGATCGAATTCCCGTAAAATAACCATGGGGGTTGGTTTAAACCCCTCTTTGAAGTAGGGACCCACCGGTGTAACAAAAATCAGGAATGTGTATTCAGCGGCTGGTTTCACACCCACCTGAGCGCTTGTGCCAATCAGTAACGGACGGATATACAACGATGCCCCACTTTCGTAGGGTGGTACAAAGCGTTCGTTATTTTTTACGGCCATCAGCACCATTTCCTCAAAAAGTTCGACCGGTAATTCGGCCATCATAATGCCGCGGCAGGAGGCTTGCAAACGCAGAGCATTGTCGCGCATACGGAAGATGCGAACTTTGCCATCTTTACCACGAAAAGCTTTCAACCCTTCAAAGGCCTCTTGTCCATAATGCAGACAGGTAGCAGCCATGTGAAGATTTAGATATTCCGATGTCTCCAGGGAGGGTTTGCTCCACTCTCCATTGGAGAAATAACTTCGTACGTTGTAGTCGGTCTTCATGTAGCCAAACGAAATGCTTGACCAATCAATTGCATTCATTGTTACTAGTTTAATATAGTTTGGAATGGGTTACTTCTTGCAAATGTATGATTTTTTTTTTAAAAATGTGATTTCACGACATAAATCACTAATTTCGTAGTTGCAATGATTGATCAAGGAACCATAACCCGCATTCAGGACGCAGCCCAGATAATGGACATTGTGTCCGACTTTGTTACGCTTCGTCGACGTGGTGTGAATTGGGTGGGATTATGCCCATTTCACGACGATCGAACACCCTCGTTTTATGTCTCTCCGTCGAAAAATATCTGCAAATGTTTTGCCTGTGGTGAAGGGGGAACTCCCATTCACTTCGTGATGAAGCATGAGCAGCTCTCATATTATGAGGCATTGAAGTATGTCGCTCGTAAGTATGGCATCGAAGTCGTTGAAAAGGAGTTCACCGACGAGGAGAAGCAGGCCCAGAGCGACAGGGAGAGCATGTTCATTTTGAATGAATATGCACGTGATTACTTTGTCAAGACGCTCCACAAACATCCCGAAGGAAAGGCGGTGGGTCTCAGCTATTTCAGAGAAAGAGGTTTCCGCGATGATATCGTTAAAAAGTTTCAGTTGGGTTATAGCTGTGAACAGCGGGATGCCTTTTCGGTGGAGGCACAAAAAGCCGGATTTAGAAAGGAATTTCTACTTAAAACGGGTCTTTCTACTGGGGGTGAACACAATCAACCTCTGGTGGACCGTTTCCGGGGTAGAGTGATCTTCCCGGTGCATACTCTCTCCGGCAAGGTGGTCGCTTTTGGAGGACGCATCCTCAAGAAGGCGGAGAATGTGGGCAAGTATGTCAACTCTCCCGAAAGCGAGATCTACTCTAAGAGCAATGAGCTGTATGGCATCTATTTTGCCAAGAATGCCATTGTAAAACAGGATAAATCTTTTCTGGTAGAGGGATACACTGATGTGATCTGCATGCATCAGGCCGGAATTGAGAATGTGGTCGCCTCCTCAGGTACCGCACTGACACATGGTCAGATACGCATGATTCACCGTTTTTCAGAAAACATCACACTCCTGTATGATGGTGATGCAGCCGGTATCAAAGCAGCGCTGCGCGGTATTGATCTGTTGCTGGAAGATGGCATGAACGTGAAGGTTGTATTGCTGCCCGAGGGGGAGGATCCCGATTCGTTTGCTAAGAAACAGAATGCAGAAGACTTCCATCGCTATATTGCGGAACATGAGGTCGATTTCATACGTTTTAAGACACAGCTACTGTTGAATGAGGTGGGGGATGACCCCATCAAACGGGCGGGGTTGATCTCCAATGTGGTAGAGAGCATTGCGCTCATTCCCAACAGTATCACCCGATCGGTCTATATCCAGGACTGTTCCCGCATGCTCAACATACAGGAGCAGGTACTCATTGCCGAAATTAACAAGAAAAGAGTAAAACATTTAGAACGGAAAAAAGAACAGAGTGATAAGGAGAAGGAACGAAGCGAGAAGCAGAGTCAGCCTGCTCCCATCTTTGGTACTTCACAGGTCAGCCCACATGTAATTTCTGAGAATCCGTTTGATAAATATGAACTGGAGATCTTGCGATATGTGGTTCGATATGGTAACGCTCCTATCTACCAGAAGTTTGAGAAACAAAAAAAGAAAGTAGGAAGAGAGGTAATCGAAGAGGATGTGCTGGTGGAAGAGGGTATGGGTGTAACCGAATTTGTACATTTTGATTTGGGGCGCGATCATATTTCCTTTTCAAATGAGCTCTACAGGCAGATATTTGAAGAGGCAGTAGAGCATATCGACGATCCAAACTTTGAAGCGAGTCGCTTCTTTTTGTCGCATCCCGATCCGCAGGTAAGCAAACTTGCATCGGAGCTGATTAGCGACCGATATCAGTTGAGCAAGATACATTCCAAGATTTTGGGAGAGGAGATGGACGACAAGAACTCCCGACTACTGGAGAGGAACCGTTTGAATTCCTATGTTCCACGTGCTACAACAGAATTGAAGAATTTCTATGTACTTCAGAAAATTAAAGAGGTGAAGGATGCAATGAAGTCGGGCGACCAGAACGATTATGTGACACTTATTAACCAGCTACAACAGTTACAGGAGATGAAAAAGGTGCTCGCCAAAGAGCTTGGAGAGCGCATTGTTTTGAAATATTTCAATTGAATAAGATATGTACCTAGAAACAAATGAAGTGGTAAAGCAATATGCGAACCACCTGGCTCTCAATAAAGTTAGTATTCAGGTTCCCAAAGGAACAGTTTTTGGTCTGTTGGGTCCCAATGGGGCAGGAAAGACAACCCTTATTCGGATCATTACCCGCATCACTGCACCCGATAGCGGAAGTGTCTTTATCGAAGGTAGACCTTCACGAGCTGAAGATGTGTACAACATTGGGTACTTACCGGAGGAGCGCGGTCTCTATAAAAAGATGAAAGTAGGCGAATTGGCAATGTACTTGGCACAACTACGCGGTCTCTCGAAGCAGGATGCACATCGTGAGTTGATGATTTGGTTCAAGCGCTTCAATATCATGGATTGGTATAACCGCAAGGTGGAAGAGCTTTCGAAGGGTATGCAACAAAAGGTGCAGTTTATTTCTACCGTGATTCACAATCCCGATCTGTTGATATTCGACGAGCCTTTCAGTGGCTTCGACCCGGTAAATGCCGACATTGTGAAGAACGAAATGCTGCGACTCAAAGAGCAAGGAAAAACTATTATTCTCTCTACTCACAACATGGAGTCGGTTGAGGAGCTGTGTGACAACATTGCGCTCATTCACAAATCGCAGGTTGTCTTGCAGGGTAATGTGTTTGACATACGTAAACAACACCGACCCAACATATTTAAATTCCGTTTGTTGGCCAATGATTTTGATTTTGAACACCCAGACATTGAGATCTTGTCGAAAGAGCCTTATCATGAATTCATCGATCTGCGGGTGAAGAAGTTGAATGAGTTGAGCACCAATGAGATGGTGCGACAGATCTTTGAACGATATGAAGTGGTAAGTTTTGATGAAGAGCTCCCCACCATGAATGATGTCTTCATAAAAACGGTGACGGGGAAAGCCTGAAAAGGATGACCTTATTGACCATTCTATTTTTTTTCAGATAAGGATCGTACAAGGTGGAAAAGCAATCGGAATAGAAATCCGGCTGAAAGTAACCCTATTCCCGAAAGTACCACTTCAATCGGTAATGACACAGCCATTGCCACACATCCTATGAGGCCCAATATAGGCACAGTCTTTCCATATAGTTGTTCGGTACTGGGTTGACGCAGGGCCGCGATGTTGGTGATGCTGTAATAGAGTAAAATAGTGAAGGAGGCTGACCTGATAATGAATTCGAATGATCCCACTATTGTGATGAGTAAGATAATGATTCCCGTGACTATTATTCCAGTAAGAGGTGCCTTGTAGCGATTGTCTATTTTTTGGAAAAAAGAGGGAAGGTCTCCTCTTCGACCCATGGCAAACATCATCCGGCTTATTCCTAAAATCTGACTCAATAATACACCCAGCATCGCAGTGGAGGCTCCTATTGCCACAATAGTCCGTATGCCAGGCGTGTGTAAGGCAGCTGCCACTTCCTGTAAGGGCGACTTACTCTCTGACATGCTTTCACTACCAAGCACTCCTATCGCCACAATGGATACGGCCATATAAAGTAGTATTGCCATGATGATGGTGATTATGATTGCTTTTGGTATGTTCTTCTTAGGCTCATGGACCTCTTCGGCCAACGTGGCAATTCGTGCATAACCGGTAAAAGCAAAAAAAAGCAGGGCTGCAGATTCGGCTATTCCCGATATACCAAAGGGTACAAACGGTGTGAATTTGGGACTGTCAATTTCAGGGATACCGCTGAATATAAGGTATAAGAGCGAGAGTAGGGTGAGGGAGACAATCAGTAGGTTAAGCACTCCCGCTTTTTTAATTCCGAAACAATTCACCACGGTGAGTAGAATAACGGCAATAAGTGAAATCAGGCGTTCTGAGGCAATAGGAAGGAGCTGGTGAATGTAGCTCCCTAAGCCAATAGCTACCACACCTGCAGCAGCGAGTTTGCTACTTAGGAACATCCAACCTGCCGAGAACCCGAAGAGTGGGGTTAGTAGGCGATATCCATACTCATACGTTCCCCCTGAATGAGGATAAACAGCAGCCAGTTGCGCCGAGCTGAGACCATTGAATCCAGCAATGATTCCTGCGATAAATAGACCAATTAAAAAAGAGGGACCCGAGATACCTGCTGCGACTCCTGTGACGACAAAAATTCCGGCACCTATGATAGCTCCTAAACCTATACCTATAGCATCGTTCAATGAGAGAGCACGAAGTAACTCTGTTGGTTTTTTACTCATACATAAGTCTATTACGGTCGAGGATACTTACAACACGTCCTTTCAATTGGATGATTCCCTCCTCTTCCATCTCTTTCAGCGAGCGAGCAAGTGATTGACGTTGCACACCGAAATGCTCAGCCAGTTGAGTGCGTGATCGTTTCAATGTAAATGTGTTGTCCATCGCTGTGGTCTTCTCTAGGAAGAATGTCGCCAACTTCTTTCTAAGGCTTTTCAATGAAATCATCTGTAGCTTGTTTGTCAAGAACAGGGTTAAATCGGCGTTCATTGTTAGAAAGTTACTCAACAGTTGTTTGTTGCTTACCATCTCGTCTAGCCAAGCCTCTTTCGATATTTTCAGGAAAACGGCACTCTCTACGGCAATCACATCAAATGGGTAGTTGTTATTAGCCCCGAAAATGAAAGAGGGGGCAAGAGGAATTACAGCCTCTAGAATTTCAAGATCCAACACATTTCCCTCCAAGGTGATCATCTCCGTGCGTACACTTCCTTGAACCAGTAACAGCACAGAGTGAATGTGATCACCTTGTCGTACAACGACTTCACCTTTCTTATATGTGAGAACTTCCCGCACATTTCTGTCCAAAAAATCGTCGTGTTCTTGCTGCGTCATTCCCCGGAAGAGTGGACAGTAGGAGGGTTCCTGATTATGGTGGTGATGGACTTCCTTTATGTTAAACATTATATTTGGTTTCAATGCCGGAAATTGTTAAGTATTTGAAAAGAATTATGAATGTCACCTAAGTGACAAATTTACAGTCTGTAGGTATCTACCTTTGGCATACAAATAAACGGAAAATTACGAACAACTAAAAATTAAAATGATGAAAACAACTAGCAACAAGCTCATAAAAAACAGCGTGAACAGACTATTAGTTCTATCGATTATCCTCTTCATTTCTCTCCTGGGTATCCAACCAGCTTCGGCTCATTGTGATTCATTCGACGGTCCCGCTTTATTGGATGCCGCCAAAGCGTTGGAGACAAATAATGTGGAATTAATCAAGAAATGGATTCGAGTAGAAGATGAAGCTGCGGTGGTACCTCTGTTTCACAAAACCTACAGTCTAAAAGATGGAGATCCAATGGTGTATGAAATCGTACGGACTCACTTTTATGAAACATTCGTTCGCTTACATCGTGAGATGGAAGGAGCTCCATTCACCGGACTCAAAGCGGCCGGAACAACTGCACACATTACAGTGATGAGCGACAAAGCGTTGGAGTCGGGAGATTTTAAGGCGCTGTTAACGGCACTAAACAGACACATAAATGGACAGTTAATGGAAAAATATGAAAAAGTTTCCGCCTTATATCCCGTGAAGGATCGTTCTGTAGAAGAGGGACGTGCATACGTTTCCGCCTATATTGATTACACCCATGCTGTAGAGGCTGTGCATGATATTTTAGAAACTGGAGGAATGCACAAACATTGATACCTTTCTGTGAAAAAATGGAGAGTTCCTCTATTCTTTATTTCTATATGCAGTCGGCGTCATACCGGTATGCTGCTTGAAGTAGCGGGTAAAAAACGATTGATTGGGAAAGTTTAGCTCATTGGAGATCTCCTGAATCGACTTGTTGCTGTTCTCTAGCAAAAATTTGATCAGGACAATGGTTCGTTCGGTAATCCATTCCATGGGAAGCTTTCCCGATCTTTTTTTGATAAGGGTTGAGAAATATTTAGGGGTTAGGAAAGCCTCGTTTGCATAGAACTCAACCGTACGCTGTGTCTGGACATTCTTAGCAAGTGAAATTGTGAAGTTACGGAAAACCTGATCCTGACGTGAAAGACGTTGTTTTCCTGCAGGTTGGTGTTCCGAAAAGAGCGTTACAATCTCAAGCGAGAGTAGGGTCATAAGCGTGTTCTGAAGTTCACCTTTTAAAGGACCACTCGCTTCTCTGTAAAGTCGTTCCACAAAGAGATATATCTCTCGAGCTTCCACAAGTTGCTTTTCACTTAACTGTATGCAGGGTATCTCCCTTATCTTTTCCACATAGTTCTCAACCGGATGCGACATGGCCAGTTTTTCCAGAAATCCCATACCGGTAGCAATCAGCGTGATCTTTGCATCTTCCGAAATATCAACAACCTGAATAACAGAGTAGGGGAGAAGGATCACTAAACTTCCTCGGCGGAAATGGATATGTTGCATGTCGACCGCCACCTTTCCTTCACCTGCCAGACAAACAAATACAACCACCCCAGCATCCATAATGAAGGGAGGCTCCTCTTTGAGAGAACTAAAATCGGTTGAAGTGCTGTCGAGCAACAGATAACCCTGTCCATTCAGGGCATCTCGTTTTGTCTCTCGTTCCAGAAATTGCATTTCTGTTTTCATACAAACGTTCACATGCTCTTGTTAATAGCGCCAAATGTACCAAAAAAATGAATAAAATAGGGGTAATAAATAGTTAAAATAAGACATATTGGACAATTGTGCCGTATTTTTGAATAAAATCTATATACCTTTTAGCTCTACCTTTGTGCCTAGAAATTGAATCACATAAAACCAAAATAAAGATGAAGAAAAGTATGATCATAGCATGCTGTCTTGTTCTCCTTGTGGGATGCAAAGAGAATCGACAAGCAGGCGAAGTGGTAAAAACAATTAAAGCCGACACCGTAAGAATCTATGGTTTGGCTGGAAGCATCCAATTTCCCGGTAAGGTCACAGCTCCTTCCGACATTAACCTCGCCTTTCGGGTGAGTGGTCCCATTGGGAATGTATATGCACGAGTGGGAGCTCATGTGAAAAAAGGGGAGTTACTTGCCCAAATCGATCCGCGCGATTACGAACTGCAGCTGGCTGCAACCGAAGCGGAGTATAATAAAATCAAAGCAGAGGTAGACCGTGTAACGGAGTTGTACGAAAAAGGATCGGTCACCCCCAATGATTACGATAAGGCGCGTTATGGTTATCAGCAGATTTCTGCAAAGTTGCATGCACATCGCAATGCATTGAATGATACAAAGCTTGTGGCACCAGTGGATGGATACATCCAGAAGCGGCTTTTTGAGCCGGGTGAGACGGTTGGTGCTGGTATACCTGTAATCTCTATGATTGCGGCTGGCTCGGGAGAGGTGGAGATCAATATCCCTTCGACCGAATATGTTCGTCGCAATCAGTTTGCCGATTATTCCTGCAGAGCTGAAGTCTTTCCGGGGGTTACGTTCCCTCTGGAGTTGATCGGAATTACACCCCAAGCAAATGCAAACCAGCTCTATACGATGCGTCTCCGTTTGAAAAACAGTAGTGATGAGCTGCCTGGACCGGGAATGTCGGTGATGGTCACAATTCAGTTCCGGAATGAGGAAACTACAACATTCTCTATTCCTCTTTCTGCTGTCTTTGAATTGGAAAACACCGCCACTGTGTGGGTCTATGATTCAACCAGTGAGACAGTAGCCACACGAAAAATAACCATCTCTGAGATTCTGAAAGATGGCAGAGCTGTGGTCTCTTCGGGTCTACAACAAGGAGAGCTGGTTGTTACAGCTGGTATCCATACGTTGAAAGAGGGACAAAAAGTGAAGTTGTTGCCGGTGGTAACAGTCACAAATGTAGGAGGTTTGTTATGATAGATTTTGGGACATGGGGTTTGAACAACCGGAAGTTGGTGCTTTTTCTGGTTGTCTGCTTGCTTGTTGGCGGTTTCCTAGCAATCAGGAGCATGAGCAAGCTGGAAGATCCGGAGATTACGGTGAAACAAGCACTGGTAGTGACCACCTATCCGGGTGCTTCGGCACATCAGGTGGAGTTGGAGGTGACCGACCTGCTTGAGAAGTCGATCAGCACAATGAAAGATGTTGATTTTGTGGAGAGTCGCTCCATGAACGACCTCTCTATGATTACGGTTGGACTCTCTACATTGGTTCCCAATGATGAGGTAGATGCAAAATGGACCCAATTGCGACGTAAAATTGCCGATGCGCAGGGACAGCTTCCCGAAGGTGCATCGGTGCCGATGATCAAAGACGACTTTGGTGATGTGATGGGTATGTTTTATGCCATGACTTCCGACGGATATACCGATCGCGAGATGGGCGATTATGCTGAGCTGATCAAGAGGGAACTACTTGCCGTGGAGGGCGTGTCGCGAGTCGATATCTACGGCTTGGGTAAAGAATGCATTTATATAGAGATGCAAGAAGATAAGATGGCCAACTTAGGTATCTCGCCTGCCGAGGTGCTTTCTACGCTTACAGGGCAAAACAAAACGGTCTACTCGGGTTATTATGACTCTGGCGACATGTCTCTCCGGGTTAGCGTAAATGACCGCTACAAAGATGTGGAAGAAATTGGTAATCTTCTGCTACAAGGGCATCAGGGCGATCAGTTTCGTCTGTCGGATATTGCCAAAGTGTGGACCAGTTACGAAAAGCCGGTACGTAACGAAATGAAATACGACAATCAGAAGGCACTGGGTATTGCGATAGCAGCCCATTACGATAGCGATATCACCCAAGTGGGCAAGAGGGTAGAGAAGCGACTGGCAGAGCTTTCTGATAGCCGACTGCCGGTGGGTTTGGAGATGCACAAGGTCTTTTTCCAACCCGACCGCGTGACGGATGCGTTGAATGTTTTTATGGTCAACCTGGCAGAGTCGGTCATCATTGTGGTGCTGCTCCTTATCTTCTTCATGGGATTTCGCAGTGGGATGATCATAGGTCTTAATTTGGTCATCATTGTATTGGGTTCATTGTTGATTCTCAACCTCACGGGAGGCACCCTGCAGCGTGTATCGCTGGGTTCATTCATCCTCGCAATGGGTATGCTGGTGGATAACGCTATTGTGATTCTCGATGGTATCCTGATTGACATGCAACGAGGTATGACCCGCAAAGAGGCGTTGACAGCCATCGGTCGGAAAACAGCCATGCCGCTGTTGGGCGCAACGCTGATCGCTATTTTGGCCTTTTTCCCCATCTATCTGTCGCCCGACACAGCAGGGTATTACGTGCGTGACCTCTTTATTGTATTGGCTGTTTCTCTGTTGCTTAGCTGGTTATTGGCTTTGGTCTATGTTCCGGCTCAAGCCGACAGGATGCTTAAAATAAAGAAAGAGAAAGAAGGAAAGGATCCATACGACAACATGTTTTACCGCGCACTTCGTACTGTGCTTACCTGGACGCTTCATCACAGAGCGTTTACCATTGGAGCCACCGTGTTGTTGTTGCTGATTGCGATTGGTTGCTATCGCTTTCTACCGCAAGGGTTCTTCCCCGATATGAACTACGACCAGCTCTATATAGAATACAAGTTGCCGGAGGGATATTCAAGCGAGCGGGTTTCAAAAGATCTGAAGTCGATTACCGATTATCTACTGTCACGTGACGAGATAACGCATGTCACCACCTCAGTAGGAGGTACACCTGCACGTTATAATCTAGTGCGCAGCATGGCCGACCCCTCACTATCTTATGGAGAGTTGATTGTGGACTACACTTCATCAAAAGAGCTTGTTGCTACAATGGATGAGATACAGCAACATCTCACTGCCAGCTATCCAGAAGCTTTTGTGCGATTGAAGCGGTACAACCTGATGTACAAGAAACACCCCATTGAGGTACAGTTTAATGGACCCGATCCGGAAGTGTTGCGCAGTTTGACGGCTCAGGCAGAAAAAATTATGGAGGAGAGCCCCGCCATACACCTCACCACTTCGAACTGGGAGCCTAAGTCGCCCGTGTTGATGGTCGACTATAACCAGCCCATTGCGCGTAATGTGGGACTCACCAGACAGGATGTGGCACTGTCGCTTCTAAGTGCAACCGGTGGTATTCCTGCTAGTGTGTTTTACGACAGCAACCATCGGCAGACTATCTATCTAAAGAGCGTGGATGGCGAAGGAAATCCAATTGAGTATCTCGACAATGCACAAATATTTAGCATGTTGCCTTCTCTTAGTTTTATAGATAAGGACCTGTTGCAAGGAGTGCTTACAGGTGCTTACTCCTCCGAGGATATTCTGGAGGAGGCGCTGCGGACTGTTCCTTTGAGCCAGGTGACCGAAGGGGTTAAACTCGTTTGGGAGGATCCGTTGGTGATTCGCTATAATGGACAGCGCGCCATGCGTGCACAGGGAAGCCCGGTGGTCGGTATCGGCACGGAAGATGCACGGCAGACCATTGTCGAGCAAATAGAAGACATTGAACTCCCCGAAGGATATACGATGCAATGGGAGGGTGAACATAAGGCCAGTGAACAGTCGAGCTCCTATCTCTTCAAGTTCTTCCCCTTGGCCATCATCCTTATGATTGCCATCCTGATTATGCTGTTCAAGGATTACCGGAAGCCGATTATCATTGTGTGCTGTATTCCACTTTTGTTGATTGGTGTGATCTTTGGCATGCTCGCTTCCGGCAAAACATTTGGTTTTGTGGCGATTGTTGGTATGTTGGGATTGGTGGGAATGATCATTAAGAACGGAATAGTGTTGATGGATGAGATTGAGTTACAACTGCTTTCCGATGTGGATCCGATTGAAGCATTGTTGGTAAGTTCTTCAAGTCGTTTCCGCCCAGTGATGATGGCTTCGCTTACCACCATCCTCGGTATGATTCCATTATTGGGTGACGACCTGTTTGGATCGCTTGCGGTGACCATCATGGGAGGATTACTGGTTGGTACGCTTATTACACTAATAGTCATCCCCTTGTACTACTCGCTCTTCTTTAAAATTAAAATTCCAAAACAATGAGAGACGTATTAACAATATTAGTTACCTGTTTTCTTTTGGCAGCCGGATCTCCGGTCGCATCGTTGCAGGCACAGCATAAACTGAACCCCACATTGAGTAGGGAGATGGCTCTCGAGAACAACAAGCAGATGGGCATGGCTGCCGAGAAAAGGAAGATGGCTACCTTTGAAGTTAAAGCATACAGGGCCAATTATATGCCCAAGATTTCGGCAACAGGGAACTATCTCCTCACGACCGCATCGGTGAAGAAGTCGATCCCTGAAACCTATCTGCCCACCTTCGTGCCCGACGTAAATGGACAATTGGTACCCAATATTCTGACGACGGT
>DBQD01000012.1:7908-8604 GCA_002305715.1 Proteiniphilum sp. UBA1403 | reverse complement strand
GTGCATGGGGTAGACAAAATCGACATCGGGATATTTCTCCGTCAACGTTTTGATGGCGTTGCACATATTGATAAATCCTTCTCCAAAGTTCTCTCGCCGGTGGCCGGTGATCAGGACCAGTTTCTTGCCTCCATTCAGTTGTTGGGTATCGTAACCGGCTGTTTTCAATTGTTGTTGCAGTTCTCCGGCCAGTGAGGCGTCTTGTTTGATCTTGTCGACCACCAGATACAGGGCATCGATTACGGTGTTGCCGGTGACAGTGATGCTCTCCTCTTGGATGCCTTCTTTCAACAGGTTCTGCTTGCTGAGGGGTGTGGGTGCCAAATTGTAGGTGGCAATGCGACTGGTGATCTGCCGGTTCATCTCCTCGGGCCAGGGGCTGTAGATGTTGTGGGTGCGAAGTCCTGCCTCGATATGGGCGACGGGGATTTGTTGATAAAAAGCAGCCAAGGCCGCAGCCATGGAGGTGGTGGTGTCGCCGTGGACAAACACCAAGTCGGGTTTTGATTCTTTATACACATCGCGCAGGCCGGTGAGTACGCGGGCGGTGATGTCGTAGAGGTCTTGCCCCGGTTTCATGATGTTCAAATCGTAGTTGGGGACAATTTCAAAGAGTCGGAGCACCTGGTCGAGCATTTCGCGGTGCTGACCGGTTACACAGACAATTGTTTCAAATTGTTCGGCTTGTTGCTGGAA
>DBQD01000012.1:5458-7817 GCA_002305715.1 Proteiniphilum sp. UBA1403 | reverse complement strand
TCGGCCTTTTCGTAGGCTTCTTGGTAGTCGGTCAGCTTAAACACCTTGTGCTCGCTGATATTGGGTTCCACAATCAGGAAGTCACCGTTGTTGTGGCCTTGCATAATACGTGTAGCTATGTACTTGGCGGGCGACTCGCGCAGGTCGTCGATATTGGGTTTAAAGGCAAGCCCCATGAGCGCTACCACCGGCTCGCGACCATTCTCTAACTCAAATTCTTTTATGGCCTGCTGGGTCTTTTCTGCACACCAAAAGGCTTTGTAGTTGTTGATCTCTCGAGCCTTGCCAATGAGTTGACTTTCGCGGGGGAAGTCGGCCGTAATGAAATAGGGATCCACTGCAATGCAGTGCCCTCCCACCCCGCTTCCGGGCTGCAGTATGTTGACACGCGGATGCTTGTTGGCAAGTTCAATGAGCTCCCAGACGTTGATGCCGGCCTTGTCGCAAATGAGCGACAGTTCGTTGGCGAAGGCAATCTGCACGTCGCGCGAGGAGTTCTCGGTGAGCTTGCACATCTCAGCTGTGCGGGCGTTGGTGCGGTGGAGCTCGCCTTTCACAAACCGACTGTAGAATGCAATCGCTTTCTCGGTGGAAACTTCGTTAATACCACCGATCACGCGGTCGTTGTGCACCAGCTCGTAAATAACATTGCCCGGTAACACACGTTCCGGGCAGTAGGAAATAGATATTTTGTCTTTCAGTTCGGGGCGTTCGGAGAAGATGAGATTGGCCATCTTCTCGGTGGTACCGACGGGTGAGGTTGACTCAATGATATAGAGGTCGCCCTCTTTCAAAAAGGGTATGACACTGCGGGTGGCTGCCTCCACATAGGAGATATCGGGCTCATGATCACCGGTGAAGGGAGTGGGTACCACAATCAGGTACACATCGCTCCCGGCCGGTTCGGTCTGTGCCTTGAGGGTGCCCCTTGCTATGACCCGGCTGCAGAGCTCTTCAAGTCCCGGCTCCACAATGTGGATCTGCCCCTTGTTGATGGTTTCCACTACCTGTGGATTGATATCCACACCAATTACGTCGATGCCGCTATCGGCTGCAATAATGGCGGTAGGGAGGCCAATGTAGCCCAGTCCCATGAAGCATGCTCTCATATTGTTTGTTGATTGTATCTGTTCGGACGCACTTCGTGACTACCTGTCACATAGGGAGTATGCGGGGTAGTCTTACAATTTGTTAATGCAAAAATACAGAATAACCCAAATAAAAGCATCCTTCTGTTAGTAGAAACTAGCTTTCGGTGTAAATTTGCACTACTATGCCATTAAACACAAATCGTTCATTTTTGTTTGTTGAAAACATTAAGATTTTGCAACATATTTACAAAATAAATAAAAATCAATGCTGGTTATCGATCTACATAGATGCTTTGGGAGTGTTGAACACCATTGTATGAGGTAAAGTATATCCAACAGTGCAAACCTGTTAGATCCCACCCCTCGGGTAATTGGAAACGGGATTCACCTGTAAATCGCTTTCCGGCAAGATGGGTGCGCACAGCGGGGGAGGCCGCCTCGTGAAAACAGACTATGGTGACTTGGTCGGTGGGACTTCCTACATCCTCTTCCGACGGGAGTGTGCTATCCCACGTAATTCGCACTTGCCGGGTAATGCTATCGAAGTGGAAACTGACATTGCGAGGGGGAGTGAGCGCTCCTTCGGCAATGGTGAGACGGCTGTAGTTGACCCTCAAATTGGGGGACGCGCCGGTGATGACCTCACGCATGACGCGACCGCAGAGGGAGCCATAATGTAAGCTCGTTTGGCCATGGCCCTGTTTTATTGCCGCAAAAAGCGGCTTCAAGACGCGACTTGCCAATGCGAACTTTGCACGGTGCGCGCTCTGCGCAGGTGTCTGTGGATTGTGGGGGACGACATGCTTCCGAAACAGTTGTTTTCCATTTCTCGAAAAAAAGACCATGTTGCCCATCTTACCGGAGAGGTGCGCTCTTTTTCCTTTTTCTACATTACCCATTGTACTAATAATTTGATTTTTGGTTATTTACAGTTCTATTTTTACAATGATAGCCATATAAAGTGAGGATTCCAAACTTTCTACTGTCGGTTTACACGGGTTCAGGGCTTGTATATGTTCGATGAAATGGCGCTTTTTACAGAGGGATAACAGAGGGATTACGGAGGGGTAACAGAGGGGTAACCGTTATAAAAAGAAGAAAGAGAGTGGGATAATTGCTTTTATATATTTATATTTGTAAAAACCATGTTTATTACCGAAATTTCATGAAACGCTTCTTTTATAAATTATTATGAGGGCAAAAGTGAATCTTGTACTTCAAAAGGATAATCTCAAATTCTATGATCAAGTGAAATCAGGAATCGAGGG
>DBQD01000012.1:4155-5388 GCA_002305715.1 Proteiniphilum sp. UBA1403 | reverse complement strand
TGGACGATTCGTTTGTGTTTGCCTATAACATTTTGACAGAAAAAGACAACGACTTCATCAATATGCAGATGATGCAGGCGGGTGAGCCGAAGGAGGTGAACGGGGAGACCCTGCAACAGGTGCGTGAGCGGATACGGATGTACCGGGAGGATTATCCGAAGGATAACCTGGCGGACTTCCTACTGGTGGAGGAAAACCGGAATTTTTATCGTTCAAAAAAATGGGAACTAAGTCATGATGAACAATGGTGGCTGGAGGCATTTAACCGTGCATATGCAATATTCGACGAGATGCGACTGGAGCTGGACAACCCTTTTAAGGCGAAAAAATGGGCAACCGAACTGATACTCAACGATAAGTTGATGCAGCATACGGTGGTGCAGATGCTGCACTACATGACCGAAGGGTATGATTTTGAGCTAAATGAGGAGCAACTGATTAAAATGAGCATGCTGGCGGAGGAGATCAAGGATTTTATGGAGGGGTACGGCAACGGGTACAACTTACAGGAGAGATACAATGAATTGCTAAAAAAGTATCAGGAGCTGGAGAAGGAGAATGAGCGCCTCCTGCTCTCCATGAGCCAATTGGAAAAGAACATGCGGGGTATGCCGACAGCTATTCAGTGCCTGGTTTTCTACTATATCTTTAACTATTTGGGTGTTAACTACGAGAATTCGGTTAAGGAGCACTGGATTCGGTTCATTGAGAAAGTAACGGGAAAGAATGCGCAAAACATTAAAAAACACTTGAAAATTGACTTCGACTGTGCACGTACCCAACAAAATCTCCGTATTGTGCATACTCTGTTCCTGGATCTTTTCCCAAATATTGCGCAACTGGTGGAGAACGACATGAAAGCATATAGTTAACAATCTGGAAATATTCTTAAATGTAGCGGGAAGTGGAGTGACTTTGGGTATCACCGGGGTCACTCCCTTGCTGTTGTATGCGGCTATCTTGGGGTTATCTCCCAGGTGGGGGTGTTTTGTTTTATGTTAAAGAAAGGATACCAAAATGAAAAATGTGAATTTGTCGGAATGGGACGATTGGATCGATGGGCAGGATGTGATGGAGAAGCTGCATATTTCTCCTCGTACGTTGCAGCGATGGCGAACAAATGGGGTGATTCCCTATTCGCAACTGAAGGGGAGGTTGTATTACCGGAAGTCGGATATCTTGAGGTTGCTGCGGGAGGGGTTCAACGGGAAAATTGATTAATTAGTGCCAAAG
>DBQD01000012.1:0-4147 GCA_002305715.1 Proteiniphilum sp. UBA1403 | reverse complement strand
TTCATGGTGAGGATAAAGGTTTTGCCAATCTTTGCCACCGGATAAGGCCAAGTCCAGATTTACAAACAATTTTAAATTTTATTAATTCAATTAGTATGGGAAAGTTTAACAAAGGTATTTTGGGTAGTTTTTCTGGTAAAGTGGGAAATGTTGTGGGTGCTTCCTGGAGGGGTATAACCTACATGAGAAGTTTGCCTTCGGGTATGCGCAACCCAAGGACGGAGAAGCAGCTGACACAGCGTAACAAATTCTCGCTGGTGGGTAAGTTCCTCAAAACGATTACGCCGGTGGTGAGAGTGGGATTCAAAAATGTTGCAGCGGCAACGAACAGTGCTTACAGTGCGGCCATGTCGTACAACATTCAAAACGCTTTGAGGGGTGAATATCCGGATATTGAACTGGACTATGAACGGGTTGCTATTTCAAGGGGAAGCTTGTATGCGGCTAACAGCATGTTGGTGAATTCCGAGTCTGGAAAGTTGGAATTCTTGTGGGATGCGACGTTGCTGAACAACACCTCAACGGAAGACCGGGTGATGGTGGTTGCCTACAACCCTAGCAAGGGGGAGGCGTCGTATGACTTGAACCTGGCGACCAGGGCCGATGGTACGGGATTGCTCGAGGTGCCGCTTACGTGGGAAGGTAATGTGGTGGAGACGTTCGCAGCGTTTGTGTCGGAAGATGGTTCGCAGGTGTCGGACACGATCTATACGGGACAGGTTGAGATCTCTATGGGCTGATGATAATGTGGGAGGGAACCGCTCCGCAATGGGGCGGTTTTCTTTTGCTGATGTACTTACAATATAGGGAAAGGATGGTGAATGGTTATGTTGCAATGGAATGGTGAATTGTTTGCGGTGCTGAGCTCTTTCATGGGAGGGGGTGCCCTGGGGGGATTTATTTCGAATGTGATCAACCGCAAGGAGAACAGACGGATTAAACGGAGCGAGGCGATACAGATGGAGGCAATAGCAAAACGGGAGGATGCTTCGGCGGCAACTGAGATGATGGGGCTGCTGGAACGGACGGTGGCGCACATGGAGCGGATGAATACCTACAACGAGGGGCATGCGGAGAGCTTGCTCAAGATGGTGCAGGAACGGGACATGTTGATCGATAGGCTGAAAAGGGATATGGAGCTGCTGCAGCTGCATCGTACGGAGGATAACAGACGGATCAGGGGACTGGAAAAGACGGTGGAGAGGGAGCTCTCCTGGAGGAAGGATGGGGATTTTCACTATTGCACGGTTAAAGAGTGTAAGCTGCGGAAACCGCCGATAGGGACGCTTAAAAGGGTCATGGTTTAAGTAAAAAACAGGAGATAAATAAGATGTGGAATAGAAATATCGTATATAATGAGGTTGGTCGATTGCTCTACAAGGGGTGTCTAACGGATAGTCAGCGCGAGGGGTTGGAGGTTAAGCTGAGGGCGTTTGTACAGTATGGAATTAGGGATGTGAGATGGTGTGCCTACATGCTGGCGACGTCGTTTCATGAGACGGGGGGCAGGTTGCTACCGATTAAGGAGTGGGGAGCCGGCATGGGAAAACCGTACGGGAAGAAGCGAAAGCAGGATGGGACGGAATACAGGCATCCGGACAAGATCTACTTCGGTAGGGGGGATGTGCAGCTGACCTGGTACGAGAACTACGAGAGAATGGGGAAAATATTGAATCTGCCGCTGTTGGAACATCCGGAGCTGGCACTGGAGAGGGATATATCGGCTCAGATATTGATTGAAGGTATGACGAGGGGGATATCGGGACGGGGCGACTTTACGGGCTTGTCGCTGGAGGATTTTTTCAACGCGAGACGAAATGATCCAACACAGGCACGGAGAATTGTCAATGGTATGGATAGGGCGGCACTCATAGCTGGTTATCATCGGAAGTTTGTAGAGGCTTTGCAGTATGCTGCTGTTTAAGTATTTTTCAACGTATGAAAGTCAGGTGTTTGATAGGAATAGCCTTTGCAATGTTTTTACTCGTTGGCTGCAAAGCGGGACGAAAGGTGACTGAACGGATGGTTCGGGAAACTGAGAGCAGGGCGGAATGGGCGCTGCGGGACAGTCTGAAGCTTCGGGGGCAAGAGATTGTGCGACAAAGCAGCGAAGTGAAACAACAGAGCGAGGAGCAGATGACGCTGTGGAGGAACGGGGTTATTTATGAGATACAGTACGACACTGCGGCTAAGATTGACTCAGCGACAGGGAAACCACCGGTTATGAGCGAAAGAATCGAGGCAATGGTGAGTCGCCAGGATAAAAGGAGCGCATTGAGGTTGTCGCAGGTACGGGAGGATTCTTTTCTTCGGGAGATCCTTCTACGGGAGAATAGTAACCTAGTACTCTCGGTTGATCATCTCACACACGAGAACAGGCTGCTCAAGGAGAAAAACAACAGCCCCAATCCATTCAACCTGAAACTGCTTTTGCTGGGCATGGTGATTGGGGCTATTCTAACTGGACGCTTTTTGTTTCGTCAGAAGTAATGAGTGATCCAATAATAGGGTATCAATTGCATTTACCAAATGACATGGGTGTGAATAACTCCTTCTTCTTTCAAGCGCTTAATGATGACATAGTCTTGCTTGCTTTTTGAACGTTTTCCATGTGCCAACCGATACACATGTCTCACTGTGGTTCCATGTTCTTTCGCAATCTCACGGTATAGTTTCGTGTGCCGTGAAAATAGATTTGCTCTAATAATAGATAGCATATTGTTAGTTTATGTTAGAAAGAAAATAAAAAAAAAGAATTACGCAATCTCTCGAATTTTACCTATAGCATTGACACAAATAGATCCTATCTTACATGTTACAGAATGTAGACAAATAGTTATATATCATGCATATCATTCTAATGGTTATAAGAAATCCTTCTCTGTAATTTTACAGAGAGCATTACAGATATTTTAAGGTCTTCTTTTGCTAACAGAGGACCCTTTTCACCAATAGTGTAGACTTTGCATACAGACTATAATGCCTACTTAAATGACTCCGGAAAGTCGGCTCTGTTGAACATGTGGCTTCAAATATTCCCGGGCAAAGGCTTTATAATAGACCTCGTCTACAATTTTCGCTATTTCAGGGGTACTGCCGGAACGGGGCTTCCCGTCGTTCCAGAAGGTGAATCCCTTATCACCGAAAAGATGCTCGCCGGGACTGTAGCCGGCAAAGAAATCGAAGTTGCAGGTAAGACCGCTTATCTTCTCAATGAGAGGAATACACTGGTCTTCTGACATAGCGGGAATACCGCAGGAATCGAATACCACAATGTCGCCACCGGAGATAACTTTTCCAACAAACTCACAGGCACTACATAATGGTAAATGCGAATTTACTCCTTCAGCTTGCTGTTGCTTGCAAAGGGTGATGACGTAAAAGTTACTCTTTTGGACAACACTGAGATCGGACGTGAACGTGAGACCGCGATGGATGGCATTGCGTAGCAGCTCTTCAGGGACTTGCAGTGTCCTGTCTTTTCCGCGACTTAGCTCCTCGGTGCGATTTAGTTGAGGATCGTAAGCCATGGTACGGAACTGTTCGCTAAATGAGATAGCGTGCAAAAGTCCAACGTGACCGAGACCGATGACGCAGATGCGAGGATCGAAATAGGAATAATCGTCCTCTGAATATGTAGAAATGAATTGCATAGTGCAATGTATATTTTTAATTTTTTACTCAGAATAACCTATAATACCCGATAAATGTGGGAGATATAGTCTGGACTTTAATTTTCGATAACATTCTGTTTAGAACTGAATTAGAATTGCTAATTCCGAAGAAATGTGTAAAATTATACCGAATTATTGCTGGTTTTTAAACATTCTTCTCTAATTTAATCCAGTTTTAAAACAATTTGTTGCAATAAAAGTTTAGTTCGTTGACTTGAAAATTTAAATTTTGGTGAAAATAAATGGGTTTTAGGTGAAAAAAAATGGTTTTTTTTCTTACACTTGTAGTTGAAAAATGAATAACGAATGACACAATCTTCTTCTGCAGCTTTTGCGACAAGTCCATACGACCAGGGTTTTAATCATGGTTACCTGGCAGTGGATTTCTTTTTTATTCTCTCGGGGGTTGTGGTGGGGGATGCTTACGACGACCGGTGGGGAAAGATGCGAGTGAAGGATTTCTTCCGGAGGCG
>DBQD01000063.1 GCA_002305715.1 Proteiniphilum sp. UBA1403 | reverse complement strand
TTTACATACCGCTGTATGTTATTTCAAGCTCACCTTGCCAAGGTCGGTGTTTCCATCTTTGGGGCAAGGTCGTGCTCTACCAACTGAGCTACTTCCGCAGTAATTTAAGTTTTACATACCGCTGTATGTTATTTACTACAATGCTACTTTTGCAATGAGCATTTTTTGCGAGTGCAAATGTAAAGATGTTTCTTGGCTTTTCAAAGAGTTTCGGCTATTTTTTATGCTATATTGACCGATATTCTTTAACATTCCTGGAATCTTATTACAAAAATAGTTTCAAAGGATGCGTATGTCGCTCAATTTCTGATGCGATAGACATCTTGATAAAGCGGAACGACTTGATATCGTTGTAACGGCTGTTTAGCCGGACCAGATACCACACTTCCCTGACCATACCTAGTCACAAAGAGGGAACCACAATTTAAACAAACAGCCGTCCCTTCGTTACTCGGTGTCACTTTTATATCTCTGCTATCCTCGTAAGGACAGCAAAGATCATACGCAAAAAGAGTCTCGCCTGTGACATCAGACACCACTAACAGTCCAGCATACCCAAAACGATCACTAGCAAGTCGCCTATTAGAACTGGTGAAAATCTTGTACGCCATCGGATTTCGCAACTCCACATCGTAACTTCCTCGATGAACCTCAAAACTTACAGCAGCAAAGGGAATGGTAAACTGTTCAGTCTCTTTCACACAGGCCACAAAAAGGTGAAACAATATTGCGCTCACAATTATTCTCCTTTTCATTGTAAAAACACCTCTATCCCAATGTGGCACCATCAAGTATTTCATCGATCTGCAATAGCTCATCCGGTGTAAAGAAGAGATTCTGTAGAACTTGCAGATTTTTATTCAACTGATCGGTATTCCGTGCTCCAACAATCAACGAAGTAACTCTATTATCTCGCAGAGCCCATGCCAATGCCATTTCGGCCATGGTCTGCCCGCGTTGTTTAGCCAAATCATTGAGTCGCTTCACTTTCTCCACCAACGCTGTAGTAACTTGTCCTTTCTGAAGAAATCCGGTCGGTTCAGCTGCCCGAGAATCAACGGGTATTCCATTAAGGTATTTATCGGTCAGTACACCCTGTGCTAACGGAGAAAAAGCAATAAAACCTGATCCAAACTCGTCTGCTAAATCCAGAATCTCCTCTTCCGGCTTGCGATGCAACATGCTATATTTATCCTGAAAAATGAGACAAGGCACATCCCGTTCCTTCAAATAATTCATTGCTTGACGAGCTTGTAGTGGTGGATATTTCGAAATACCCACATAAAGTGCTTTCCCTTGGTGGACAATATCGACCAATGCCTGCATAGTCTCCTCAACGGGTGTTTTGGGATCGTACCGGTGTGAATAGAAGATATCGAAGTACTCCAATCCGGTACGTTTAAGACTCTGATTGATGCTTGCCATGAGATATTTTCTCGATGAACCATCCCCATACGGGCCATCCCACATTAGATGTCCTGCCTTTGAGGAGATGATCATTTCATCGCGATGAGAAGCTAGGTTCTCTTGCAATATCTTACCAAAATTACTCTCTGCCGATCCTGGAGGAGGACCATAATTGTTCGCAAGATCGAAATGAGTTACACCCTTTTCGAAAGCTCGAATAATCATCTCGCGGGCCTCTTTGTAGTCGTTTATAAATCCAAAATTATGCCACAAACCCAACGATATTATGGGCAGTTGCAATCCGCTTTTACCACAATACGCATAGTCCATAATTCCTCAAAGTTAATTCGGTAAAAATTATTGCATTTTCTTCTCAATCTCCTGATCAGACATCATACTTACGATACGTTGTCCGTCGGGAGTATAGGTCGGCGTTTTCGTTGCAAAAAGCTGACTCACCAATAACAGCATCTCCTCTGACGTAAGCACTCTACCATACGGGATGGCAGTCATCGATGCAAATGAGAGCGCCATTGCCTCCTGAATAGACTCTTTCACATCGCTTCCGGTCTCCATGCTTTTTTCTATAATTGATCGAATAAACTGCGAAGCATCCAGATTGTCAATTTCAGACGGTACTCCTTGCACGGCAAAGCTGTTGTTACCCATATGGCTTAATTCAAAGCCCAAAGCCTCCAAATCATCCAGTAGTGATGGCAATGTAGTTGCCTCAGCTGCCGACATTTCCAGTATTTCTGGGAACAAAACACGCTGTGAGACACCTTTTCTTTGTTGTATTTGAGCAATATACTTGTCAAAAAGGATACGAATATGTGCTTTGTGTTGATCAATAATCATCAATCCCGACTTAACAGAGGTAAGGATATATTTCTGTTTATACTGATAATGCTCGGGATAAAAATCTGTATCCGGCTGATTTTGACTTGTGCCGGGATTTGCAAAAAGAGCTCCTTGTACAGGTAGATCCATCGGCTCAGGTGTAATTTCCTTTTCTTTTTCAAACCCCTTGTAGAGTTCTTCCCAAGCGATTGCTGGCATAGAAGAATGAGCTTTCTCTGTTTGAGAAAAACGGAAAGGGTTATAATTTGCATCCACTTTCACACGCGGCATTGCTGTAGCACGTGATGGATCATAAATGGGAATATCAGGTGCATCCTCACGGTCAAAATCAATGCTTGGCATTGCGTTGAATCTACCCAGCGACTCCTTTACCGTCACCATCAGAATCTGCCATAGTGCTTGTTCATTTTCAAACTTCACCTCAGTCTTTGTGGGATGGATATTGACATCAATCGTATCGGGGTCCACCTGGAAATAGATGAAGTAATCGGGTTTCTCATTTGCAGCAATCAATGGCTCAAAAGCAGTCATCACCGCCCTATGAAAATAAGAGTGTCGGATGAAACGATTGTTCACAAAAAAGAACTGGTTAGCTCTTCCCTTTTTGGCAGACTCAGGACGCCCCACATAACCATATATTTTACCCAGTGAGGTCTCCTCGTTTATTTCGATAAGCTGTTGGTTGAGATGCCTTCCTTCTAGTTGGACAATACGTTGCCTTAATCCTGCTTTTGGCAAGTGAAGTGTCTCGATATCATTTTCAAAAAGGGTAAACTCAATGTGCGGATTGACCAATACAATTCGTTCAATCTCCGAGAATATATTGCGTCGCTCGGCCTCGTTCGATTTCAAGAACTTCCGCCGTGCAGGCACATTGTAGAAGATATTTTTCACAGAGATGGAGCATCCCACTGCGCAGGAAACCGGCTCCTGTTTTTCCAACTTTGAACCATTAATCACAATCAATGTACCAAGCTCATCCTCCTCTCTCCTACACTTCACCTCTACATGTGAAATTGCCGCAATGGAAGGAAGAGCCTCTCCTCTGAAACCCATTGTCGTTAAGGAAAATAGGTCGTCTGCACTTTTTATTTTTGATGTGGCATGTCGTTCAAAAGCCATTCGAGCATCGGTGGCCGACATACCTTTTCCGTTATCGATTACCTGCACAAGAGAACGACCCGCATCTTTAATTAAAATCCGGATACTCGTTGCTCCAGCATCGAGTGAGTTCTCCACCAGCTCTTTCACCACCGATGCGGGTCGCTGAATCACCTCACCGGCAGCAATTTGGTTGGCGATGGAATCAGGAAGTAGATGAATGATATCTGGCATAAAAAATTAAGCTGATTACGATCGCAGAAATCCAAAAAAGAATACCGCGAAAAGAATAATCAGAACAATGATGAGTACTCTATTATTTGCAAAAAAGGAGGATTTTCCCGATTCTGCCCTCAACTTTCTCTTCTTTAGATGATGGGTCTGGGAAATAAATACTTCTTTAAAGTCCTTTCGATGTTGAATTTTCTCTTCGGGTTGTTCGGGTAAAACACCCATTTCTTTCTTAATTGCTTCAATTCTTTTTGCCAGTCTTTCTTGTCGTGCCTCTTCATCCGGATTATAAAGAATGGGAGTGTAATTGAATTTACGTGGCTTTCGGTTATTGTAGAAAAAAAAAGTGGCCATAATTGAAATGTAAGTTCGTTCGTACAAAAATAAAAAAACATAATCTGTTGGACAAACCCACTTCTTTACAATGTGATGTCCTCTCTCTCAAAGCGACGTTGACGTTGTTCCTGAGCCTCTGAGTTATTTCGCTTATTGCTGCGAAAGATGTCAAGAGGTCCATATGGACGCAAATAGTCAAGCCATACAAATCCTTTCAGACGTGAATCTTCCGGTTTTAACTGTGGCAATGGTGTCGTAACAGCATTAGTGGACGACCAAAGTTTTAATCTCTTAATTTGATTTTTCTCAATATCCATGGAGAGATAGGAGCTTTCTGTTTTATTTAATCCAATGATCGTACTATCCTTTTCTATCAGGTAATAGAGAGACTCCGCATTGCCCTCCACCAGTAAATGATACAATTCACCTCCTTTAAAGAAGGCAGTCATATCCCTGCCGCTCAGCTGATTATACTGCTTTTCCTTTCCTCTGTCCTGTATGGCCAATGCATAGTCCTTCACAATAGCCTTCTCAATGGTTGAGTCATTCAAGAAAATATGTATCTGATCGCCTAAAATCTGGTTATTTTCATTCCAAAGCACCGGATCTCCCATCATGTAGACCATTGAGTCGCGAGCAACGTAATGCAAGGAGTCACAAATTCCCTGAATATCGCTCCGATAAAAGCGCACCTCGTAATATGCCTTGATATCGCGAAACACTGAGTCGGTAATCAACTTCAAGGTGTCGCCATGGATGTAGAAACTCTCCTGCTGTGAATAATCAATCGCAAAGGCCGAATCAGTGGCAAGTCCGTATTCGGTTTTCTCGTTGTAAAACCCGTAATTTCCCTGTAAGATTATCTTTCTAGCCTTGTCTTCCAGGAACATATTTCCAAATACCTCACCCTCTCCGGTCTGCCTATTATACAAGATTGTGTCTCCAATCAACACTTTAGTACCATCGTTGCTGAATACTTCAGAGCGATCCAGTAGCTGCGACTCCTCTGTCACTGTGTTATACCATCCTCTGTTGGTGTGAACATATCCACTGTCAGAGACAATACGAGAAGGACCCAAGATATCGGCAATCTTTGATTCGGTATTGTATTTTAATGTATCCGCATAGATGATATAATCCTCGTTAACCAGTTTTACGCTATCTTTAAACAATGCTTGCTTGGTATCGGGACTATATTGTCCCCAGAAAGAGGTTAGTTCATTCTCCTCATCCACCAACATACCACCTTCAAAATAGTAGCCCAAGTTCAACATTCTGTCGTAATCGAGGCTATCGGTGAAGAGCGTGGTGGTACGATCTTCCATACGTATATTGTTTCGCAACCGTGCTAAACGGGTGTTCCCATTGTAATGTAGGTAATCACCATACACAAATATGGTATCACCCTGCTCCATCCGCACGTTACTAAAAGCTTCAAATGTGTTAGTTTTCTGGAACAAGTAGGCGCTGTCGCAATACATGAACGCACCTTCGTGAAAAAAAGTGACATTACCCGTCAGAATTTCTGCGTCGAATCCGTTTCGTTTACTCCAGAGATCAGCCTTTTTCAGTTCTACAATACGGGTATCGGGCACCGAAGTTGATGACCCTGCGGGAGGTTGGTTTATCGATGCCGCAGTCAGTAAAAGAATAAGGACTACTTTAACCATCCTTTGTATTTTAGTTCACAACCCTGCCAGGCAGGATCAATTCGTACATAGGTTTTATTAATTTTATCTTGAAGCCACTCATCCACCAATTTCTGTCGTCTGGCATTTTCGGCCATTTGCTTGATGATCTGATAATCGTTGTTAATATTGGCTTTATGGCCCTCGTTGCGTGCGGTAATCTTCACGATGGCCGCAACTTGCCGTCCCTTGTCGTTGATCATAATGAACGGTTTGGAGATTTCACCCGGTTTCATCTCTCCCACCACTTTCGCAATATCCTGGTTCAACTCGTTCAATGCGAAACGAGGTGTTCCACTGTTGCTGCTCCGTGTATTGTTGACCATGATACCCTTGTTATTTCGTGTCTCTTTATCGGCGGAGAGGTATGTGGCAGCTTCTTCAAACGTGATTTTCTTTTGGAGAATACCATTGCGAATAGAGTCGAGTCTCACAAGTGCTGTATCGAGCGACTCCTGTGGAATCTTAGGTTTCAACAAGATATGCCGAAAGTTACCCATATCACCTCTTCTTTCAATCAGTTGAATGATATGAAAACCATATTCCGATTCAACAACATTCGACACCTTCTTTGGGTCATTTAGCGCAAAAGCCACGTTTGCAAACTCGGGTACAAGTTGCGAACGGGTCATGAATCCCAGTTCACCCCCTTTAACAGCAGAATTATCTTCTGAATGCAACAGAGCCAAGGTAGAAAATTCTCGTTCACCGTTATTTACCTGTTCAGTAAACTCACGTAATCGTTCTTTCACTTTATCAATTTCCTGAAGAGGAATCTTTGGCTCCATGGTAATAATCTGCACCTCCAGTGTAGTGGGAATAAATGGTAAGCTATCCTGAGGGAGGCTGTTATAGTATTTCCGGATCTCGGAAGGAGTTAATTGCACATTTCCGAAATGTTTCTGCTGCACCCCTTCCACCAGTTGCTGTTCCCTTATTTGTTCACGCAGGTCTTCGCGGATAGCAGCCATATTCTTCCCATAATACTCTTCAAGTCTTTCGGCAGAACCTGTTGAGGCAATATATTCATTGATAAGATACTCTAGCTGACGCATTACAGTTGACTCCTGCACTTGAATGCTATCCAGTTTGGATTGATCAAGAAACAGTTTTCGAATAGCCAGCTGTTCGGGAATAAAACAATAGGGATCTCCTTCAATACGTTGGTTTTGCATTAAAATTTCTTTCCGATATTCCTCCACCTCCGATTTCAGGATGGCTTCATCTCCCACAACCCAGACAATCTCGTCGATTATATTATTTTGTGCCACGAGATTGGATACGGTTGCAAATGCTACAAGAAAGAACAATATCTTAACTGAATACTTCATATAAATTGATTTACAAATTGTACGATTTGTAGATTTAATCATTCGATAATTGAATCCACGACATCAACAGATTAACTTGTACACTCATTAAACAAGCCAATTTGCATAGAATAATACAATGTAAAAGTAATGATAATCCCATTAGCAGCCAAATGGTTTGATGGTTAAAAGTAGTTATTGAAGACGATTATAGATGGAGGAGTAATTGCAATATATCATGAAAGAAATGATGGATCATCCATAACCTATAAAAAAAGCAGGGATACCTTATTGGGTACCCCTGCAGATGCTATCGTAAATTTCTGTTTATCCTTCAATTGCAGCCTGAGCAGCAGCCAAACGTGCGATGGGCACACGGAAAGGAGAACAAGAAACATAATTCAATCCAACAGTATGACAGAACTTAACCGATGAAGGTTCGCCACCATGTTCACCGCAGATACCACATTTCAGTGTAGGTTTCACTTCGCGACCTTTCTGAACGGCCATACCTACGAGCTGGCCTACACCATTCTGATCGAGTACAGCAAATGGATCTTGTTTAAGAATTCCTTTATCAAGATACATCGGTAAGAACTTGGCCACGTCGTCACGGCTATAACCGAAGGTCATCTGAGTCAAGTCGTTCGTACCAAATGAGAAGAAGTCGGCCTCTTTTGCAATCTTGTGAGCTGTTAGTGCAGCACGAGGGATCTCAATCATTGTACCAATCTTATACTCAACAGAGTCGCTCTTTTCAGCAAACACCTTCTGAATGGTTTTCTCGATGATTTCTTTCTGAGCGGTAAACTCATACACAATACCGGTAAGTGGTACCATGATTTCTGGAATGACAGAAATACCCTCTTTCTTCAATTCGAGAGCAGCTTCCATGATTGCACGTGTTTGCATCTCGGTGATTTCCGGATAGAGGTTACCCAGACGGCACCCACGAAGACCCAACATTGGGTTCGCTTCCATCAGTCCTTCTACACGATCGTGAATATCTTTGTAAGAAATACCCATCACTTTAGCCATTTCCATTTGGCCTTTTTCATCGTGAGGAACAAACTCGTGCAATGGTGGATCAAGCAAGCGAATGGTCACTGCGTATCCATCCATTGCTCTGAAGATACCTTCAAAGTCTTTCTTCTGCAGAGGCAACAATTTACCAAGAGCTTTGCGACGACCCTCTTCATCCTTTGCAAGGATCATTTCGCGCATCGGCACAATCTTATCCTCTTCAAAGAACATGTGCTCGGTACGGCAAAGACCGATACCCTTTGCACCGAAGTTGCGAGCTACAGCTGCATCGTGTGGCGTATCAGCATTGGTACGAACATCCATACGAGCATATTTGTCTGCCAATGCCATCAATTCTGCGAAATCAGCATCCAACTCAGCATCTTGTGTTTCAATTTTTCCAATATATACATTTCCGGTAGAACCGTCGAGTGAAATCCATTCTCCCTCTTTCACTTCCTGCCCGTTAATGGTCATAGAGCGTGATTTGTAGTCGATGATCAGGTTGTTAGCTGCAGAGACACAGCATTTACCCATACCTCTTGCTACTACGGCTGCGTGTGAAGTCATACCTCCACGAGCAGTGAGGATACCTTGAGCAGTAGCCATACCGCGCAAATCTTCCGGAGAAGTTTCAATACGGCAAAGGATCACCTTCTTACCCTCTTTGCTCCATTCTTCTGCCTCATCAGCATGGAATACAACCTGTCCTGCAGCTGCACCCGGAGAAGCTGGCAATCCGTGAGTTATGCGTTTCGCATTGGCCAATGCTTTTTTGTCGAATACCGGGTGAAGCAGTTCATCCAGTTTTTCCGGATCGCAACGTTTCAATGCTGTTTTTTCGTCAATATAACCTTGGTGCAACATATCCATAGCAATCTTTACCATGGCTGCACCTGTACGCTTGCCGCTACGAGTTTGCAACAACCAAAGCTTGCCATCTTGAATGGTGAACTCCAGGTCCTGCATATCTTTGAAATAGTCTTCCAACTTTTGCTGTACGGCAATGAGTTCTTTAGCACATTCCGGAAGCGCCTCTTCGAGTGAAGGGTATTTAGCAGCACGTTCTTCCTCTGAGATACCCTGCATCTTTGCCCAACGACGAGAACCTTCAAGTGTAATTTGTTGTGGAGTACGTACACCGGCAACCACATCCTCACCTTGAGCATCAATCAGATACTCACCGTTGAAGATATCCTCACCAGTAGCAGCATCACGCGTAAAAGCAACCCCAGTACCGGAGGTCTTACCCATGTTACCATATACCATTGCCTGTACGTTCACGGCAGTACCCCATGCCTCGGGGAAATTGTTCATCTTACGATAAAGAATGGCGCGCTCGTTCATCCAACTATCAAATACAGCACACACAGCTCCCCAAAGTTGATCCCATGGGCTCACCGGGAAATCGTTTCCAGTACTTTTCTTAACAGCAGCTTTAAAACGTTTTACTAGTTCTTTCAGGTCTTCTGTGGTTAGATCTGTATCCAATTCAATCCCTTTCGATTCCTTCATTTCATCCATGATTTCCTCAAAAGGATCAATATCTTCCTTGCTTTGTGGTTTCATACCAAGTACAACGTCTCCGTACATTTGTACGAAACGACGATATGAATCCCATGCAAAACGCTCATTGCCTGACTTCTTTGCGATTCCCTCAACGGCATCGTCGTTCAAACCAAGGTTCAAGACAGTGTCCATCATACCGGGCATGGAAACACGGGCACCAGAGCGTACAGACACAAGACATGGATTGTCCTTGTCACCGAATTTGGTACCAGTTTGCTCTTCAATAAGGGCGACAGCTTTTTCGACCTCTTCTTTCAAGACACTAATTACATACTCCTTACCCAGCTCGTTATATTCTGTACAAACCTCTGTGGTGATTGTAAAACCCGGAGGAACGGGGACACCAATCAGGTTCATCTCAGCCAGGTTAGCGCCCTTACCGCCGAGCAGGTTTTTCATATCTGCACGCCCCTCAGCAGCGCCGTTACCAAAGGTATACACTCTTTTCTTTTCCATCTGATGTTATACTGACAAATTAAATGTTAAAAAATATCGATTAAAGTTTATTTTTTCCGCAAATATAGCACAATATCCGTAAATAAGAGAATCAATGATCAATAGCTTTTGTCTATATTGAATCGCCATCAATCGGTCTCATAAGATCTTTCTCTATCATTTTGACAGGTTCAGCCTCTTGTTTTGTCAAGGAGTCCAACCTATTGTGCTGATTTCCAAGATATATATTATACAAACTAATATGTGTAGCTCTAGCAGTGGTATCTTGCAGATGCACAAAACCATCTATATGCACAAGCGTATCATTTTCAATATATTTCGACACCTGTAAGCTGTATGTTTTATTTTCATTGATCGACTGCCATTCATACAAGGTCGTGTCACGATACTGCAATGAAAGGAGTGAAGTAAATCGAGAAGTATACTCCGAAGGTATTCCCACTACACTGAATGTAAAGGTAAAATTATCTTCCTCAATTTTATCGATGATTTCCAAAGAATCGAGCTGAAAGCGAAATCCTTTACGCACAGAAGGGGTGGAAAAAAGATATGTCTTTGGAATATAGGAAGCTGAATAGACCTCAAAATCGGTCGATTTTCTTGCACGTTCTTTATCCAACAACAAATCAATATCTCCACGCGTGCGCTGCAGACGCGCCTTCACAGAGTCATTCATCTTCAAATACAAATCAATCCGGTCTGAATACCACGACAAGGAACTATCCCATTGAGCCTGTGTAATGCGGTTCATGGCAAACACCTTCTTGATATAGGCCTCCTTCTTTTCAGGTGTGTTGAATTGATGAAAGTCGTTTTCTATTAGTGCTTCGGCAATGTATACATCATACATTACCTTTTCCATCTGTTTTCTACTCAATACCTCTTTTGGTCGATTCTGACAGGAAACGACCGCTACAACCATTAAGGTGAAAATAAAGAGATATGAAGCAGATTTAATTTTCACGTTCCTTTTCCTGTTTTTCTTTCTCGAGTTTTTCACGCTCTGTTTTTGACAACAACGAATAGGACAATGTCTTCTTGTAAAATAGGAGAATGAGTATTACACCTACTGTGATTGCCGAATCGGCTACATTGAAAATAAAGCGAAAAAAGAGAAACTCTTCTCCTCCAACCATAGGCACCCATTGGGGCCAATGCCCCTCAATGAGTGGAAAATAGAGCATATCTACCACTTTGCCGTGCAGGAGTGTAGCATACCCTTCACCCCACGGAACAAAAGATGAAATGTGTCCGGGATAACTTGCATCGAAGATCGCACCATAAAAGATACTATCGATGATGTTTCCGGTTGCACCTGCTAAAATGAGTGCCACACAAATAATGAAGCCCTTTTTGTAGGGTTCCGCAACGAGTCTCTTCAGATAAATGATAATCAAAACTACTGCGACAATGCGGAATAGAGACAGGAAGAGTTTTCCTCCTGCTTCAATACCAAATGCCATCCCATTGTTCTCTACAAAATAAATCTTGAACCATTCAGTCACCGGGATCGCATCATACAATGCCATATGTGTCTTAACCCATATTTTGGAGAGTTGATCGATTAGTAGAACCAAAAACACAACTGCTACGGCCAACCAGGCCTTGCGTACACCATTTTTCATTCGTGAGATTTTACTTTTTCTTTGCCGACTTGGCTTCAATACTCAGTGTGGCATGGGGTACCGCACGCAGCCGCTCTTTGGGAATCAGCTTACCAGTTTCGCGGCAGATGCCATATGTACCGTTTTCAATGCGCACCAGAGCTGCTTGCAGGTTCTGAATAAACTTCATCTGACGTTGTG
This sequence comes from Proteiniphilum sp. UBA1403, assembly GCA_002305715.1. GTDB lineage: Bacteria > Bacteroidota > Bacteroidia > Bacteroidales > Dysgonomonadaceae > Proteiniphilum. The sequence continues at coordinate 49,154 of DBQD01000063.1, read as the reverse complement.
CCAATCTTCCGGCTTCCTCTTTCGAAAGCGTGGATGCACCCTCTTCAAGCACCTTGTAAGTGGGAGAGGTATCAATGGTGTCGTTGCCATCGGTGTTGGTTACAGCAGCACGATAATTTTCATACTCCTGACGAGCGATTTGCAATTTTTCGTTGATAATTGCCCTAAATTCTTCCAACTCCTCATCTGAATATCTTGTCTTTTCACTCATAATGATATATTAGTTTATTGGCTGTATTCCGTCGTATCTTCAAAGTTTATCTACAACAAACAGGTTAAAGAAATGTTTGTTCATGCTCTGTAACCTTCACAAAGATACAGATAAAACAAACAATTCTCAATTGTTTTTAAGAATAGATACAGTCAGCAACTGATCATCTATTTCTATCTGATCTTCAAGCTGCTCTTGTACAATTACAATTGTATCGGCTAATACCTGGTTACGGACATAGTCGCTGAATGCCATAATTGCTTCATCGAATGATGCATTCGACGAGAGTTGAATGTTGATGCGATCGGTAATCTCAAAATCCTTAGCCTTACGAAGATTCTGAATTCTGTTCACCAACTCACGGGCAATTCCCTCTTTCTGCAGATCAGCGGTAAGCGTGATATCGAGCGCGACGGTCAGTCGCCCCTCATTGCCAACCAACCATCCTGGTATATCTTCCGAGATGATCTCCACATCGGCAGTTGTAATCACAGCCTCTTGTCCGTCGACCATCAATGTCACTGAACCGTTTGTTTCCAGCTCGTTGATCCGATGTTTATCCATCTCTTGGATGCTTTGCGCCAACTGTTTCATGATCTTGCCATATCGCGGCCCCAATTTTTTGAAATCAGGCTTCACCCTTTTCACCAACATATCACTTGCCGAATCAACGAAATGGAGTTCTTTCACATTCACCTCACTAAGTATGAGCGACTCAACCGCAGCGATATTTTGCTTTTGCACTTCATCCACAACCGGAATCATTATGCGAGAAAGCGGTTGACGCACCTTTATGTTCACCTTGCGACGCAGCGCCAAAACAATTGAGGATGCTGTTTGCGCCAGATACATTTGCTCCTCAAGAGGCGGATCTATCAGTTGCTCATCGGCCTGTGGAAAATCTGCCAAGTGCACCGAGTCGAGTCTTTCGCTATCGGTCACCGAGATCAGGTCGAGATATAACTTATCCGCATAGAAAGGAGCAATGGGAGCCATTAGTTTTGTCACTGTCACCAGACACTGATACAGAGTTTGGTAAGCCGACAGCTTGTCTTCTGTCATTTCACCACCCCAGAAACGTTTGCGATTTAGACGCACGTACCAGTTACTAAGGTTGTCGTTGACGAAATCAGCGATTGCACGTCCCGCTTTTGTCGGTTCATATTGTGCATACCCAGCATCTACCTCATTAATAAGCGAGTTCAACAACGAGATGATCCAACGGTCTATCTCTGGTCGTTTCTCCATCGGAATCTGTGGATATTGATCCTGGAAATTGTCCACATTTGCATAGAGTGCAAAGAAGGAGTAGGTATTATAGAGTGTACCGAAGAATTTTCTGCGGGTCTCCTCTACCCCCTCCACATCAAACTTGAGGTTATCCCAAGGTGCTGCATTGGTAATCATATACCAACGAAGAGGATCGGAACCATGCTTTTCAATGGTTTCGAACGGATCCACGGCATTACCCAGACGTTTCGACATCTTGTTGCCATTCTTGTCGAGTACCAATCCGTTGGATATAACATTCTTGAACGACACACCCTCCTTTACCATGGTGGCAATAGCGTGCAAGGTATAGAACCAGCCGCGCGTTTGATCCACCCCTTCCGCAATGAAGTCGGCTGGGAACACTTTCTCAAACTCCTCCTCCGAGATATGGGGATAGAAAACCTGTGCAAATGGCATGGCACCACTGTCGAACCAGACATCAATGAGGTCCGTTTCCCGCTTCATCGGTTTACCGCTGTCGGATACCAGCACAATATTGTCCACATAGGGACGGTGCAGGTCTATGTTATCGTATGAGAGTTCTTTGTAATCGTCCAGACTCAATCCCTTCCAGGGGAGTTCTTTCATTACACCGGCCTCCAGTGCTTTCTTCATCTCCTCGTAAAGTTCCTTCACCGAGCCAATGCATTTCTCCTCTTTACCATCCTCTGTACGCCATATTGGCAGTGGAGTACCCCAGTAGCGACTCCGGCTAAGGTTCCAGTCCTGCAAGTTTTCGAGCCATTTGCCAAAACGACCTGTACCGGTTGATTGCGGCTTCCAGTTGATGGTATTGTTTAGTTCGATCATCTTCTCGCGGGTTGCCGTGGTACGGATAAACCAGCTGTCGAGTGGATAATACAATACCGGCTTGTCGGTTCGCCAGCAGTGCGGATAGTTGTGTACATGCTTTTCGATGCGAAAGGCACGATTTTGCTGTTTCAACATCACCGACAGATCCACATCGAGGGTAGTATCATCGTCGGTCAGGTTGGCATCGTATGCATTTTTCACATAACGACCCGCATATTCCTTATAGAGTTCTACGTTGATGTTCTTCTCTACAAAATCGGGATCCAGGTCTTCAAGTAGGAAGTACTTTCCGGTGAGATCTACCATGGGACGAAGATTTCCATCCTTATCCGTAAGCATTAATCCGGGGACGTCGTTCTCGCGACCCACTTTCATGTCATCGGCACCAAAGGTAGGTGCAATGTGAACAATACCCGTTCCATCTTCGGTTGTCACAAAATCACCGGTCACCACTTTAAATGCATTGTCCGATGCCTTCACCCATGGGAAAAGCTGTTCATAGCGAATACCAGCAAGGTCGGAACCTCTCCACACCTTATCAAGTACATGGAAAGGAATATTCTTGTCGCCCGGTTTATAATCTTCCAACGCCAGTGGAGCATTCTTTTCCGGGAAATAAGCACCCAAAAGATTTTTAGCCAATACAGCTGTCATTGGCTTACCGGTATAGGGATTGTAGGTTTGTACGGCAACATACTCAATCTGTTTGCCTACCGCCAGCAATACGTTTGAGGGCAATGTCCAGGGTGTGGTTGTCCATGCCAAGAAGAAGGGCTCACCAAATTCTTGCCACTCAGGTAGCGGATCCTGAATCAGGAACTGTGCCGTACAGGTGGTATCCCGCACATCGCGGTAGCAACCGGGCTGATTCAGCTCATGTGTGCTCAATCCGGTGCCGGCAGCAGGTGAGTAAGGTTGTATGGTATACCCTTTATATAGGTAGTTTTTGTTGTACAGTGTTTTGAGCAAATACCAGAGAGTTTCAATATAGCGATTGTCGTATGTAATATAGGGGTCGCTCATATCCACCCAGTAGCCCATCTTACGGGTCAGCTCTTCCCACTCCCGCGTATATTTCATTACCTCGGTGCGGCAGGCTGCATTATACTCCTCCACCGTGATCTTTTTTCCAATATCCTCCTTGGTAATACCCAGTGATTTCTCCACGCCAAGTTCCACCGGAAGGCCGTGTGTATCCCATCCGGCTTTGCGGTTGACCAGAAATCCTTTCATCGTCTTGTATCGGCAGAAGATATCTTTAATCGATCGTGCAATCACATGATGGATACCCGGCATACCATTGGCAGAGGGGGGACCTTCATAAAACACAAACCGAGGATGGCCTTGGCGTATTTCCAGACTTTTTCTGAAAATCTCCTTGTCATCCCACAAACTCAACATCTCCTTGTTTACATCAGACAGATTCAATTGATTATATTCCGGGAACTTTTTATTCATTTTCAATGAAAATTATACTGTATAAATTTTAAGTTGCAAAGGTAGTAATAAAATAAGAAAACACAATCGACTAAATAGGATAAGCCGATGCACATGAAGCAGAAACAGAAAAAATAAATCGCATTTATCCGACCACTTATTTGTCTGTCCCGAGAAAAAAAATTACTTTCGGCCTCAATCTGAATCATCGAAACACAATGGAATCAAAACAAAAAAACTATATCCTAACAATGACAAAAAAGACTATTACATGGATTTGCCTCATCCTCCTGTCGGTGACGGGATTATCGGCAAAAGAAAAAAAACAGAGTACCCTACTTGTCTCATCGTTCAATTTGAGAATGGATACCCCCAATGATGGTGAGCACGCTTGGCCAAATCGTAAAGAACTGGTGAAAGACTTAATACGCTTCCACGAGTTGGATCTCATCGGCACACAAGAGGGGTTTAAGCACATGTTGGATGGAATCTTGGAACTGGGCAATTATGCCTACACAGGTGTGGGACGCAACGATGGCAAAGAGGAGGGTGAACACTCGGCTATTATCTATAAGAAAGATCGGTTCGATCTGCTACAGAGTGGTGATTTTTGGTTCTCAGAAACACCGGAAATACCCGGTAAAGGGTGGGATGCAACTTGCTGTAACCGCATCTGCTCTTGGGCAAAATTCAAAGATAAAGAAACGGGAAAGGTGTTTTTCATGTTCAGCCTGCATTACGACCACCAGGGACAAGTGGCACGAAAGAACTCCTCGTTGCTGCTGATCGACCGCATTAAAAAGATTGCAGGCGATTCACCGGTAATTGTTACAGGTGATTTTAATGCTACTCCCGACTCGGAACCCATTCAGCTTATTTATGATTCGAATCTGTTGAACGACTCCTATCTGGTCAGCGAGGAGCCCCCTTATGGAACTATTGGTACCTACAACGGCTACAACATTAATTCACCCACAAGTGAACGCATCGACTACATATGGGTGACGCCACATATTACAATTAAAAAGTATGGCACTCTCAATGAAGTGCCCAATGGCAAGTTTCCATCGGATCACTATCCTATAATGGTGAAAGCGGTGTTTTAAGAAATTTTATTTGATGCAAAACAATGGGGGCTCCATCACCATGTGACAGAGCCCTCTTATTATTTGGTTACAATCGATTGTGAAATCAGGATAGTTTCGCCAAGGCTACTTTTATGCGCGCAATGGCTTTCTCAATATTCTCATCGGAGGTAGCATACGACAAACGGATGCATCCGGGAGCACCAAAAGCATCACCACCAACAAGAGCCACATGCGCCTCTTCCAGCAGAAACATGGCCACATCGGTTGCTGTGTTCAACGTTTTCCCGTTGTAGGATTTACCGAGATAGCTTTTACACTCGGGGAAGATGTAAAATGCACCCATTGGGTTGTTTACATTTAGCCCGGGTATCTCACTAAGCAACTTCACTATGAGGTTGCGACGTCTCTCGAAGGCCACCTTCATCTCTGCAACACAGGCTTGATCTCCTGTATAGGCTGCCAGAGCCGCCTTCTGAGAAATGGAAGAAGGACCGGACGTATATTGTCCCTGCAACATATTGCACGCATTGGCAATCCATAACGGTGCGGCAATCCAGCCAATGCGCCAACCGGTCATGGCATAACCCTTTGATACCCCGTTCACCACAACCACGCGGTCACGTAGACTTTCAAACTGAGCCATGGATTCATGCTGCCCAATGTAGTTGATATGTTCGTATATCTCATCAGCAATCACAAAAACCTGCGGATGCTTTTCCAGCACCGCTGCCAATGCTTGCAGCTCCTCCTTTGTATAGACACTTCCCGTAGGATTGGATGGTGAGCAGAGAATCAATGCCTTTGTTTTTTCGGTGATGGACTCTTCCAGCTGCTGGGGTGTGATCTTGAAATCTTGATCGATACCGGCATAGATAAACACCGATTTCCCTTCTGCCAGCTTCACCATCTCAGGATAGCTCACCCAGTAGGGTGCCGGAATGATCACCTCCTCCTCTTTATCTACAATGGAGAGGATGACATTGCAAAGCGATTGCTTGGCTCCACCCGATACCACTATTTGTGCCGGGGTGTATTCCAGTCCGTTTTCATTTTTCAACTTATCGCAGATCGCCTTTTTCAGGTCGGGAAACCCTGCAACTGGCGAATAAAATGAAAAATTATCGTCGATCGCTTTTTTTGCAGCTTGTTTTATATGTTCGGGAGTGGTGAAGTCGGGCTCACCCACACTCATGTTAATTACGTCGAAACCCTGCGCTTTTAGCTCACTACTTTTTTGCGCCATCGCAAAGGTCTCCGATGGAGACAAAGCAGACAATCTGGCAGATAACAAATCCATCATAATTTTTTATTAAATAAGTCTTTTTGTTAGATAATCACACAAAGATATACAAAATTCATATCGAAGGGTACCTTTTTCTAGATTTTAGGTATAAATAGCAATAAATCCCATTTATAAATGAAAAAAGCCATCCCGAGGGATAGCCTGAAATATATATAGATTGTAATAAAAGTCATTTAAAGCTTGTGTGAACCCATTGGTCACTCAGCTTCATACATGTTTCGATCTCCACCGCATCAGCATACTTGCAGGCCTTTCCTGCTTTCTGCTCTTAGGACTTGAGATCTTTAGCTCGCACAACGCAAGCTTGCTCTTAAAGTACGCAGCCTGTTCATTCTGTTGGTACGATATGAAACAGAGCCATTTGAGATGTTACGTTCCAGATACTTAATCTGACCCATGATCTCTTCTTTGGTTAGGTTTCTGATTGTCATAATTTTCTGTTATTAAAAAGTTATGATTCATCGGCAACCGTCTGTTTAAGAAGCCATTCATTATGTAATGATAACCTAAAAATGATTTCAAATAACTCGCTTGCCATTTAAATCACTGCAAAGATAGGACAAAAAAACATGTTATACAACATATTTTTAATCATTATTATCTGTCGGCTATCAAGTTCATTGATAGCCTTTCTACACTCAATTTAAAATTCCCATTATAGATACTGGCAAAGAGCACATAAATATTCATGATTCCCTCTGGAATGTTTTTTACATTCTATTTAAAAAGATAAGACATACTCCGTATATCCCTTATATTTCCCTTATATTTCGCTTATATTTTTACAAGGATGATATAAGGATGATATAAGGATGATATAAGGAGGCCATGAGGGTGAAGCGAAGAGGATAAAAAGAAAAGCCGTCTCATGTATTATCATGAAACGGCTCTGAGTGCGGAAGCGACGAGATTCGAACTCGTGGTACAGTTACCCGTACGGCAGTTTAGCAAACTGCTGGTTTCAGCCACTCACCCACACTTCCTAGTGATTTGCTAAAATCGGATGCAAATATACAAGATTGTTTTTAACTTGTCAAAGAAAAAACGATATTTTCAAGTGAATCTTTCTACATTTGCGCCAGTTTTACCATCATACCCTACCTAGAATGAAGAAAAAAAGTAAAATAGGACTCTCCATCGCTACATTCTTGCTGTTGCTTGTGCTTGCTGCCGGCATTTACACCTACCGCATGATCATGACTCCCTTCTCGCTGTCGGAGACTACCTATATATATATCGATAACGAAAAGGATTACGAAAAGGTAGTGACTCAACTCAAGGAAAAGGCTGCGCTCCCATCTGAGAAAATATTCCGTCAGCTGGCTGAGCGAATGAATTATCCGAACAAAATTAAAACCGGCCGCTATGCCATCAAGGATGGTATGACGATGCCCGATGTCATCCGTCTCCTTCGCTCCGGAGAGCAAACTCCGGTTGATATTACCTTCAACAACATTCGCACAGCCGAAAACCTGGCGGGACGCATTGCTCAGCAATTGATGATGGACAGCATGAGCCTGCTTAATGCACTTAAAGAACCAACCACAGCCGAAAAATTTGGATTCAAGGAGGAGACATTCATTTCGATGTTCATTCCCAACACCTACGAAGTTTATTGGGATACAAACATCGAGAATTTCTTGAACCGAATGAAAAAAGAATACAATGCGTTCTGGAATGAGGGACGCAAGGAGAAAGCGAAGAAAATTGGACTAACTCCTGAGGAGGTCTCCACTCTTGCTTCTATTGTGGAGGAGGAAGCAACCTATGCCGATGAATATCCAATTGTAGCCGGACTCTACATTAATCGTCTCAACAGAGGGATGAGGCTGGAAGCGGACCCCACAGTGAAATATGCAGTGGGTGATGTGACGCTGCGTCGCATCCTCTTTAAACACTTGGAGGTAGAATCGCCCTACAATACATATAAGGTCAACGGCCTACCGCCGGGACCTATACGTATACCATCGATTAAGGCGATCGACTGCACCTTGTCTCCCCAAAAACACAACTACTTGTTTATGTGCGCAAAAGATGATCTATCGGGTCGCCACAACTTTGCGGTCACACATGCCGAACATGCGCGCAATGCACGGGCATACCAACAAGCGCTCAATAAACGAGGGATCTATTAAAAGGAGATTTTATCGGGATGGATGCCGGTACGGTAATCTTTGTTCAACTTATCGATGAGGGCGATATCTTCGGCGGTCAGTTGAAAATCGAAGATGGCGATGTTTTCTTTTTGTCGCTGCATATTGGATGATTTGGGAATGACCACAAATCCCCGATCCACATTCCAGCGCAACACAACCTGTGCGGGCGACTTGTCGTACTTCCGGCCAATCTCTTTCAGAGTATCTTCCTGCATAAGAGGTATTTTGCTGCCTCCCAGCGGACTCCACGACTGCACAATTATATTTTTCTGATTGCAATAATCCACCACTTCTTTCTGGGTAAGATAGGGGTGCAACTCAATCTGGTTCACAACTGGCACGATGGTGGCCTCGCGTAAAAGTTCTTCCATATGATGCACAAGATGATTGCTCAGACCAATGGATTTAACTTTTCCCGATTGATGGATCTTTTCCATTGCATGCCAGGTGGAAGCAACTTTTCCTTTAACCGGCCAGTGCACGAGATAGAGATCGAGATAGTCGAGGCCCAAATTCGACATACTGGTTTCGAATGCCTCTTGGATATGATTGGAAAGAATATCGGAGCCCCATAACTTTGTGGTCACAAAAATCTCCTCCCGAGATATGCCACTATCACGAATGGCTCTTCCAATAGGCTTTTCATTAAAATAGAACGCAGCCGTGTCAATATGACGGTATCCGGCATCCAATGCAGTACGTACTGCACGATATGAATCCTCGTCGGTGCGAGCCAAGCGGTAGGTTCCAAGCCCGAGTACCGGAATCTTTATTCCATTGTTTAATTTTCTAGTCAGCATAATATTCGTTAAATAGTTTACTTCTCGCTTTTTAAACGATCAATTACCATGGATTTATCCTTGTGTATCTGCTCTACTAGCTCTTCCATGGCATCGAACTTGCGGTCACCCCGAATAAAATCGACAAACTCCACAGTAAGTGACTGCTCGTAGAGATCACCACTGAAATCAAAAATATTAACCTCCACACTGATCTCCGGATCGTTGTGTAGGGTGGGGCGGGTACCGATATAGAGCATTCCCTTGTAAATTATATCTCGGATGTGTACCAACACGGCATATACACCTAATGCAGGGACCACCTTAAATCGCTCCCAAGAGCGAATGTTTGCTGTGGGAAAACCAATGGTTCGGCCCACTTGGAAACCTTCCACAATTTTGCCGGAGAGCGTATAACGGTAAGACAATAGACTGTTTGCTCTAAGTATTTCACCACTCTTCAGCAACAATCGTATTTTTGTGGAACTCACATTCTCGCCCTCCACCTGATATTCACTCGCTTGAATGACGCGAATACCCAACTCCTCACCATACTTTTTATAGTCAGAGAAATCCTCTTCCCTGTTATGGCCGAAGCGGTGGTCGTAACCCACAAATAATGTATGCACACCAATCTTTTCTTTCAATACCTTTTGCATAAATGCACGAGCCGACAAACGGGAGAGCTCTGGTGTGAATGGCAGGCTTATGACATTATCAATCTGGGTGGTAGCCAGCTGCTCCAGCTTCTCCTCGAAGCCGCACAAGAGTGCCGGTTGATAATCTTTCTGCAACACTTTGCGCGGATGTACCGGAAAAGTAACAATGGCAGAGGGTAACCCAAGACGTTTGGCCTCCTCTTTAACCTGCTTAATAAGATAGCGGTGTCCAATGTGAACACCATCAAAGAAGCCGACAGATGCCACAAAGGGGGCTTCATTTATTTCAATATTATTTGATAAGTCAATACGTTTCAAAATTAATCCCTTGTTTTAGGGGAGACATTCCCCGGAAATTTTTCCAATTATGTAAACACCCTATTCTCCTATTTGGTTTACCACCAAGCAGGAATTGTGCAAAGGTACACAGAATAACCCAATTTTGGATTTAACTGTACAAAAATGCCTGAATACCAGCATCCGCAATACCATTATTTATGTATATTTGTGCAACCAAAATGTAAACCTATAAATGAGAAGAAAAAATGAAATTTAATTTATTGTTGAGCACGATCATGATGGCAACATTTGCATCAGCTTGTAGCAGCGGACCAAAGCACAATCAACTTACCGAACAGGAAAAAGCAGAGGGATGGGAACTTCTATTTAATGGCACAGACCTGGAAGGTTGGCGCGATTATAACGGAGAGAGCCTTACCGCACCTTGGTTTGCTGTTGATGGAATGATACAGGCCAAAGGTGAAGGAGCTGATGAGCATGGTTATATCGTGACTGAGAAAATCTATGAAAACTTTGAATTGGTGTGGGACTGGAAAATTGCCGACGGTGGTAACAGCGGTGTGTTGTATCACGTGGTTGAAAATCCAAAGTTTGCGGTTCCTTATGTTACAGGTCCTGAGTATCAGTTGATCGACGACCTAAATTTCCCCGAGCCACTGGAAGATTGGCAAAAAACAGGCGCTAACTACGCCATGCACACATCCGACCTTGCCAAGTCTCTCGTAAAACCGGCTGGAGAATGGAACACATCGAAAATTGTTTTCGACAACGGCCATGTGGAACATTGGCTCAATGGCACCAAGATCATCGAGTTTGAAGCTTGGACAGAGGACTGGTTCGCTCGCAAAAACAGCGGCAAATGGGAGAATGCTCCTGAATATGGATTGGCTCGCAAAGGTGTAATCTGCTTACAGGATCATGGTTCTGCTGCTTGGTTTCGCAATGTGAAAATCAAAGAGCTACCCCGTAAGAATGAGGAAGTATCACTATTCAACGGAGTTGATTTGCAAGGCTGGGAAGTATACGGAACAGAGCTGTGGTATGTACAAGATGGATTGTTGGTTTGCGAAAGCGGACCTGACAAAGAATATGGCTATCTGGCTACACGTGCATATTACGATAATTTCGACCTGACTCTTGAATTCAAACAGGAAGCTGACGGTAACTCGGGTGTGTTTATCCGTTCTTTCGTGGAACCGGTAGCCAAGGTAAATGGATGGCAGGTAGAAGTTGCCCCAAAAGGCCACGATACCGGAGGCATTTATGAATCGTATGGTCGCGGATGGCTAGTGCAAATACCCGATGAGAAGGAAGAAATCTTGAAAGTGGGCGACTGGAACACCCTGCGTATTGTGGTTAATGGTGATAACGTGAAGACCTACCTCAATGGCGAGGAAATGGTGGATCTTACCGACGAGAAGATTGGAAAAGCTCAAGGTCGCATTGCATTGCAAATCCATGATGGTGGTGGCATTAAAGTGCTTTGGAGAAACTTGAACTTGAAAACGTTATAATGAAAAACATAAGAATATAATCATGTTATAAACCCACCTGGTGAGACAACATCGGGTGGGTTTATATTTTGTTCATTGTACAAGTAATGTCAACCCTCACCATTCTACTCATTGTTGTTTCGGCTGTAGCTATCCTACTGCTCATGGTACTGAAACTGAAGATCAACGCATTCTTAGCCTTGCTAATAACCTCGATCTATGTGGGTGTACTAACTGGCATGCCCCTGAACGACATATCCCGTTCAATTCAAGAAGGGATGGCCGGCACACTCGGGTTTGTAGCAACAGTAGTCGGCTTGGGAGCCATTTTCGGTCAGATGCTGGAAAGCTCTGGTGGAGCAGAGTCTCTTGCCGATTACCTATTGAAGAAGTTTGGCAAAAAGCGCGCACCCTGGGCAATGGTTCTTTCCGGATTCTTGGTCGGCATTCCGGTCTTTTTCGATGTAGGGTTCATTATTCTTGTTCCAATTGTGTATGCATTGTCTCGCGATACAAAACGATCTTTGTTGTACTATGCCATTCCTCTACTGGCCGGATTGGCAGTTACACACAGCTTCATACCCCCTACCCCTGGTCCTGTTGCAGTTGCAGACATCATTAACGCCCAACTGGGGTGGGTAATATTATTGGGTTTCATATTGGGTATTCCCACAGCCATTATTGCTGGTCCTATTTTTGGGAAATATATTGCGGGGAAAATTAATCTCCTTCCGCCACAGAGCATAGATACCCAACAACAAGAACAAGTTCAACCTCCCCCATTCCGGCTCATTATCATTACAATTTCACTCCCACTCATCCTCATTCTCTTGAACACCTTCACAACGGTAGCTGTTTCGAAAGAAATTATCTCCGCGAGTATATGGACGGAGATTGTTGAATTTTTAGGACATCCTTTCACCGCACTGATTATTGCTACATTGACTGCTATCTATTTTCTTTGTATGAAAAGAGGAATGAGCAGGCAGAAGGTGCTGGAATTAAGTACCAAGGCATTGGGACCGGCTGGCATCATCATCCTGATTACTGGTGCCGGAGGTGTATTGAAACAGATACTTATTGACAGTGGAATTGGTCAGCAGATGGCCGAGACAATGATGCATTCTGCATTGCCGCCCATATTACTAGCTTGGCTCATTTCGGCTGCTGTGCGAATTACGCAAGGATCGGCAACGGTGGCCATGATTACGGCAGCCAGCCTAACAGCACCCATAATAAGTGCGTTTGAACTGAGCGACCCTCATCGGGCACTTGTTGTATTAGCCATTGCTTCTGGTGCAACCATGCTTTCGCATGTGAACGACAGCGGTTTTTGGCTGGTCGGTAAATATTTAGGTATGAACGAGAAACAAACACTTCAAAGTTGGACAGTGATGGAGTCGATTATTGCAATTTGTGGATTAACCTTCACGCTGATAGCAGCTCTATTCTTTGTCTAACAATGATTTTCTCTGCCATCGTTTTTTTTGGCACTGTTTTTGTGCTCAATCAATAAATAAAGAAAAAGAACCTATCTTTGTAACATAAACAGACGTAAAACAAAGAATGATAGAAAAAACCGAACTTTTAAAAAGTATCATTGAAGGAATTCAAGAAAAAAAAGGAAAAAATATCAGCGCCATTCAACTAAAAGGAATGTCGGGTGCCATCTGTGATTATTTTGTAATCTGTGAAGGCAACACACCCACGCAGGTATCAGCATTGGCGAATTCGATTGAAGAGGTAGTGAAGAAAAATGTAAAGGAGAATCCTATTCGTGTACATGGACTACAGCAGGCCGAATGGGTTGGAATGGATTACGGAAATGTGATTGTACATATATTCCTTCCCGATCTCCGCAGATTCTACAACATAGACACCCTTTGGGAAGACGCAAAATCGGAACAGATTCCCTCACTTTAAAAAACTAATTCCCGTAAAAATTGTTACAAACTTTTCACAGGGATTATATACAAAATGAATGCAATCACGCCAAATAACCGTGTAACAGGATATTAATCAAATGAATAATTCAAACAAGGAAAATAAGCAGGACAAACAACCAACCTTACGACCAAAAATGGGAGGGCCAAATTCCAAACGTCCATTTAACCCATACTGGATTTATGCCGTTGCCCTAGCCATTCTCATGGGTATGTGGTTTTTCGGTCAGGATAGTACGGTAAAAGAGGTGAAATGGTCCGAATTTCAACAGTATGCACAGGAAAACAGGGTACAAAGTATTGTAATATTTAGCAACAAAGGAACGGCAGAGGCTGTCGTTCGTGAAGAATCTGTACCCTATATTTTTGGTGAAGATGCCAACAGGGTAGGAAGAACACCTGTCATACAAGTGGAAGGGGCTTCGGCTGATGCAATTTCTGAATTTATCGATAAGGTAAAGACGGAGCAAAACTACGATATTGAGGTGAGCTTCAATACCACCTCGGAAATGTGGGGTGTATTGCTCACATTTGCACCGTTTATCCTACTCATTGTCTTCTGGATATGGATGATGCGCAGAATGCAAGGTGGCGGCGCCGGAGGAGGTGGAGGTGTATTTAGCGTGGGCAAGTCAAAGGCTCAGCTGTTCGACAAAGACTCCAGTCAAAAGGTAACCTTCAAGGATGTTGCTGGTCTCTCTGAAGCGAAAGAAGAGGTACAGGAAATTGTTGAGTTTCTGAAAAACCCCAACAATTACACCAACTTGGGAGGGAAGATACCAAAAGGTGCACTGCTGGTTGGCCCTCCTGGAACCGGTAAAACTTTGCTTGCAAAGGCTGTTGCCGGTGAAGCGAATGTTCCATTTTTCTCCATATCGGGTTCCGATTTCGTAGAAATGTTCGTCGGCGTTGGAGCTTCACGTGTGCGGGACCTCTTCCGTCAAGCAAAGGAAAAATCGCCCTGTATCGTATTTATCGACGAGATAGATGCTGTAGGTCGTGCACGAGGTAAAAACACAAATTTTGGCTCGAACGATGAACGAGAAAACACATTGAATCAGCTGCTGACCGAAATGGATGGCTTCGGCTCCAATAGCGGAGTGATTATCCTGGCTGCAACTAACCGTGCAGATGTGCTGGATAAGGCGCTGATGCGTGCAGGACGTTTCGATAGACAGATCTATGTGGAACTGCCCGACTTGAACGACCGCAAGGAGATCTTTAAAGTACACCTTCGCCCTATCAAAATAGATGAATCCATTAACGTGGAATTTCTTGCACGTCAAACACCTGGTTTCTCGGGTGCAGACATTGCCAATGTATGTAACGAGGCTGCTCTGATTGCTGCACGCAAGAAGAAGAAGTTCGTTCAAAAAGATGATTTCATGAATGCAGTGGACCGCATTGTGGGCGGCTTGGAAAAGAAGAACAAGATTATTACACAAAATGAGAAAAAGGCAATCGCCATTCACGAGGCAGGACATGCTACGTTGAGTTGGTTCTTGGAACATGCAAATCCGTTGGTGAAGGTGACCATTGTCCCACGTGGAAAGGCCTTGGGGGCTGCCTGGTACCTGCCTGAAGAGCGTCAGATTACAACCAAGGAGCAAATGCTCGATGAAATGTGTGCCCTCTTGGGTGGTCGCGCTGCAGAGGAAGTGTTCATTGGACATATTTCATCGGGAGCGATGAACGACTTGGAAAGAGTAACCAAACAGGCATATGCAATGATCACCTACATGGGGATGAGCGAAAAACTGCCCAACATCAGTTACTATGATTCGTCTGGACAGGAGTATTCTTTCTCTAAACCCTACAGCGACGAAACCGCTGAAATAATTGATGCTGAAGTAAAGGCAATGATTGCACAGCAGTACGAAAGGGCGAAGCAAATACTCAGAGAGAAGGCCGAAGGTCATAACCAACTGGCTAGCATTCTTCTGGAGAGAGAAATTATTTATGCCGACGACTTGGAGCATATCTTTGGCAAACGCCAGTGGATTTCACGCTCGCAGGAAATATTGGATCACAAGAAAGAAAATGAGGAGGATAAAAAGATTCCATCTAAGCCTATTCATACTTCAGACGATGTGTTTATTGCTACTCCTGTAGAAGCTGAACAGGATTCCAAATTGAATCAAGAAAGCGAAACTGCTGTTTCAGATGTAGATAAGAATCTTATCGAATAAATTCTTTAAACAACTCATAGAGAAAAGTAATAGCTTTTCACATTTAAAATAACAGCCTGATAGTAATATATTTGGCTGTTATTTTCTTTTTATGGAATTATTTTTCGTGCTTTCATCTTTTTCATCGTAAAAAAAATCGAACAAATGCAGATTGTTTTCGTTATAAAGGAAACAGCAAAAATATTCGAACAATGAAAAAAATTCATTCGATTCTTTTGACAGGATTATTTGCACTTACACTCGTGATGTGCAATAATGTCACCGCTAAAAATAACGAAAATAACAATTCTAAAAACAACGTCAATATGAAATTTGAAAAAGTAGCATTACCGTATGAAACAGATGCCTTGGAGCCAGTTATTGGTAAACAAACAGTTGAACTCCATTATGGCAAACATCACCAAGCTTATGTAGACAACCTTAATAAATTGGTTGTAGGTACAAAATTTGAAGATGCTGATCTTGAAACAGTCGTGAAAGAAAGCGATGGCGCCATTTTCAACAATGCAGGCCAGATTTACAATCACAACCTCTATTTTACTTCATTCAAGAAAAACGGAGGCGGCGAGCCCAAAGGTGCACTGGCAGAAGCTATCAACAGTCAATATGGCTCGTTTGAAAAGTTTAAAGAGGAATTCAATGCTGCCGGCGTTTCTGTATTCGGTTCAGGATGGGTGTGGCTGGCGAAAGATGCAAGTGGCAAACTATCTATCGAAAAGGAAAGCAATGCGGGTAATCCTATCACCAAAGGATTAACTCCAATCTTGGGCTTCGACGTATGGGAACACTCTTATTACCTCGACTATCAGAACCGCCGTGCCGACCACCTGAAGGCTCTTTGGAGCATTATTGATTGGGACGTAGTAAGTGCTCGTTATTAAGTAAACGCAAACGCTTGGTCTGCATAAGACCACGCTTGAAATAGTAAAAAGGGAATTACTTCTGCAAGTTATTCCCTTTATTCATTTTTAGATCGGCTCAATAAAAACCAACACTTGTTCATCGTATCGAAGAGAGCTTTTAAAGATAGTCGTTTTCCATCATAATACCGGTTAACATTCTTCCGGAATGTTCTGTCTGCCTACGTGCAGAAAAGAATAAATCCTCTCTTTCAAAAGTGCAAAGGGTACACTTTTCAATGTTCTCAGGGAGAATACCCAAACGAATGAGCTCTCTCCTATTTATCTCCTTCAGGTCGAGATGACATTTCGATGATGGATTTTTCCTGTATGCAACAGCATCATCAGAGAGGTCGAATCCTTCCGCAACAAATGCTGCTTCTACCTCATCGCCTACTTCGTAATTGGGTTGACTGATTGATGGTCCTATTCCGGCTAATATATCGGCAGGGGACGACTGGTAAAGGCGACACATTTCGTTGATTGTTTTTGCGACAATATGTCCGACTGTACCTTTCCATCCGGCGTGAATAGCGGCAATAACCTCCTTTTTTTTGTCGTACAAGATAATGGGTACACAATCGGCTGTAGTGACACAAAGGAACAATCCTTTTTTGGTGGTGATGGTTGCATCCACTCCATACAATGTCTCAATGGCCGTCGGCCGGTCCATTGCAAGGAAGTCATCGTCGATAACAAGGATACGACTGCTATGTGTTTGATGAGGAATGATAAACTGGTCGATCTCCATATAAAACATACGTGCGAGGATCTGACGATTCTCGTAGATATGCAAGGGATTATCATCGGAGAAATTGCCCATATTGAACGAAGCATAGGTGCCGTTGCTCACACCACCCAAACGGGTAGTAGAAAAATGCTGAATCTCTTGTTCTCTATTAAAGAGATCAAACTGAAGTATATTTTCGTATTGCGGATGCACCTTCATAATAAGTCAGACTCCTATTCTTCGTAGTAAAAATCGTCATCCTCATCGTACTCTACATCTGAGTCGTCAACATCTTGGTCTGCAGAAAAATCCTCCTCCGGTTCAAACTCAAGCGATGTAACATCAAGGTTTCTGTGAACCAGTGAGTGACGAGCCGCAACAACCGGTATAATATCCTGCGAGTTAAGCTCACGCCACAACATATCTTTCAACAAGGTAATGTTGTAACCGGTGACCGAAGAGATAAAGAGATGCGGTATAGAGGGTAGGTCTTTCCGAATCTCATCCATCAACTCCTCGTCTAGCATATCCGATTTTGAGATGGCCAACACATGTGTTTTGTCCAACAGTTCCGGATTGTACTGCTTTAATTCCTGCAGCAGAATCTCATACTCTTTTCGAATGTCATCGCTATCGGCAGGCACCATAAAGAGCAACAAAGAATTGCGCTCAATGTGACGAAGAAAACGTAGTCCAAGTCCCTTCCCCTCACTCGCTCCTTCAATGATACCGGGTATATCAGCCATCACAAACGATTTACCGTCGCGGTAACTCACAATGCCGAGATTGGGCTCAAGTGTGGTAAATGGATAATTGGCAATCTTTGGTTTCGCAGCGGAAACAACTGAAAGGAGTGTGGACTTACCGGCATTGGGGAAACCAACAAGCCCTACATCTGCCAATAACTTCAACTCCAGAATAACCCAACGCTCCTCATACGGCTCCCCGGGTTGAGCATAACGGGGTGCCTGGTTGGTTGCAGTCTTGAAATTTTGATTCCCAAGTCCTCCGCGTCCACCCTTGAGTAATACTACTTCCTGACCATCATCGGTGATGTCGCACAGGTATTCCCCGGTATGCGCATCGTAGGCCACTGTGCCGCAAGGAACATCGATATACTTGGTTTCTCCTTTTTTGCCGGAGCGTTGCGATTTGGAGCCACCTTCGCCATGACCTGCAAAGATATGCCGCTGATAACGCAAATGGAGCAAGGTCCAGTAATTGCGATTACCACGTAAGACAATGTTTCCTCCGTCGCCTCCATCACCTCCATCCGGTCCACCTTTGGGGATATATTTCTCCCGACGGAAGTGAGAAGAACCACGACCGCCCTTTCCGGAGCGGCAAAATATCTTTACATAATCTACGAAATTGGTTTCTGCCATGTTTTTAATTAATTATCCGATCTACTGCGGTTGCTATATGCGTAAAAATCTCATCAATAGAACCTTGACCGGGTATTTCCACTAAATTACCCTGTTTACTGTAATAGTCTTTCAGAGGGGCGGTCTGATCATAATACACTTGAAGACGATTCACAATGGTCTCCCGATTGTCGTCTGAACGACCTGAGACCTCACCTCGCTTCAATAATCTCGTTATCAATTCTTCATCCGGCACTTTCAAGCTCAAAACCACGTCTACTTTTACAGTATATTTCTTCAACATGGCATCCAGAGCTTCACCCTGAGCAATTGTTCGGGGAAAGCCATCAAAAATGAATCCTTTGCATTTATTGCACTTACTGACTAATGCCTCCAACATGTCAACCACGACCTTATCGGGGACTAACTGTCCTTTCGACATGTAGGAGTCAGCCAACTGTCCCAGTTCACTGTTTGCTTTTATTTCTGATCGAAGTAAATCGCCCGTAGAAATGTGTTGTAGTCCATATCTCTCGATTAACTTCTCGCTTTGGGTTCCTTTACCTGATCCAGGAGCCCCAAAAATTACGATATTCAACATACTTGATTTGGAATTATGTTACAAAGATACCTTTTTTCCTTCTTTTTGCTTACTTCTTGTCACCTTAAATAGCAAATTCAGAACCAAAATAATTAACGCATGAGATGCATGCATATAGTGAAAAGCCTTTCAACAGGTGAATTGACCCTTATTGTTGAACCATCCTGTAAACCAATTTGTTTCTAATTGAAAGTTACATCAAAACATATACACACAATGAATGGAGAAGATTTCAAACAAAAAACATATAAATTGGTGAATGAATTGACCGATTATATTTCGAAATTAGAGGAAAAAGCCGGTGAAATTGCAGATGACGCCAAAGAGACATATCGCGATAGAATCGATTACCTTAAGGAGCTCAAAAATAACCTATCCGCGAAGTTGGAGGAGTATGAAAATAGAACCAACGGAAAATGGGATATTGTCAGAGAGAGCGCCATCGATTTCTTCGATGCAGTATCTGAGGCATGGAGGGAGAATTTTACCAAAGTCTCCGAAGCCTTTAAAAATGATGATACGCATCAGCGTTAAAGGATATTCAGGTAACTTTTATTTAATCGACTCCTGTACTTCTATTAGATGATTACCTGCACATTTCCAACCTGAGGCTTCCTCGTTGCTTTTGTGATAAAAAAATCGGAACCGGTCATCTGGAATGATCGGTTCCGAACTATTGGAGGTACCTGGCGGATTCGAACCGCCGTCAACGGTTTTGCAGACCGGTGCCTAACCACTCGGCCAAGGTACCCTATTTGCACAAAGCGGATGCAAATGTACTATAATTTTTTGAGATATAAAAAGATTGCCCTGCTTATTTTCGTTTTGGCAGGATGGAATAGGCCAATCTTCGGGAATTAGGAGAACAAAAGGCGAAAAGCATCACTCACCTTTTTCACTTGCAGCAACTCCATTGTTGTCTTCTTTTGCATGCTCTTCAGGTTATTAGCAGGGATGATCATTCGATTGAACCCCAGCTTCTCAGCTTCTTGAATACGTTGCTCGATACGGTTCACAGGTCGTATTTCTCCCGATAAACCAACCTCCCCACAGAGACAGGTCTGTTGATCGATAGCCATATCGAGGCTGGAGGAGAGTACCGCACTGATGACCGAGAGGTCCATGCCGGGATCGTTTACACGCAAACCTCCCGCAATATTGAGAAAAACATCTTTTTGGGCAAGTTTAAAGCCAGCTCTTTTCTCGAGAACAGCCAGCAGCATGTTCATCCTTCTGATATCGTATCCCGTGGCTGATCGCTGAGGTGTGCCATAAGCTGCAGTGCTAACCAGTGACTGTGTTTCAATTACAAAAGGGCGAACTCCTTCAATGGCGGCAGCAATGGAGACGCCACTCAACCCGTCGTGATTATGCGTTAGCAATAATTCGGAGGGATTGCTTACCTCGCGCAGACCCGACTGGTTCATTTCGTATATCCCCAACTCAGCTGTACTTCCAAAGCGGTTTTTAATGCCTCGTAAAATACGGTACATATAGTGCTGATCACCTTCAAACTGCAAAACGGTATCTACAATATGTTCCAGAATCTTTGGACCAGCAATGCTTCCCTCTTTGGTGATGTGACCGATTAACAGAACCGGCGTACCCGATTGTTTGGCGAATTTCAGGAGCATTGCGGCACACTCCCGAACCTGAGATATGCTACCGGGAGAGGACTCTAAAGCGTCGCTGTAGACAGTTTGAATGGAATCTATAATCAACAATTGTGGCGACACCTGCTTCACATGTTTGAAAATCTCATCGAGATTGGTCTCACATACAATCAGACAATTATCATTTTCAATTCCAATCCGTTCAGCTCTGAGTTTCAGCTGACGTGCACTCTCCTCACCGGAAACATAAAGCGTGCGAGTATCCTTCAGCTTCAAAATAGTCTGCAACACCAACGTAGATTTCCCAATACCTGGCTCACCACCAATTAGCACAACAGACGCCGGCACTAAACCTCCACCCAATACGCGATTGAGTTCCACATCCTGCATATCGAGGCGGGGGGCCTCATCAGCCTTTATCTCCCGCAACGTGGTTGGCAGGCTTTTCCCCTGACTGAAAGAGCGAGTATCTTCCTGTTTGGAGACTGCATCCTTGCGCACAATCTCCTCCACAAAGGTAGACCATTCGCCGCAAGAGGGACATTTGCCCAACCACTTGGGTGATTCATGGCCGCAATTACTGCAAAAATAGACCGATTTTAGTTTTGCCATACTGTCGTTGTTTAATGAGGTAAAGATAGAGAAATTTCTTGTACTTTTGTGGTCGGCGGTGGGTTGCATATTGCAGAAACAGCCAAACCGGGAAGGCCAGAGAAAGGCTAACCTACTTATTATAACGATTTATACTATTTCTGGATGTCACACATATACACATTGATTTCCAAGTCACTCGGACTCTCTCTTAAAAGTGTAAAAAACACCGTGGAATTGCTTGATGGAGGAGCTACAATTCCGTTTATTAGTCGATATAGGAAGGAGGCTACGGGAGGACTCGACGAAGTGCAGATCGATCAAATTAAGACTCAAAACGAGCAATATTGCGAGTTGGAAAAGCGAAAAGAATTCATCTTGAAAACCATTTCAGAGCAGGAGAAACTGACACCGGAGCTGGAAGAGAAAATTCGAAATTGCTGGGATAGCACAGAATTGGAAGATACATACCTCCCCTTCAAGCCCAAAAGACAAACTCGTGCCGAAATTGCCCGTAAGAACGGCTTAGAGCCACTTGCAAAGTGGATTATGGCGCAATCTCAGGGAGATGTGGAGACTAAAGCTGCACAATTTTTGAATGAACAGGTAGCGGATGTCAATGCTGCATTGAAAGGGGCGCGTGACATCATTGCAGAATGGGTGAACGAAGATGCAAATGCCCGTAAGTTGATCCGAAATATATTTTCTCATGATGCCATCATCACGTCTAAAGTGGTGAAGGGAAAAGAACTGGAAGGTGAAAAATATGCCGATTATTTCGATTTCTCAGCACCGTTATCACAATGTCCGTCTCACCGTCTGTTAGCTATTCGTCGCGGAGAATCAGAAGGGTTTCTGCGGGTTTCCATCTCCCCGGATGACGAAAAATGCCTCGATAAGTTAGTTCCACGCTATGCCATAAGAGATGTTCCTGCAGCCGATCAGGTAGAGGAGGCTGTTGAAGATGCCTACAAACGCCTACTAAAGCCTTCGATAGAGACAGAATTTGCCAATCTTTCGAAAGAAAAAGCAGATGCAGATGCGATTGCTGTCTTTGCCGATAATTTACGCCAACTGTTGCTGTCACCTCCATTGGGACAGAAACGTATTCTGGCCATCGACCCAGGTTTTCGCACCGGATGTAAGTTGGTTTGTTTGAATGAGCAAGGTGACCTTCTTCACAATGAAACGATCTATCCCCATCCACCACAAAACGAGACATCCAAGGCTGCCTCGAAGGTAGTTAAACTGGTCTCCACATACAAGATCGATGCTATTGCTATAGGCAATGGCACTGCGAGCCGTGAGACAGAGCGATTTATCTCTAACTTACGCTATGAAAAGGAGGTAAAGGTGTTTGTTGTAAGTGAAAGTGGGGCATCGGTCTACTCTGCATCCAAAATAGCCCGTGAGGAGTTTCCAGAATATGACGTGACAGTTCGGGGTGCTGTATCAATTGGACGGCGATTGAGCGATCCGCTGGCCGAACTGGTGAAGATTGATCCTAAATCGATTGGAGTAGGTCAATATCAACATGATGTGGATCAGACAAAGTTGAAACATTCTCTCGACCAGACTGTTGAAAACTGTGTGAACATAGTGGGTGTGAATCTTAATACGGCAAGTAGGTATTTGCTCACCTATGTGTCGGGACTGGGAGAGTCGTTGGCCCAAAATATTGTCAATTGGCGCACGGAAAACGGTCCATTCCGCTCCCGAAAAGATCTGAAAAAAGTGCCTCGCCTGGGAGCTAAAGCATTTGAACAGTGTGCCGGTTTCCTTCGAATTGAGGATGCACAAAACCCACTGGACAATTCGGCAGTTCACCCTGAGAGTTATCCTATTGTAGAGAAAATGGCTAGCGACCTGCACTGCACTGTAAAGGAACTGATACGGAACAAAGCAATGATCGACACCATCGACATAAATAAGTATATAACCGAAGAAGCAGGGATTGAAACGCTGACTGATATATTGCAGGAATTGGAGAAACCGGGGCGCGATCCACGTACCACTGTGCAAATGCTGGAATTTGACCAAAACATTCGCACCATACATGATTTGAAAGAGGGAATGAGGCTGCCAGGTATTGTCACCAACATCACCAACTTCGGTTGTTTTGTAGATATTGGCATCAAAGAGAACGGATTAGTACATATTTCTGAGTTGGCAGATCGTTTTATTTCTAATCCAACAGAGGTGGTTTCGCTCCATCAGCATGTGGAAGTAAAGGTTTTATCGGTAGATCTTGAAAGGAAACGCATTGCGCTCTCTTTGAAAAAATAAAAAGACCTCAGAAATCAAGCGTAAGCTGACGCTCTAATAGTTGAAAGCTTTTCCGGTGTTCGGGTGTGCTACCCAGCTCCCGTATGGCTTGACGATGTTTCGCCGTGGGGTAACCTTTGTTGTGGTCCCATCCATAACCAGGATAACGGTCGTGTAGTTTCAACATATACTCATCTCGATATGTCTTGGCTAGTACAGAAGCAGCAGCGATGGGCAGGAACAAAGAGTCTCCTTTCACTACACAGGTATGAGGAGTGGACTCAAAAGGTCGAAATCGATTTCCATCCACCAGTATATGCTCCGGAGGAAGTTCTAACATTCGCAATGCCCGATGCATTGCTTCGACCGATGCCCAAAGTATATTCATTTCATCAATCTCTTTTGCAGTACAACTAGCCACAGCATAGCTCAACGCATTCGCTTCGATGATTAACCGCAATTCATTCCTTTTCTTTTCGGTTAACTGCTTGGAGTCGTTCAGTTCTTCGCACGAAAAATTGGGTGGCAATATGACTGCAGCTGCAAAAACGGGACCAGCAAGGCATCCACGCCCAGCTTCGTCGCACCCGGCTTCCACATACCCAACCTTCATACAGGCTTGCAATAAGTGACGCTGTTTCATTACTTATTCCTTTCCGATAGATAAAATCACCTTGTTATCTTCCGGTGGAAAATCGAAAGCAAACGATTCTGATTCGGCCTCCACTCCCATCATCTCAGCAAAGTGTTTGATCATTTCCTGCAGATTCTCATTCAGCACTTCATCTCCTCGAACATGTACAAGATACAGTTCAACAATCAACTCATGTAAATTATTTTTCATCATTTCCGGGATAGGTAATCCACTTGCGTTCAATTTATTTTTTGCCATGCGACTTGTGACCATTTCGAGACGCTTACGTGCGGTATCTTCCAAGTTGTTGTTTCCGGGAATAGATGTGACATAGCGAGTATCAATGGATATTTTATCACCTTCTAATTCCATCAAACGATAGGCAAAAGGATACTGCACCATGCTGGCAGTCTCCACATCATATATCATATTTCCTGCAGGAGATGTAAAAAGAGTAATATCGTTGGCATGAAAGTGACCGGTAAAGATTATACGAAGTCCGGCATCGGCTAATCTGCTGGCTACTTTTCTCCAGTCTTCCACAATGTAATTGGGAAAAAATGATTCCTGGAAAGGCATATGCTCGACCAACCCATGATGCATCATTCCCACTACGGTAATCCCCTTTTCATTCGCCTCACGGAGGATTTGTAACGCCCATTCCAATGTTTCCGGTAGAATTCGTCCAGCTGAAATAGAGGAGGCATTATACTCCTGATGCCGGTTGCTGTCTATTGCCAGCAGCCATAGCTTTGCATCAAGCTCCGCGAGATAGCTTAGTGACGAGTTGTCTCTGTTAAGGGTATTATTGTAACCGTGATCTCTATATAATTGGATAAAATCATGTGAAGAGATTCCCTCTACTGGGTACTGTGACTCTCCTTTATAGGCTTTAGCATCGGGAATATGGACATCATGGTTTCCTGGTATCACGAATATCTGTGTACCTGCATCCTGAATAGGTTTAAGCAGTTTTATGAAATCAAGATGACTCTGTCGTTCTCCATGATTGGTTAGATCTCCGGTAATTAATAGTACATGAGGTGCATCATGTTCCAAATTTAACAGTACTTCTTGTAATACTGCATGATTCTCCTTGGTATTCCTACCTGTGGCATTCTCAAAGTAAGTAAGGGCAACACCCTTTTCAATCAATTGCGGACTAAGATAGTGCACATCGGAGATCACAGCAATTTTCTTTGTGGGAGAAGGATCAACTTGGTCACTTAAAATTATGCTTGCTGCATAAAAGTCGCATGAGATAGAATATAATAACAGCAATAAAAAGATGCACCAATTTCTCATTGGTCACTACGTTTGATTAACCCCCTCACATCTAACAACCAACGCTCAAAGGGACTGTATTCAATTTTCAAAAAACTATCGGATAGAGCAGAGGATTGAAAGGATGTGGTTCTAAAATCGCCCCATACGTATTCAACCAACTCCGGATAATCTATATAGGGATTGCGATTTCCTTGAATCTTGTAAATTTCTTCATTCCTTCTCACTTCCTTGATACTGACCGGATCCTCCCTATGCCATTTTAACATAAGTTGAAGAGACCAGCTACTAAAGCCGGGGTACGAGTTTCCACCTACTTGATTGGATTTCCATTGAGGTAGCAAATCCTCATATGCAGTAACCAGATAAAAAAAGGTCCGGGCTATATCTCCTTTATAGGCATCAATGGGTTCAAATACAATTTCTGTATAATCACCAATAGTATTTTGCCCAATTTTCGATCTGTTTGATGACTCCCAGAATATAATTCCAACCTCTCCAAAAGGTAGGTTTCCCCTTCTGTTGTTTACATAACCGTCGGTAGGATATAGATGGAAGAGATCCGAATCGAGCTTCCCTGATTTTTTATACCAGCTCTTTGGCAAGGTATGTTCCCTGTTATAACAGTCTCCTTCTTTGCGATATGATCCACAACGATGTTTGATGAAATCAAAGGAATAATCGGTTCCATTTTCTGGATTATCTGAATAGATATCCCATACTTTGTTATTTCTCTTACTATCGGTCAGTTGAAAGACCTCCCATAAATCGGCATAGGATACCACCTGCGGATTTTTGATGATCTCGAACAAAGCAGATTTCAATTCAGCCCCTCGTTTCCCTTCAGCATTGGCATAATAGTCACTTGGAACCTGAGCAGCGAGGGTGCCAGAGATGAATACAAAAAGTAGAACAAGAAAACTCTGCAGATATTTATTCATTTCTTATATGCTAAGGCAAAATCATGTTAGAATGATTCCAACTAAAAAGCAAATATAATGAATTCAAATAAATACACTATATGAATCAAGGGAAAAATAGAAAATATAGGGGGATAGACTCTCTTTTATTCGAATCAGGAGTTCAGTAGTTTTTCAATTTCTTCGATGTCGGAACGGAATGCTTTGTCCACTTCGTAGAAATTTTTCACCGTATTACATGCATGTAGTACAGTTGCATGGTTGCGGTTACCCACCTGTGCACCAATCTGTGATAGGGAGAGTTCTGTATGCTTTTTGATAAAATACATGGTTACTTGCCGCGCCTGTACTATTTCACGCTTGCGAGAGGAGGATTGGATCAGTTCTTTTTTGATGTCGAAAAAGTCAGAGACTGTATCTTGAATCTTCTGCACTGTAATCCGTTTGCGCTCAAATTTAATGCTCTGCTCCACTACGCGACGAGCAAGATTCATATCGATCTCACGATTGTTAATGATAGAGTGAGCCATCAATGATACCACAATCCCTTCCAGATCTCGTACATTTTCTGTCACATTCTCTGCAATATAATCAATCACATTGGTGGGAATGGAAAGTCCGTCTGACAATACTTTACTCTGAAGTATTTTTCTCCGAAGCTCTTTATCAGGACGCTCCAGCTTGGTGGTAAGTCCCCAACGAAAACGAGTTAGGAGCCTTTCCTCCATACCTTGCATATCCATCGGAGCACAATCTGAGGTCATCACGAGCTGTTTATTGTTCTGATGGAGATGGTTGAAAATATGGAAAAAAGTATTCTGGGTCTTTTCTAAACCAGATAACTCATGAATATCATCAATTATGAGCACGTCGATGCTTTGGTAGAAATTGATGAAATCGTTAATGGTATTGAATCTGCGTGCATCTGTATATTGAACTTTGAAAAGATGTGCAGATATATACAACACTTTTTTCTCCGGATAAAGTTCCTCAACTTTTGAACCGATGGCATGACATAGATGTGTTTTACCTACACCCGAATTACCATGCACAAAAAGAGGATTGAAAGCGGTCTTTGCTGGATTATTAGCTACAGCTTCAGCAGCAGTACGTGCCAAGCGGTTGCTCTCCCCCTCAAAAAAATTGCAGAAAGTATACTTTGAGTTGATCTGTGAATCGAATTCAGAGGTCTCGACCCTGTCAAATGGACTGGGGACTTTAGAAACAACCTTTTTAGCGACGTTTTTGTCTTTTCCGACAAACGGTTTACTTTCGCCCCGAAGTTCAACTGCTGTATTATTTTCAGTCTCTACCAGAATGCGATAATTGAGAATAGTACCTTCTCCAATTTCACGGTAGAGAGTCTGCTGAATTAGATCGAGATATTTATCTTCGAGGTATTCATAAAAAAATTGACTGGGGACTTGTACTGTAAGTACATGATCCTCATATTTCAATGGTACAATAGGTTCAAACCATGTATTGAATGCCGGCTCAGGAATATTGTCCCTAATGACATTCAAACAATTGTTCCATAAAAATTGACAGTCTTTTTTCATTGAATTCTATAATGATCTTTTTCTATACATCAAAGGGGATACAAAATTTCAAAAAAAAAACGAGATAAAAAAATGCCCTTTGATTTTGAAAATTCATTTAATCAATACCATGCTATTTATCAATTGGATACTCGTAATTCTCTGTAATTCAACTACAGCACAATTCTAAAAACCTCACTCACAACTACATACAACTAGAGCTATTTCTCCTCAAGAATAATCGGTGAAATCCATTTTTGTCACTTATATCCGAGGTACAAATGGGTTTTAAATTATTTTTAGGAATATCTTTATTTAGAATAATTCTACATAGCGTTTCGGCGAGTTAACTAACCCGAAACAAATGCGTTTAAAACAATCGGACTTTAACGCTAAGGTAGCGACCTGGATTCTGACGAATATCTTCAAGTAGTTTAGTTGCCGTATCAATGGTTACATTCAGGCTATCATGCAGTTTTGTATCGTTCATTAATAAACCAAGTGAATTATCGTCGCTATTCAATTTTTCTGTTAGGCTTTTCAGATTATTCACCGTCTCATCGATAGAGGCGTATGTTTTTTCAATATCCATTTGAGCAAGCTTATCGGTCATTTCTTGCAAATCGGATGAAACTACAGACAGATTACTGCTAATTTGGGGAAGATCTTTTTCCAAAGAGCCCACCATCCTATTCAGGCTTTTGCTGGTGTTATTGAGTTGCTCGACTGTACTTCCTATACCCTCAATAGAGTTTGTCCACATTGGGTGCGATATAAGTTTGTGTAATGCGTAGGTTATTGAGTCGATTCTTTGGAGAATGGAATCTGTTTTCGGCATCACCTTTGTAACACTCTCCATCAAACCACTTTCCTTTGTACCTGTAAGGGTGTCACCGGGTTGATAGTAACCATCTGAAGGAATCATAATCAAATTAACGGTAGAAGCTCCGAAAAGGTCAACCCCATATTCGAGATAACTTCCCTTTGATATCTGTATGGGCTCCTTCAAGTTTATTCCGACTAAAAAGCGCATGGGCTCATCGTCTAACAACTTTATATTGTTAATCAACCCAATTTGATACCCCTTTACATACACAGGTGAAGAGATAAGCAATTGAGAAACGTCGTCGAACACAGCATAATATTGATTTTGCTTCTTGAGAATATTAATTCCTTTCAGAAAGTTGATTCCAAAGTAAATCATGGCAATACTGGCTATAAATGACAGACCAATAATTGCATATCTGTTTATGTTTATTTTCATAATCATTATCTTACACGTTTTCCGTTCTCAAACTCAACAATAAACGCATCTTTAAATTTTTTTCTTACTTCACGAAGCAATTGTTCGATCGCTCTTTGATCCTGTGTACTTCCATATGTATATTTATAGGTTGAACCATCGATATAGAAATCGACAGGACTTAATCCTTTAAATACAGCGGCACCATTTTCGTACTTACGGGGTGAAATCAAAAACTGAATACGATATTCTCTTTTACCTGTTTCAACTGTAGTTTTAGAGAGTTCATCAACTGAGTCTCTATTCCGTGGGGTGTCTGAAAATACGTGGCTTTTCTTATCGTACTCTCTTTTATAGTCTTTAAACCCCTGATAAATTGAAGAAGCCAATGAAGTTTGTCCGCTTTCACTTTTTAAGTAGTTCTCTTCATTCCTGTTGCTAATGTACCCCAATTCGATTAGGATACTTGGCATAGCCACCTCCCTGAGGACCAAAAAACCAGCCTGTCGCACATTACGATTGACTCGTTTGGAATTTGTTATCAATTTATTCTGCACGAGCGTGGCAAGGTGTACACTCTGAGAGAGGAACTCATTAGCCATAAACTCAAATATAATATAAGATTCAGGCTCATTCGGATTAAAGCCTTCATATTTCACAGAATAATCATCTTCATACATGATCACAGCGTTCTCCGCTTTGGCCACATCTAAGTTATCTTTGCTGCGATGCAAACCCAGCACAAATGTCTCTACTCCTTGGGGAGAAGTCTTACGTCGATCGAGCGCATTGCAATGAATTGAAATAAATAAATCGGCATGTGCTTTGTTTGCGATTTCTGCACGTTTATTTAACTCGACAAAACGGTCACTATCGCGTGTGTAAATAACTTTTACATCGGGATGATTCTGTTCAATGAGTTTGCCCAATTTCAAGCCAACAGAGAGTACAATATCTTTTTCTTTTGCTACAGAGCCTAATGCTCCAGGATCTTTTCCTCCGTGACCGGGATCAATTACCACGGTAAACTGAGAATTCTGAGCATGTGCGTTTTGAATAGTTAAAAAAGGAAAAAATACACCCAAAAAAAGTAATAAAAATAGCTTCTTACAGGGTTTCATGCGAATATCTTTTTTGCAAAAATAGCGATAAAAATCGGATTGAAAAAAAATGAGCTACATTGTGCAGCTCATTTTTATTTCAAGTATCTTATAAAGCCATTATGGCATTAACTCAGCCAACTTTGCATCCAGCTCCGCGCCTCTGAGATCTTTCGCGATAATGACTCCTTCCTTATCCAAAAGTATGGTATGAGGTATTGCGTTGATAGCATAGAGGTCTACAACTAAACTTTGCCAATATTTCAGATCGGACATTTGTGGCCAAGTCATATTCAAGTCTTTAATACCCTTTGTCCAGCGATCGTAGTCCTGATCTAACGATACTCCAACTACTTCAAAACCTTTCGATTTATACTTGTTATAAGCTGCAACAACATTGGGCATCTCTTGACGACAAGGTCCGCACCATGCAGCCCAAAAATCAATCAGTACATACTTACCATTACCTGCATATTCGGATAAAGATACATCGTTTCCATCAGGATCTTTCAGTGTAAAATCAACGAAATTCTTTCCAATTGCCACTTTTTCAATATTTTCTAGGCGATTAATGATCCGCTGAATTTTCTCTTTTTCTTTAAAGTTCTCATCTGCAAGATCGAGAATAGTTCTTAATTGCTCTGGAGAAAACATAGAGGAAGAAGAGAGAAAAATAAATTTCCCAAGTTCGTTGCTAATATTCTCTTTCACAAAATTGAAATTCAATTCAGTAAGTTCTGCATTGAATTTGTCATAAGAGTTGTTCAATTCAGCATCAAGCGAGTCAGTCAAGGTTCCTTCCGTCTTTGCGGTATTATATTGCTCAACTACACTGCGAATACTTTTTCTCAGTTCACTAATTTTCAGTCTCACATCGGTATAAGATTCATTTACAGCCGTCCCCTTTACGGTTACAACGCTATCGAACAACAAATTAATTTTACCCGGCTCAATCAATACCGGTACTTGACTGTCCTTTTGTGGGTTTATCGACTCATCCAATGAAATAAAACGAAGTAGGGCACTTTCAGCTACTCCTTTATATTCAAATGATCCATTTGTAACCACTAGGGTATCTATACCAATCATTCCATCATCGGTCATTTCCTGTACATACACATTAGTACCTTCATATGCTCCGTCAGTCACTGTACCTTTGATCGTAAAACTCTTGTTATTTTGGCATGAAAGAATGAATCCAGCCGAAATGAAAAGAAATAATAACTTTCTCATCTTCTTAATTCTTTTTTATGATTTAAACACAAACAAAGTTAGATAAATTGTTGGTATAAACAACAGTTAAACCATATTTTTGTTCTATTACAATAAAAGAGTAGTAATTTCGTTTTAGAGACATAACAACAAATGCATATGAGCAAAAACGCACCTCCAACTATTCCTCAAGACGTACAGGGTGCAACTGTTACGCCACAACCTACGGAACTTACATTGACGATTATACGTCAATATGCCAGAAATAACCATGCTTTGATTCAACTAAGTATAGCCGATAATATGATAAACCTCAGTTGAATATTGTAAAAAAAACGTTACCTTTGAATCGAAAACATGTAAAAAAAGATATGGGTACGATGGTAGCACCGTCACTTCTGGCGGCCGATTTTCTAAACTTGGAGAGAGACATTGAAATGCTCAATCGGAGTGAGGCGGACTTAATTCACCTCGATATCATGGATGGGGTATTTGTGCCAAACATTTCTTTTGGATTTCCGGTAATTAATCTCTTACAGAAAGTTACGAACAAACCACTTGATGTACATTTAATGATTGTACAACCAGAGAAATTCATAGACGAAATAGCTGCAACCGGAGCTACATATATGAATATTCATTATGAAGCATGCACCCACTTGCACCGGGTAGTGCAGGAAATCAGGAAAAAGGGCATGAAGCCGGCCGTCACACTAAATCCTCATACCCCAATCTCCCTATTGGAAGATATTTTACCCGACTTAGACATGGTTTTACTCATGTCAGTAAATCCCGGCTTTGGAGGACAGCTGTTTATTGAACACACAATACGGAAAGTAGATCAACTCAAGAAGATGATTAACAGACTGCATGCCGAAACTCTCATTGAAGTAGATGGTGGCGTGAACTTTGAAACAGGCAAAAGACTAGTCGATGCTGGAGCGGATGTACTTGTTGCCGGAAGCTTTGTTTTTACCTCAGACAATCCCGAAGAGACCATACATTTGTTGCGGACTCTCTAATTCAACAGCCATTCATTTTTAATTGCTTTCGCGTATACTTTTTTACACTTTCGTGTATACACATACGCGAGAGTATATAACTTGCATTCATTCGTGTAATTCATCTCCATGAAGACATTTATTGGAAAAACCCCTTTCTTTCGCTTACTAATACCAGTAGTTTCTGGCATTATCATCAGTAATATTTTTCCCAATTGGAGATTCCAACCTTTTATTTTGAGCTTTATCGGATGGATGCTCATGTTACTCTCCTATGCTATTGACAATAAATATCAGTATCGCTATCGGTGGGTCTTTGGAGTAGGGGTATTTTTGTTCATTTTTTCTCTTGCCGTCAATCAATACCGTGTAAAAGAAAGAGAAAGTGAATTTCAGTTCGATCTAGGTTCTCAGTACTATACAGGTATCATCCTAGATATCCCTGAAGTAAAAGCTCGTTCCATTGCAATTAATGTAAAGATATCCCACTCAACTCAACCAAAGGTTATATTATATCTTGAAGCAGATGAAGCTGCCAAATCAATAAAACCAGGAGATGAAATCATTTTTTATGCGAAACTACAACCTTTCCGCAACATGGGCAATCCCGATGATTTCGATTATGTTCGTTATATGAAGATAAAAGGCTTTGCAGCAACAGCCTATATAGAAAGTTCAGCCTGGTTAAAGACTGGGCGTCAATCGAATGATCTTGCAACCTGGTCACAGCGCTCACGAGAAAAAGCCTTGGATATATACCGATCTCTGATTAAAGACAACGATGCTTGTGCCTTTATTGCAGCACTCACACTTGGATACAAGGAAGATCTGTCTCGCGACATAAAGGAAGCCTTTCGGGCTTCCGGCACATCACACGTGTTAGCCGTAAGTGGGCTTCATGTAGGAATCATTTATTTGATTATCAATTTAATGTTTTCATTCCTTGGCAACTCAAGCTGGCGTAACGTGATAAAGCAAGGATTGATCATACTTACATTATGGATGTACGTTTCCCTTGTTGGAGGATCTGCATCTGTGGTGCGCGCTTCAATTATGCTCAGTATTTTCTGTATGGGAAAAATGTTACACCAAAAAGGTTTTACCTACAACACACTGGCTGCAGCCGCATTTTTCATTCTCCTCTTTCGTCCATTCAGTCTATTTGATGTAGGTTTTCAAATGAGCTTTACGGCAGTTGCATCTATACTATATTTTCAGCCTGGATTACAAAAATTATATCGCCCCAATCATAAAATTGGGAAATATGTATGGGACCTCCTTACAGTCTCAACGGCAGCACAACTAGGAGTCTTTCCTCTTGTGCTTCATTATTTCGGAACCTTTCCTACCTGGTTTTTTATTACCAACTTACTTGTGGTGCCGCTTGTAGGACTTATAATTTATTCTGCAGTGGCACTAATGGCAGTAGGGTTGCTTAACGAAACAATTGACGGGCTAATTGATCGGGCAGCAGCAATTTTGCAATGGATTTCAGAAGCACTCGCAAGTAGTACGTTGGCCGTTGTCCAAATAGCAGAATCTCTCCCTTTTGCACAACTAACCAACAATTACATTACTCCCATCCAACTTCTCTTGTTGCTCATGTTTATATTCATTTTTGCCCGTTATATCTACTCCCATCGGGAAAGAACCCTCATTACAGCCCTCTCGTTATTACTAATCTTTCAATTAGTTACATTGGGCATTAAACTCCAACAGCCAGCACCCCAATTAACGATATTCAACCAGTCCAACAGAAGCGAAATAGCATTATTTGCTGAAGGGAATAGACACTTTCTGGTTATTCCGGATAATGGGATTATTGCTCATCCACAAAAGCGTATCCTCCGTCTTTCAGATAATGATATAACCCGCTTTACCGCAGAAACACCCTTTTCGATTGACGTATTGGTTCTCTCGAAACATCCCGATTATAATGTAGAGCAACTTATCTCACTCTTTTCGCCTTCGATCATTGTACTTGACAGTTCCATTCCACGTAGGACTGCACAACGCATACGAAATGAATCAAACAAGAGAGGTATTGATATACATGATGTTGTCCAAGATGGAGCCTTTTCTCTGAATTTTTAGTACTTTTGTTACCAAACTTGAAAAGACTGTACAAAAATGTATTTCCCAAATTCCATTTCTGAAGTAATTCCACCACAAACAGTGGCTGCGATCATGGATACCATCGAAAGATCAGAACAAATTGTGATTACAACCCACTCCTCACCCGATGGTGATGCACTGGGTTCTACTCTCGCTCTGTATCATTTTCTCAAACGTTCAAAGAAACAGGTGCGCCTCATCGTCCCCAACTCATTTCCCTATTTCTTAAAATGGATGGAGGGAACTAACGAAGTGGATGTATATGATTACAATCCTTCTGCAGCTAAAAATATACTTTCTCACGCCGATCTGATTTTCTGCCTCGACTACAATATACCAAAAAGAACGGGCGATATGGCACTAAGTCTTGAATCGGCAACAGCAAAGAAGATACTGATAGACCATCATCTTTTTCCCGGAAACATTTTTGACATTACAGTCTCCCACCCTGAGATTTCTTCTACCAGTGAATTAATTTTCCGGTTATTTCTTCAGGCTGGCAAATACGATTTCCTTACAAAAACTGAAGCCGAATGCATCTATTGTGGCATGATGACCGACACCGGTGGTTTCACCTTCAACTCAAACAATCCTGAGATATTTGAGATTATCAGCCTGTTGCTTCGCAAAAAGATTGACAAAGACGCCATCTATTCACAAGTTTATCATAATTTTTCAGAAGCACGTTTCAGACTGCTCGGTTTCACATTGTCTCAACGAATGGAGGTTTATCCCCATTTACACTCAGCACTCCTTTACCTTTCAAAGGAAGATCAAGCCCAGTTTAGTTTCAGAAAGGGAGACACAGAGGGCTTCGTCAATTATCCCCTAAACATCAAGGGAATCATTTTCTCCACATTTATCAGGGAAGACGACGGATTAATAAAACTCTCATTTCGCTCGCAACATACATTCCCTTGCAATGAATTCGCGGCTGAGTTCTTCAATGGAGGAGGGCATCTCAATGCTTCAGGAGGTGAACATTACGGTACTTTTGAAGAAGCCCTCCACATATACCGTGAAGGACTTAAAGCATACGAGAGTAAACTGAAAGAAACAATGATGCTGCTCTGATCATTTTTTAAGAATCAATCATTTTTATTTCAATACAAGGTCTCGTTTTATTAAAGCATATTGTTTACTTTTGTAGTTCATCAAAAGACGAAAGTATATTTTATTTACACGACAAACTAAATATGAAGCATTTACATCTCATTATCATTGTGCTGAGTGGGTTATTATTCCTCACTGTTTCATGCAAGGACACCATGACCTACGCCGACTATCTTGATAGAGAAGCAAAAGCCATTGACTTGTTCATAGAATCCAACAACCTGACAATACTCAAAGATTTCCCATCAGACGGGAACTTTAACGAGAAAGAGTTTTTCAAAGACCCTGCTACAGGTGTTTACTTCCATATTATCAGTTACGGAGATACCACCCAGCGATTGAAATGGAAAGAGGAAGTTTACGTTCGTTTCAAGGGTTTACACTATTTCGCATCAGAGGATACGACCAAATACTCCAATCTCACTGGTGAACCGGAGGTGATTACGTTCATAGGTCCTGTTTCCTCTTCAACTAAAAGTAACTATGCTACACCAGGATGGGTTGTACCTCTCAACTATGTAGGCCATACAGGAAAAGTACAAA
This sequence comes from Proteiniphilum sp. UBA1403, assembly GCA_002305715.1. Taxonomy (GTDB): domain Bacteria; phylum Bacteroidota; class Bacteroidia; order Bacteroidales; family Dysgonomonadaceae; genus Proteiniphilum. The sequence goes on along the minus strand of DBQD01000063.1, from coordinate 12,745 downwards.
TGATCATTCCGTTTAATATGGGATCATCGTATGATCAGTCTCGGTATGAACCCACCTATTACGACATGGTACAATACCGCTTTCAGGATCAGTACTAATGCAATGCGCCTTGTGTTACAAAGGCATTATTTTGTAAAATCAACAGCTTACCAATTTCACAAGTATATCTTATGACGTTAATTAAATCCATATCCGGCATCCGCGGTACCATAGGTGGAGAAACAGGTGAAAACCTTACGCCACTTGATATTGTAAAATTTACAGCTGCCTATGCAGCTTTTATCAAAAGATCGTCTCAGAATAACAGACCACGAATTGTTGTTGGTCGCGACGCCCGTATATCGGGTGAGATGGTACACCGCCTCATTACCGGCACACTCGTGGGTATGGGTTGCGATGTGACAGACATTGGCATGGCTACAACACCTACGACCGAAATTGCAGTCACAAAAGAAGAGGCCGCCGGTGGGATTATTATCACGGCAAGCCACAATCCCAAACAGTGGAATGCCTTAAAGCTTCTTAACCACAACGGAGAATTTCTGAGTGCTGCCGAAGGAGAAGAGATTCTCACACTTGCAGAATCGGCAAGTTTCACTTTTTCCACGGTTGATGAGCTGGGTATTATTACAAAAAAACAATACCTCCAAGAGCATATTCAAAGTGTCTTATCGCTCGATTTAGTAGATCCGGAAGCTATTAAGGCGGCCAATTTCAGGGTGGCTGTCGACTGTGTAAACTCTGTTGGTGGCGTTGCCATCCCAGAGTTGCTGTATGCTTTAGGTGTAAAAGAGATATTCAAACTACACTGCTCACCTCACGGCAACTTTTCCCACAATCCGGAACCACTTCCACAGCATCTTACCGAGCTTGCATCACTCACTCGAAGTTCCAAAGCAAGCGTCGGTTTTGCTGTAGATCCCGATGTGGACCGGTTGGCAATTTACTGTGAAAATGGCGAGCCCTTTGGCGAAGAATATACCCTTGTCGCTGTGTCCGACTATATATTGCAGCACACCCCAGGTAACACTGTATCGAACCTCAGTTCAAGTCGTGCCCTACGTGATGTTACCATTACAAGAGGAGGCGTTTATCAAGCTGCTGCAGTCGGAGAGGTTAACGTTGTTTCAAAAATGAAAGCGGTAAACGCAGTGATTGGTGGCGAAGGAAATGGCGGCATTATTTATCCCTCATCCCATTACGGACGAGATGCGCTTGTAGGTATCGCACTATTTCTCACCTACTTGGCCAAGACCGGTCAGACTCCTTCTGAATTAAGGAGCTCATTACCGAATTACTATATGTCCAAACAAAAAGTAGAACTCACTCCAGATATCGACACAGATGCCATTCTGAATAAAATGAAAGATAAATTCAGCGATCAGCAAGTAACCGATATTGATGGAGTAAAAATTGATTTCCCCGACAAATGGGTACATTTACGCAAATCAAATACCGAACCCATTATACGCGTTTATTCTGAAGCAAAGACATTAGAAGAGGCCGAAGAAATAGGCAAACAAATAATCAATTTAATCAAAGAACTAGCGTAGGCTCAATCCTTTTCCTTCATTATATCCGGCAACGGCCCCATCTTAATTAGTTAGTGAGGCCGTTGTGTTTAATTTATGAGTTAATTTTCAATGTAAATGAAAGATACACTGATAAGTCGTGAAGACATACGCAGAATGCATCCAATATTTCGTGGAAAATATGGCGATCTGATAATTAACCTCGGCGTCAAATTGGCGGCACTGCATGTTCCAAACGAGATCTACAATCGCTCCAAGCATCTCACAGGACCAGCCTTTTGTAAGGATTTGCTCGATAAACTCGGCGTAAAGCGTACCCTCCGCAACGAACAGGTGCTTGAAGAATTCAAACATAAACCTTTTGTCACTGTCTCTAATCATGCATATGGTCATATTGATGGCATAGCTGCAATTGAGACTGTTGGTAGTCGGGTCGAAAATTACAAGATGATGGTCAATGTCATACTTTCGCTGATTGACACAATGTCGGATAATTTCATTACCGTTTACCCGATGAAAGACGAGAAAAACAAACGGTACACCTATTCGGGAATCCGTGAAAGCATGGCACACTTGAAAGCCGGTTGGCCGATGGGTTTTTTCCCAGCCGGTGCAGTCTCTAACCTCTATTTCCGCAAAGGAAAGTTTATCATTGAGGACAGAGAATGGCAACCATCTGTATTAAAAATCATTCAAAAATTAGAGGTTCCTGTCATCCCGATGCACATTTCCGGTCGAAACAGTCGATCATTCTACCTATCTCGATTATTGGGTTGGCGTTTTCGAACCCTTCGGCTTTGTCATGAGTTATACAATAAGAAAGGCAAAGAGATGGTCATCACCTTTGGTGACCCGATTATGCCGGATGATATCAAACAATTTGGAAATGATATGACCCGGTTAGGAGAATTCCTAAAAGCGAAGACTTACGCGTTAAAATAATTGTTTATCTTTGAATACTCAAAAGACATCGTATGGCTAAGCACTCTCTACAACAAGTTAAGCAACGTTTTGGCATCATTGGTAACGCTCCAGAATTGGATCGGGCTATCGACGTGGCTTTACAGGTAGCACCTACCGATTTGTCGGTGCTCATTACCGGTGAGAGTGGTGTAGGAAAAGAAAATTTCCCGCAGATTGTTCATCTTCATAGCAAACGCAAGCATGGTCCTTACTTTGCCATCAACTGCGGATCCATACCAGAAGGAACAATCGATTCGGAACTTTTTGGCCACGAGAAAGGTTCTTTTACCGGAGCCACAGGTACCCGGAAAGGTTATTTTGAAGTTGCCGATGGCGGCACACTCTTCCTTGATGAAGTTGGAGAACTCCCATTATCTACACAAGCTCGTTTATTGCGAGTCCTTGAAACGGGAGAATTTATAAAAGTCGGTTCTTCCAAAGTAGAAAAGAGTGATGTGCGAGTGGTGGCAGCTACCAACCTCGACATGGTGAAAGCAGTTGAAAAAGGGAAGTTTCGAGAAGATCTCTATTACCGACTTAACTCCGTACCAATTCGGATACCTCCATTACGTGAGCGGAAAGAAGATATTCCATTATTATTCCGAAAATTTGCTAGTGATTGTGCAGAGAAATACATGATGCCCCCTGTCATCCTCACTGATGAGGCAAGAGAGATGTTGAAGAACTATCGTTGGCCGGGCAACATACGGCAGCTAAAGAATATCACCGAGCAGATTTCTATCATCGAACAAGAAAGGACGATCACGCCCGATCTTTTGCAGAAGTACCTACCTTACAACGAAGTGGGTATGCTCCCTGTACGCTTGTCACAGATTCAAGATAGCGAGCAGAAGTCATTTGCAAACGAGCGGGAGATCTTGTATCAGGTTCTATTTGACATGAAAAAAGACATCACCGACCTCAAGCAGGTTGTGAAACGTCTCATGGAAGATAATAACCACCCTACTCCCAATTTCGATTCCCCCGCAACCGGCATTCATTCTACATCGGTCATCCATGAAGATCAGACCCGTGTAACAGTACCCATGAAGTACGAAGTCCCTCCCAAGAACATCCATTTGGAGGAAAGAGAGAAGGAAGAGATTCAAGAAGCCACTGAGTACGAAGAGAGTACGCTATCTATCAGCGAAGTCGAAAAAGAGATGATCATTAAAGCGCTTGAGCGCCATAATGGCAAAAGGAAGCTTGCGGCCGTCGATTTGGGTATTTCTGAACGCACCCTTTACCGCAAGATTAAAGAATACGACCTTGAAGGCCGATAGTCATTCAAAAATAGAAAACAAGCATGAAGTTTCATATAGACAATCATTTTTTTATTCGGACTGTCCTCATTTTCTTCACTTTCTGCATCACCAATTCATGCAGCATCTCCTATTCTTTCCGGACAGCCTCAATTGACTACGAGCTAACCAAGACTCTATCCATTGCCCATTTCATTAATCAGGCACCACTTGTGTATCCTCCCCTTGAGCAGCGTTTTAATGAAGAGATGAAAGATATGTTCACCCGCAATACCCGTTTGCAGATCATAAATCAGAATGCAGATATGGAGATTGAGGGTGAAATTGTTGGTTATGAACTAACACCTATGGCTGTACAGGAAGATGCATTTGCATCTGAAACGAAGCTAACAATGACGGTAAGAATGCGTTTCCGCAACAATAAGATTGATGCACCCGAGATGCAGGAGACCATCACTGCCTTCCGCACCTTCTCCAGTAACACTGTTTTCGATACGGTGCAGGATCAGTTGATCAACGAGTTGATCAAGGAGGTTGTCGATCAGATTTTCAACGCTACCATGGCTAATTGGTAATTGAATGGACAAGGAGAATTTCTATCGCTTCATGGAAGACCCCTCCATGCTTACCGACACCACAGCTATTGACCTTAAAGCAGTGGTGGAAGCATATCCCTATTTCCAAACCTCCCGTTTATTGTACACTAAAAATCTGGATATGATTAACAGTGAACATTACAACGAGGAACTAAGTAGAACGGCTGTATTGTGTGCAGACAGAAGGAAACTTTTCTATCTGATTTACAGAGAAAACTATTACAAAATGTTGGATCAACCCAAAGTATGTCCAAGCGAAGCAAAAGACAGAACGGAGGAATTGCTCGATTCTTTCCTCTCCTCGCTTGGAGAGAGTGAAATCCATGAGACAAAACTTGTCGATGGAACATTGAACATGGTTACTACCGACTATTTATCCTATTTAGACTCACTCGGAGCGGACTCCCCTTCCAGTGAGTCAGCTGAGCATAAGTTGGAACACCAGAACATCATCGATGCTTTTATTGAAAAAGCATCCTCATCTTCGATCTTCACCCCACATGAAAAAATGGAAGAAGATGAGAAGCCAATTCAGGTCGCTCAAGAGGAAGAAAGTGAGTTTCTGACGGAAACACTTGCAAAAATTTATATTAAACAAAAAAAATACACCCAGGCACTTACAATTATTAAACGATTAAGTTTGAATTTCCCAAAAAAAAGTAGTTACTTTGCCGACCAAATTCGTTTCTTGGAATTTTTGATAAAAAATGAACGTTATCGTTAAGCAATAAAATAAATTACATATGTATATCTTTATTACAATTCTCATTTTACTGGCCTCCCTATTAATGATCCTTGCTGTATTGGTACAGAAATCTAAGGGAGGCGGCTTGGCAAGCGGTTTTTCATCTTCAAACCAGATTATGGGTGTCCGTAAAACTACCGACTTCATTGAAAAATTCACATGGACGTTGGCAGGTATTGTCATTGTATTGAGTATTCTTACGGCAAAATTCACTGCATCACACAGCAATTCACCACAATCGCAGGTAGAAGTTCAGCAACCGGCACCGTTCAATCCTACAGCTGTACCTGATGTAACACCAGGATTGCCTATTCCTTCACAGGATGCAGCTCAGCCATCATCAGAAGAAGGAGCGACCGCAGAATAAACCTACGGTGCGTTCACTATTTGTACTCTTTCTCTGCTTATTACCCTTGTTGTCAGTCGCTCAGGTAGTCACTCACGATACCGTTTCCATATCGACAAACAACAAGAGAAACACCGGACTTAGTCAGAACCTTACCGCAGAGAAGAGAGTTCTTTTGGATGAAAAACGAACATTCGACAAGAGCAATCTTCGCATGGGTGCGAATCTTGCACTTTCATTGAGTAAGAATTATACGCGGCTTGGACTTGGCCCTCAGGTGGGCTATCAGTTCAGCCGCTTTTTTATGACCGGTGCTGGCGTTCGATATTACTATTCCAAAGCAAACACCTCTGGTTACATTATCAAAGATCATCTATTGGGAGCCAATATTTTCGGCTACACATATCCCGTCTCTTTCCTGACCGTATTCATGCAACCGGAATTGAACTATATCTGGTCGGGGTTAACTCGCAAATCAGACTCAGAGACTGTATATCATAGCGGCCTCGTACCCTCATTGGTTGCAGGAGCTGGCTTCCGCATTGGACGATCACATATAACACTAAACTACGACCTCATTCAGCATGTCGACTCGCCCCACCCCAGTGGTATGTACGTGGGTGTTTCGGCATTTTTTTAATCAGACTTCAATTATATTGCAGATTGATTGACTTTGTTTAGCGGAAAACAATATCGCGAATGATTGTCATTTCGGCATGTTCATTCAATTTTTTAATCAGTCCCTCCTTGTTCATCATCAGCTCCGCTCGGAGCACTGCTGATGAAAGGTGTACATACAGTACTTTGCGACTCAAATAAACATCTCTGGTATATTTCGACACACCTTCACCCAGTACATCGCGCCAGCCTCTAACCACACGGTGTTCGGCCAACTTCACTCTCAATGCACTATTCTCATCGAAAAAGGCGGACATTGCGTCCGATAAAGGTTGCGCATTCTTCTTCAACATAACAGCAACTTATTCAATCAGTCGATTAATTTCACCATTTGTTACAGTATAAATATGAGCGTTGTTTTGCGTACGCCTCAATATTCTGTCGAGTGACTCCCTGTTCGTATCCGAGAGGAATATCTGTCCGAAACCAGATCCTGAGACAAGCTTCACAATTTCCTCCACTCTATTGGCATCAAGCCGGTCGAAAATATCATCCAATAACAAGATGGGGGTAGTATGCCCCGTTTGCAACAGAAAATGGAACTGTGCCAGTTTTAATGACACAAAGTAGGTTTTATTCTGCCCTTGAGATCCCACTTTCTTAATGGGATACCCATCGAGGAGCATCTCCAGATCGTCGCGATGTATACCGGTCGTTGTATGTCCAAATGCTTTGTCGCGATGTCTGTTTCTCACGAGCATCTCCCGGAAGTTATCCTCATTTAGTTGAGAGATATAATCGAACGACACCTGCTCCCCGGACTGACTGATACGTGCATAAAAATCATTAAAGATGGGAGTAAATTCGTCGATGAATGCTTTTCTTTTTTGATAAATTATTGATCCCTCCTCAATTATTTGATCCTCCCACAGCTCCAGTAAAGTCGTATCAGAATCCACTTCGTCGCTCTTCAGCAGCACATTCCGTTGCTGCAAAGCCTTCGTATAACGTACCAATGCCCGCAAATACTCATTGTCGAACTGCGAGATGGCCATATCCAGGAACTTCCGTCTCGTATCACTTCCACCTGTTATAAGCTCATTGTCGGCAGGAGATATCATCACGAGGGGGATCAATCCAATATGATCAGAAAGACGCTCATACTCCTTCTTATTGCGTTTAAACTGCTTCTTTTGACGACGTCTGATGGCGCTATAGATCTCTTCTCGAATATTATCCTCCGTCAAGAACCTACCTTGCAGCATACACACATCGGCATCATGATGAATAATCTGCGAGTCGATAGGATTGGTGTAACTCTTACAAAATGCAAGATAATAAACAGCATCAAGCAGGTTTGTTTTGCCCATGCCATTATTTCCGATAAAGCAGTTAATCTTGGGCGAAAACTGCAATTCGGCTTGCACCAGATTCTTGTAATTAATTATAGATAATTCTTCTAAGATCATGCTACTGAATTCGTTTTTACATCAAACGGGCATCATCGCTTCTAAGAGGAGGTTTTGCACGAAACCAGATGGCATTATTCCTCCATTAGCAATCGCTGCAGGTCTTCTGGAGTGATGTTCATTTTCAGTCTACCCTGTGAAGCAAACGATATCCTTCCCCGTTCTTCGGAAACAATGATGACCTTAGCATCAGTTTCCTGCGATATCCCCAGTCCGGCACGATGTCTCAGTCCCAAGTGGGGAGGTATATTTGGGTTCTGGGATATTGGCAAGATGCATCCGGCAGCTTTTATTTTTTGCCCCACAACAATCATTGCCCCATCGTGGAGTGGACTATTTTTAAAGAAAATATTTTCAATCAGTCGAGATGAGATATCGGCATTCACAATCTCCCCGGTCTGCTCGTAAAGACCGAGATGTAGATCACCCTGAATTGCAATAAGTGCTCCAGTATTTGTTTTCGACATATTCATACAAGCCAACACAATAGCGGTGAGGTGCGATGTTTCCTTCTTCTGTCTCTCACTGGGAAAGAAAAGCTTTGTGATAAAATTCCATCCTTTTTTTGAACCGAGTGACATCAAGAAGCGCCTTATTTCATCCTGAAAGAGGATAACCAACAAGAAGAGCCCCACACTTACAAACTGGTCGAGTATAGAACCAAGCAAGACCATGTTGAAGACCCGTGAAACCAGAACCCAGATCACCATGAACACCATTATTCCGATGAAAAGTGGTCGCAATCCCGATATCTTGACCAGCCTGAATAGGTAGTACAATAAAAACGCTACCAGTAGGACATCAATAAAATCTTTAATTCCAAAATGTGTAAACATAACAATAGGGTGCTGTTTATTGATCGTATTGGGTTATCCTGTTCACAATCTTCACACACTCCACGGCCTCTTTCACATCGTGAACCCGTAAAATGGATGCACCAGAAAGCAGTGCGACTGTATTAAGGACAGAAGTACCGTTAAGACTCTCCTCGGGAGAGCATTCCAGCAGCTTGTAAATCATCGATTTTCGCGAGATTCCCACCAGCATCGGTTCTTCAAAGATATGAAAATATTTCAATAGCGCCATTAATTCATAATTCTGTGATAGCGTTTTACTAAAGCCAAATCCGGGATCAATAATCACATCGTTCACGCCCAGTAGATTCAATTTAGCTTTACGTTCCGAGAAATAAAAAAGAATATCTTGAATCAGATCATCGTAATCGGTCATCTTTTGCATGGTCTGCGGCACTCCTCGCATGTGCATCAGCACATAGGGCACCTGTAATTGCGCAACCACGGAGAACATTCGATCATCAATTTGTCCCCCTGAAATATCGTTGATAATATCTGCACCATACTCCTCCACCGCCTGTTTGGCGATATCCGAATAGAATGTATCAATTGAGAGAATTGCATCCGGAAACTCCTTTCGAATGAGTTTCAATGCAGGCATCAAGCGCTCGCCCTCTTCCTTTGCCGAGAGAAAGGAGGAAGTTGGCGTGGTCGACTGTGCCCCTAAATCGATCATGCTTCCCCCCTCATCAATAATCTGTCTGCAGCGTGCAATCAGTCCTTCATCGGCTCTCTTTCTACTGGCAGCAAAGAATGAATCGGGTGTGATGTTAACGATCCCCATTACTTGAGGTACCGACAAATCGAACAAACGACCTTTAATATTGATAGCTTTCATTACAACACCGAATTAGGATCTTTAAACGGATAATCGACTGTATAGTGAAGACCTCTACTCTCCTTACGTGCCATAGCCTGTTTAATAACCATGTAACCCACTTTAATGATGTTCCGCAGTTCACAAATATCACGCGACACCACAGAACGATGAAAGAAATCCTCCGTTTCCCGGAAAAGAATGTTCAATCGGTCCATAGCTCTCCTCAAACGCAAATCGGAACGAACAATACCCACATAAGCCGACATCAATTGCCCCACCTCTTTGTAACTTTGAGTAATCAGCACCATCTCCTCGGGCGAGGTGGCACCTTCAGCATTCCATGCTGGAATATCTTCATTATACGAATATTGCTGGAAAATTGGCAACGCATGTTTCGCTGCTGCATCCGCAAACACGACAGCTTCAATCAGTGAATTTGATGCCAGACGATTTGCACCGTGCAATCCCGTACAAGCACACTCTCCATTGGCATACAGTCGCCCAATGCTAGTCTCTCCAACAAGGTTCACCTTGATGCCTCCACACAGATAATGTGCAGCCGGGGCAACTGGAATCATATCCCGTGTGATATCAATCCCAAAGGAGAGGCATTTCTCAAAGATACCCGGGAAATGCTTTTTGGTCTCCTCAGCTGGCATATGCCGCACATCCAGATACACATGTTCCTCACCCCGTTCCTTCATTTCCGTATCGATAGCTCGTGCCACAATATCGCGCGGTGCGAGCGATCCCCTTTCGTCATACTTCTGCATAAACTCTTTTCCATTGAGCGTCTTCAATATGCCGCCATATCCGCGCATAGCCTCAGTGATAAGGAACGAAGGTCTTGCCCCGGGATGATACAATGCCGTAGGATGGAATTGCACAAACTCCATCCCTCTTATTTCCCCTTTTGCCCGCGCCACCATGGCAATACCATCGCCAGTAGCCACTAGCGGGTTGGTTGTAGTCTGATAAACCGATCCAATTCCGCCTGTCGCCATCATGGTCACACGAGCAAGGAATGTGTCTATCTCATTGGTTTTCTGATCGAGTACATAAGCTCCATAACATTCAATATTGGAAGTATGACGAGTGACAATCTGTCCCAAATGGTGTTGCGTAAGAATCTCAATGGCAAAATGATGATCAAACACATCGATATTGGGATGATTGCGGATGGTATTGATCAAGCTCAACTGTATTTCTGCACCGGTGCTATCTTTGTGATGCAGAATTCGAAATTCAGAATGACCTCCCTCTCGGTGAAGATCGAAGTTCCCCTTTTCATCCTTATCAAAATCGACTCCCCAGTTAATGAGCTCTCGAATCTGGGCAGGTGCCTCTTTCACCACTTTCTCAACTACCTGCACATCACACAATCCCCCACCCGCATCGAGCGTGTCGGCAATATGTTTTTCAAAATTATCCCATGGATTTGTAACCGAGGCTATTCCACCCTGTGCATAATAGGTATTGGCATCTTCCAGTGGATTCTTCGCAATGATGGCAACTGTTCCCTTTTTTGCCACTTTCAAGGCAAAACTCATCCCTGCAATACCGGAGCCAATGACCAGAAAATCATATCTGCGAACCATTATCTCTTTCTTTATTGAATTATTTGCTCGCAAATGTACGCAATAATTCAAGGCAATTGACAGGAATAGTCCATTTTTGTATCTCCTCTCCAGCTAAATAAAGATTGTTAAATAAATCGGTTTTTTTTGCAGATGGCGTCTATTTGATTTCCTTTGTAATATAAATGAAAGGGACTGTTTAACATCGTTTTATCCTATGAAACACTTACTAATTCTATTATTTTTCTTCAGCCTTGCGGCAGCACCTGAACTATGCTCAGCAACTATAGATCAGCAGCCCGACACCACCTATCTTCTTCGTGGAAGGGTACTTGGCAGTGACACCCGCGAACCGTTATCCAATGCCAGCATCACCGTACAACAAGCCAATGTTGCGAGTGTAACCAACCAAGACGGTTACTTCTCCATTCGTGTTCCAGCCTCCTCCCGAAATCTACTACTCATTATCCACTACCTTGGATACGAAAACAAGGAGATTCCGGTTGCATCTCTCATCAACAATCCCGACAACAACATCACCCTCAAGCCTTCACCTATTGAACTCAACGAGCTCCTTGTGGTATCTGGTGACGGCTCCAAGCTGATGCGCGAAGCATTGCAACGTATACCCGAGAACTATGATCCCGACCCAAACATGATGGTTGCCTTCTATCGCGAGTCGGTCAAAAAAGGAGCAAATTACATCTCCTTGGTTGAGGCTGTGCTAGATGTCTACAAAGCCTCTTACCGTTCTTACAGCAACGACCAGGCACGCATTTATATTGGGCGTAAGGCCACCGATATTTCACCCCGCGACACTGTGTTGCTCAAATTTCAGGGTGGAATCAGCGATGCATTGATGCTCGACATCGCCAAGAACCCGGAAATTGTCTTTGGAACCGATGCAAGTGAATATAGTTTTCATATCGACGGATTAATCAATATCGACAACAAGCCGCACTATATCATCTCTTTCGAACCGCTTCCCATGATAGAAGAAATTCTTTTTAGAGGGACAATTTATTTAGATGCTTCCTCATTCGCAATTGCTCGAATGGAGTTTAACATGAATGTGGAAGATCGCAACGATGCTACAAACATTTTCATTCGGCGTAAACCAGCTAAAATGCGTGTCGAGGTGAGTGAAGCCAAGTATGTGGTGAACTATCTGGAGAATAACGGGAAATGGTATTTTAATTACAGTGCAACCGAAGTCTCTTTCCGAGTAAGGTGGACCAATCATTTCTTTGGACTCTTTGCCACCAACTATGTTATTGGCTCTGAGATTGCCATTACCGATCGGTATAACGACAACATCGTTAAATTTCCGCGCAACGAGCGCATTCGCTCTACCGATGTGATTGCCGAACGCGTGGAATATTTTCTTGATCCCGACTTTTGGGGCGAATACAACGTAATTGAACCCGATCAGCAGATCAGTGATGCCATTAAAAGGTTGAGCGACAAATTACGCAGGAGAAAATAAAAACGGAAACCGTTTGAAAATAAAAAAATTGGTGCTACCTTTGCAACCCAAAAGTTTTTAAAAACGTAATATTTTACAAAAGTATGTATTTAGATTCTGCTAAAAAGAAGGAAATCTTCGCTAAGTACGGAAAGTCTAACACTGATACTGGCTCACCAGAGGCCCAGATAGCATTGTTTTCCTACCGTATTTCGCATTTGACTCAGCACTTGAAGTCAAATAAGAAAGATTATAACACGGAAAGATCATTGAGAATTTTAGTAGGTAAACGTCGTCGTTTACTCGATTACCTGATTGACGTTGACATTGAACGCTATCGCGCAATCATCAAACAACTGGGTATCAGAAAATAAAATTCTCAAGAAACAACCGATCGCAAATGGCACCTTAAATTGAGCCATATAACAGAGTCGGTTGCTTCTACAAAAACCCAAAGGGGCTGTTCCAAAAGGGCAGCTCCTTTTTTAATTTTTTATG
>DBQD01000030.1:41310-46583 GCA_002305715.1 Proteiniphilum sp. UBA1403 | reverse complement strand
TATTTAAACTTGTATGGAACAGCTGGTCTGTTCTCCGAACAGGAGAAGTCTGAATTTATTGACAATCAAGACAACCCTTTACTCAGGCAATCTACCGAGTTTAGAGAACTAGTTTCTAAATGGAGAAAAGACAAAGACTCGATCAATTTACTGAATCACAAAGTTTTCAACTTCAGGTTACCAAACAGCAAGGGAGAGATTATTGAATTTGATGATATAGCAAAAGGCAAGGTTACCTTTGTTGAAAAATCGGGATCCTGGTGTGGCAACCTGACAAATACCACCCGGAGTTACAAGCCGCTGTATAAAAAATACCATGATTACGGGTTCGAAATAATCACTTTTGTGAATGAACTAAAGTACGATAGATGGCTGAAATGGACAGAAGAAGAAAAATATCCCTGGACAACCGTAATTGAGTTGGAAAGTAACGATTCAATTTACGAACATATGTTATTCGACAGGTATATGTTTCCTGCCAATTATCTTGTAAACGAAGAGGGAGTCATCATTGCGAAAAGTTTGTCGGCAGAAGCGTTGAATGAACTGCTTATGCAGAAGTTTGAACCGGAAAACTTTCTTCAATACCAAAAGGAGAAGTGGGTTTTACCCGAATCGACTCATATTCTTGACAAAGAAAAATCCATCAATTCACTGAATGAGCTTTCAGAGCAACTACAAGGGAAACGGTTGTTTATTGACTGCTGGGCTACCTGGTGTGCTCCTTGTCTTGAGGAATTTAAACATAACGAAGCACTTGGCCAATTTCTAAAATCGGAAGATATTGAAATAGTTTACATTAACTTTGATGATAATATAGATGAGGCAAAATGGCTGAATGCCATTAAAACGAATAACTTGCAAGGCTTCCATCTGCGCGCATCTGCTTCATTCATAAAAGATCTAGCTGAAAACGGATTCAAAAATCTATTGCCTACGTACATGATTATGAATGAAAAAGCAGAAATTGTTGAATCTAATGCCTTCAGACCAAGTGAGAAAGAAAAATTGTATGAACAAATTAAGAGCTTGTTGAATATATAATTAAAATCCAACCAAGATGAAAACCAGACATTTATTGTTGATCACGCTACTTATACTGGCAGCAACAAGTATAAAGGCACAAACAAAAACTGTGGAATTACCCAGGGCCTCGTTTTCCAATACCCGAACCGTTGAAATCGGAAAAGTGCTGCTGACCGAAACGGCTACGGTGCTCAATGTGGAGGCATTCTTCAGACCCGGCTACTGGATTAAAATTGTATCGGACAGCTACCTACAGGCCGATGGAAAGAAATACATGATCCGGAGCGGAGAAGGAATTGAGCTGGACTCGTTGTTTTGGATGCCCGAATCGGGAAGGGCGTCGTTCACACTCACTTTCGAACCACTGCCAATGAACACAAAATCGTTCAATTTTATTGAAAGCGACTGTGAGGATTGCTTCAAGATCTGGGGTATTAGCCTGAGCGACCCATATGCAGCCTCGATGGAGATTCCGGAAGAGTATTTGCAAGCACATCAGTTGGAAGAGGATTTTGAGATAGAATGGAGCAAGGGGGATGCAATTGTAAGTGGCACAATCGCGAAGTACGTACCGGGAACACTGCATTGGGAGTTGACTTATAGCAATCCCATCACAGGAAAAGAGAACAAAGTTCCGGTAGAAGTCGATGACAATGGCGCATTCAGTACCCGAATCACCGTATATAGTCCGACAAACCTGTTTCTTTCTTCACAGGCTGCATACATTCCCATAAAAGTAGCACCGGGCAAAGAATCCAAAGTGTTTGTCAATCTGCCTGAAATATATCGTGAAAACAGTCAATTACTTAAGAATGAGCGCTCCTCCGGAGAAATGTATTATTATGCCGGTCATCTTGCAAAACTGAACACAGACCTGACTAACAAAGAGATATCGTTCACAAAGCCTCAGCCAGAGTATATCGACACAACCCTTCAAATGAACGTGAACGAATACAAGGATTTCATGATGGGAAAATACCGTGAAAGTATTTCGCATAATAATAGGCTCAATATTAGTCCACTTGCAAAGAACTTAGCAAATGCCACGGAAACATTCTTGTTGATTAACAAGCTTACTCATGCTGAGAGTGAATGGATGCAGGCATATGCGTTTAAAAATAAAACCAGTTGGGAAGAAGCACAAAAAGCATACGTAACAGAAAAAAGAGCAGATGATTACAACGATTATTACCAGCTTTTACCGAACGATGAAATGTATCTTCTGCTGCTGCCTAATCTCTCCCAGTATGTGCGAAGTATAAGTTATGCTCGAGAAGATGTCGGCGATCCATACATTGTTATTCGTATGTTGGCTCAAAACAACGATGTGGAGGAGGCCGACAGAGAGGTTTTCAGCAGATATCTTTCACAACTGGAAAAGGGCGAAGGAATGGAAGACAGCCGCGCCACCGGATTGTTGTCGGGAAAGTACAAATCATTAATGGAAGAGATCGCACAATCTCAATTCGGTGAAGGTTATTTATCTCGGGTGTGGAAAACAGATACGGCACTGTTACTCGATCTGATAAAAGCGCAAAAGTTAGGCACCTCCATACAGGATTATAATCCTTTAACCGACGAGCAGAAGGGCAAACTTTCCGTATATCCGGAAACAATAACACAGATAATACTCGAAGAAAACGAGTTACTCCTTGCGAAAATAGAGGAAAATAAAAAGAAAACCGGCTTCGCCGTACTGAATACGCCAACAAACGCAGATGAGGAACTCTTTGTGGAGATGCTGAAGCCGTTTAAAGGTAAAGTTATCCTGGTGGATGTATGGGCCACATGGTGCGGACCCTGCCGCTCTGCCAACATTCTCATGGAGCCGTTAAAGGCACAGTTGGCAGATGAAGAGGATTTGGTTTACTTGTATCTGGCAGGTGAAAACTCTCCTGAAAATACTTGGAAGAATATGATTGTTGATTTAAAAGGAGTACACTACAGAGTGAACCAGGCTCAATGGGATTACCTGAGTGAAAGCCTCAACGTGAAGGGAGTTCCAACGTATTTGATCATCGACAGGGAAGGAAACCACTCGTTCCATTCTGTAGGATTTCCAGGACCGGATACCATGAAAAGGGAATTGATGAAGGCTCTTAAAAAAGAAATTTGAATATCATTTCATCAGTCAGTTTAAACTATTCAGGGAGAGAGGTTCTGTCGAAATTCATTTCGTAAAAATTTAGCAGGATGAAACTACTTAAAACATCGCTCCGTGCACTAAATAAGTTTCGGACATACACATTGGTCAATATGCTGGGATTGTCAATCAGTCTGGCATGTGTCATCATCATTGCCCGGTACGTGCATCAGGAAACAACGGTGAATCATTTTGCGAAGGATATCGACAGAACCTTTATCTCCTCCATAGAATTCCAGAACAGTCAACCTGTATTTACGGCCATAGAACATGTTGGAAATTCATTCAATGACAAGGAGATAATGGAAGACCCAGCCATTGAAATGGTTTCACATTTTATGGATATAGAAGATGACAGAGTTTCACTTGGTGGGAATAGGTACATCGTGAACACAATCGTAGCAGACACCAATTTTATTCAAATTTTGCCCTACCCTGTCCTTTTGGGAACAGCTGAATTTAAGCGACCCAACGATGTGGTCCTTAAAAAAGAACTTGCACAGAAAATGTTTGGTAATGAAAACCCGATAGGAAAGGTAATCACATACACACAGGGAGAGCCTCTGCAAATTATTGGAGTGATAGGGGAACCATCAACCAAAACGTCGTTTAAGTTCGATCTACTTGTGAATATCAACTTCAAGAAAAACTGGTATAGGTCAGGACAAGTGCTTGTTATGCTACACGATAAATCCGATGTAGAAAAAATAAATCAAAAACAGCGTAAGTTTACTTATATTCGGGCATATAATGAGCAAGGCAGGTTTCAACTTTATCCTTTCGGTGATTTTTATTCCAATCAAACACATACCCTGTATACCTATGAAAATCCTGTGTTTATACGAAGTGGCTCGGGAAGCCTGAAAGTGTTGTCGTTGGTAGCTATTTTTATTTTGCTGGTCGGAGTCTTCAACTTCATCAATATATATCAGGTCGTGTCCATGCGACGGAGTCGTGAATTTGGGATTCATAAAATACATGGTGCCAGCTCAGCCCATATCTTTGGCGATATCTATATCGAGAATCTGACCATGACAAGCGTAGCCCTGTTTTTCAGCTGGTGGCTTATAGAAACCTTTGAAACATTAGTGAGCAGTCGACTGGAATTCAACACAATACAAAACACGCAGTTTAATATTTTTCTTTCAGTTGCCATTCTTTTGCTATTACCTTTCATCACATCAATTTACCCATTTTTACGATACTCCTCTACTCCATCCATCACCTCCTTACGATCTGTTCATGTTGGAGGAAGTTCCATGGTATCGCGTAAAATATTTCTATTCATTCAATACATGATCACTTTTGGACTGTTGGTGATATCCCTATTTTTTGTAAAACAATTGCGTTTTATGCTGGATGCCGATTTGGGATATAATACCGAAAACGTAATGATGTGCACTCTGATGAGCATGCCTTTGCTGGACCAGTCGTCTCCGGAGTCCATGCGTAATTATGCAGAAACTTTAAGAAACAACGAACAGCTTATCAATCAGAAAATGAACGGGTCTACCCTGTTTACTGAATGGGCGAAAGGAAAACCACTCTATAGGTCAGAGGCTATTTATCCGGTTAGTCTTGCCGGTAAGGAGGATTACAAACAGGTGGGCGTAGAATTTACCGATCACCCCTACATGAATTTGTTCGATTTTCAACTTGTGGAAGGTCGCCTTTGGGACTCCACCGATGTTTTTGAGCAGTACAAGTGCATTATCAACGAAGCTGCCATGAGGATGTTTAGCATAGAGGACATCCATTCAGAACGCTTACAGTTTCAAAGAAGGATATGGACAAGTTCTCGTTTGACTGAGCATGAGATGAATCTTAATCCACCGTACGAAATTGTGGGGGTGATCAAAGACTTTAATACAGGGCATCTTTCAAAATCTACGCTACCAATGGTTTTTATCTACTATGAGCGGGCAAATCCATATAGTTTTTTGATGGGACGTTACGTACCCGGAAAGGAAGAAGAAGCTGCCGCTTATTTAGAAGAGTTACACAAGGAAATAAATGGCAATGCCGAATTCAAATACAGTTTGCTCGAAGAAAATATTGCCAAACTGTATGAGAAGGATAAACGGGTAAGCAATATATATACCCT
>DBQD01000030.1:0-41226 GCA_002305715.1 Proteiniphilum sp. UBA1403 | reverse complement strand
GAAGTATATGTTACTTCTTTTGGCTTCGTTTGTAATATCTGTTCCCCTGTCCTACTTAGCTATCAATAAATATCTGGAGACATTTGCGTATAAAGCAACGATCACATGGGGGCTTTTTGCCTTGGCGGGGGTTGTTGTGGCAGGGGTATCGCTGCTGACTCTCGCGTGGCATGTGAGAAAAGTAACAAGGATTAATCCTGCGAAAGTGTTCAAGTCGGAAGTGTAAAATTCTAAAACAATTGAACAAATACAATTCACCATACTAAATTTATATACATGAAAACCAATATTTTTTTCATTCCTTTCTTGCTTTTTATAGGAATAGCCTGTAATCAGGAAAAAGCAATGAAGTATCCTCCAATTTCCGCGCTACAGGAACCGGAAAAGGGTGAAGCAGCCATTGTTGAGGGTAAAATCTTAAACCTGCAGGTTTATCCGCATATAAATGAGGTAACGCTTACCTTGCCCGACTTTTCAGTTACCGGGGAAGTGCACGTGTCGCCCATAGACTCTTCTGGTGAGTTTCGTTTTACAATTTATCCCATGGTACCGCGTGAGTTTTCTCTCACTCCCATAGAAGATAAACTGTTGATTGCACCGGGAAATACACTTTACATTGAACATGATTTTTCCGATATTACCAATTCTCGGTTTTCGGGCTCAGCAGCTGAGGTAAACCGACAAATTGCACAATTTAGAAACAGATACCTCGGACGTTTTAATTTTCCGTATGATCTCCCCTATTTGGAGTACAAAGATGCGTGCGATAAACAAGTGCAAGAGACCGTTGAAAAACTGAGCCTCTTCCAGAAAGAATTCAACACGTCGGAATTATTTAATCGTTGGGCTGAGAAACAGATCAGACTCGATTATTATCGTGCATTATTTTTCTTTCCTCTACAACATTTCTTGCGAACGCAAGAGGATTTTACAGAACAGGATACCTATTACGCGTTCCTTCCGGAATTTGAAAAAACAATCGATGAAACAATGATTTTGAGCAGTTATTATGACGTCATGAATCGATACATCCTATTGAAGAGAATGGGCTCCGATCCCATACCCAAAGAGAGCAAGGTGGCCCTCTCAATAACAGAGACACTCAAGCTTTTCCAAGACCTTCCCGATAATCCTTTCTTCTCCCAATTTGCAATTGCTACACATCTGGGATTCAGCACCAAAGCAAACATGACGCAGGAAATTGAAGAGAACGAGGAGCAGCTGAATAAACAGATCACACATCCTTTCCTGCGCGCTGCATTGCAAAAAGAATACAACCGAATTAAAGCGTATAAAGCAAATCCAACAATCTATTCCGATGCAGTAATGGGAAGAAATTTACTGGAGAGATCCGGTGCAGGTGTACATCCGCAAGATTCATTCAATATTGTTAAACAGATTATTGAAAAAAAACCGGGGCAAGTGCTCTATGTCGACATCTGGGCTCCCTGGTGTGGACCATGCATCAGGCAGATGCCCGACAGCAAAAAACTTTCCGATTATTTTTCCGATCAACCGGTTACTTTTGTCTATCTGAATATTGGAGGCACGGATCAACAATGGAAAGAGACCATCAACAAGTACGAACTGTCGGGTATCCATATCTATTTAACCGATAAAGAATGGCAAGACGTAACGAAACGTTTCAATGCAAGGGGTATCCCCTATTATCTCCTGTTCAACAAGGAGGGTGCAATGGTAGATTTTGGTCACCACCTGCTACCATCTTTTCCGGAAACCAAGGCTGCAATTGAGAAATTACTTAATCAATGATATAAAACGTCTCGTAATTCATCAATACTATTCAACACTTTATCGGCAAAAGAGATTGTGTTTCCCATACTAGATACCACCCTGCTGCGGTTACGCTATCAAATGACCTGGGTGCCCGATATCCTTAAACCTGATGAACAACGTGAAAATAGAATGATGCTGCTTACACTCAACTATCACTTTTAAGAAACACATCTTTAAGTAACTGTGAATATATCCTTCTTCACTGCCAATTCAGCTATTCTTGTAAGAATCTTTTGTGAAGCTATCCTGTTTTATCAATCTGAGCATTTTATACTTCTTTTTATAGGAACCCCCACAATTTATTATAAAAAACGGACTAAATGAGAAATAAATAGACTAAATTGCAATCAATTTTAGGATAGTTAGTTTTTCCTATATGAATCTGTATAGTATTCTTGTACTTCTTACCTCTTTAATCATTGCACTACTTGCCATTTATGCAAGTAAATTCAAAGCAACTCTACTAGGTAAATATTTCTTATTACTTCTTACTTCGTTATTCATTTTCTCATTTTCGTATGCGTTTATGATTGACACTCCAAGACTCTTTTATAAGATGTTTTGGTTAAGGATCGCTTATCTGGGGCTTACAACAATCGCACCCCTGTTTCTACTTTTTATCCTAACATTTACGGGTAAAATGAAGTATTTGACCCCCGGGTTAAAAGGATTGCTTGTATTTCTTCCTCTATTTTCAATAGCGATACAATATAGCAATGAGTTTCACCAATTGTACTATACTGATATCTCTGTAAAAGATCTGGGAACGTTTTCCATACTGGTTCTAGAAAGAGGTATACTATATTGGCCATTGATCATCTATACAACCATCTTCAACATAATTGCAATTGTATTATTGATTGATGTAATCATAAAAAAGAATGGTGTTTATAGGACACAAGCGGTACTAATTTTGCTTTCAGCACTACCTCCCTGGCTTCTTAATACGCTATACCAGTTGCGTCTGACTCCCGAAGGAATGGATTTGTGCCCCTTTGGATTTATGTTCACAGCTTTATTTATATCTTTCGCACTTTTCTACAACAACCTACTTGGTTTTATACCAATAGCACTGGAACATGTGTTTACCTCTATTAAAGATGGAGTTATTCTGTTGGATGCAAAAAAACGTCTTGTAAACTTCAACCCTGCAGCAAATACATTCTTTACAACCCTTAGTAATGAGCTGATTGGAGTGAAATACAACGAGCTTTTTAAAGACCAGGAGAATCTTTGCAGCACAATCGAACAAGGAACTACAGATGTATGTACCTTCTGTATGAAGAACGAACATAGAGCTAGGCATATACAAGCGAAAGTTATTCCTATTTTGGATAAAAGAGATATATCCATTGGGCAAGCAATTATGCTTTATGACATTACGGAGGAGACCATATTTAAAGAGAAGTTGATTGCATCGAACGAAACAAAAGATAAGCTATTCTCCATTGTTGCACATGATTTGAGAGGGCCAATGGGTAGTATGATGAGTCTTCTGACCTTTATCAACGAACAATATGACTCAATGGATCAGACTAAGATCAAGGAGATGATGAAAATGTTGGATTCTCAAACACAAAGTACTTATAGACTCATAGAGAATCTTCTTTACTGGTCGAGAAGTCAGTTGAATCAGATTGTTCAGGTACCCGACAATATAAATATTAAATTCCTTCTTTCAGATGTTGTTGAAAGTCTATCACCTTCTCTGAAGGCTAAGAATCTCACTGTAACGTTGAATTTAGATGTGGAAGCCGAAATCCTTGCGGACATTGACATGACGCGAATCATTTTCCGAAATCTAATTGGCAACTCAATCAAGTATTGCAATACAGGGGGAGTTATAACGGTATCAGCACACAAAAAAGGTAACCATGTAGAGATTGTTGTTGAAGACAATGGCATTGGTATGAACGAAAATACCCTTGAATCGTTATTTGAATTTACAAAAGAGAAGTCTGTTAAGGGAACAAACAGGGAAGAGGGGAGCAGACTGGGATTGATGCTCTGCAAGGAATTTGTGGAAAAACAAGGAGGTTCTATCTTTGCCGAGAGTGAATATGGCAAATGGAGCCGTTTTACCGTAATCATGCAGGCAGTAGATTAAACAAAATTCGTACATTTGTTTTTTATATTATTATTACCATTCTTTCTGTTAACAAAAATAAACACTGTCTATGAAAAGAGCGAATAGTTTGTTTGTCCTAATTATCCTGAACATTTTATGCATTTCCATATGTTATGCCCAGAATAGTCCGGCAAACACTGGCATTAAAATAGTTCAAAAGCTGGAGAAACCTAAAAACTGGGAATACAATGAAAATGACTTATCAGGTTATTTGTTGGTCTATTTCAAAGACCAGGACCAATCGGCATATATGGCTATCAGTAGCGATGGTTATTCTTTTACCGATATCAACAACGGTAACCCAGTCTTTATTGGTTCTCAGCTAGCCGAGCAGAAAGGAGTGCGTGACCCTCATATTACTCGCGGACCAGATGGAGCATTTTATTTGGCCATGACCGACTTACATATCTTTGGTCAACGAGCGGGGTTTCGTGATACTGAATTTGAGCGCCCTGCAGAAAAGTATGGTTGGGGAAATAACAGGGCTATTGTTCTCATGAAGTCGTATGACCTCATTCATTGGACGCACTCCAACTTTCGTGTCGATAAGGCATTCCCTGAACTGGGCGATATTGACTGCTCCTGGGCACCGGAAACAATCTATGACCCTGAAATTGGAAAGATGATGGTTTATTTCACAATTCGCTACGATAACAGGGAGTGCCATTTATATTATTCCTATACCAACGATGATTTCACCAAACTGGAAACAACACCTACAAGAATAACTGAAATTGGTGGTCTAGATGGCGACATTACCAAAGTCGACAATCAATACCACCTCTTCTATGTGTCAGGTGCCAAGGTGTTGCACTCTGTTTCATCCAAAATTAATGAAGGGTATAAGATAGACACCACACGCATCGACCCAGAAGAGGTTTCAACCGAAGCACCAAACGTGTTTAAGCGTTTGGGAACCGACAAATACGTATTAATGTACGATGTATATGGAGCCAGACCCAGCAATATGGGGTTCAGCGAAACAACCGATTTTAAGACCTATACAAATCTGGGGCGTTTTAACGAAGGTGTAATGAAAACCACCAACTTCAGAAGCCCTAAACATGGAGCGGTCACTTACCTGACCGAAAAAGAGTTAAAAGCAATTATTGAGTATTGGAAAATTGATTTTGTGTTTTAATACATATTGAAACAGTTAAGACATCACATTCTGATTATTCTATTCAGCTAGTTGACCAATTGTAAAGAGGATACAGTATTCCCTAAAGCTATAACAGTAGATATTTATAACATAACACCAACATCGGACTCCCGTGAGGGGAAAATTAGTAGCATCTACAATGCTGATTTTGAGCATCATGGGGCTTGTTGGGGTACTACACCTAATCTCACGGTTGAGATCAATCGGCATGCTAGGCTCAATATATTCAAGATCAACGCTTAACAGAGTACTACCCGAATATATCAATAATTTATTTACACGACCAACTAACTTTTATCGGTCACAC
Source organism: Proteiniphilum sp. UBA1403 (assembly GCA_002305715.1). Classification (GTDB taxonomy): domain Bacteria; phylum Bacteroidota; class Bacteroidia; order Bacteroidales; family Dysgonomonadaceae; genus Proteiniphilum. The sequence goes on along the minus strand of DBQD01000030.1, from coordinate 35,832 downwards.
AGAAGTTACACATTTTCCTAAATCAAGTTATAGTAAATATCGTTTGCTCATGTAAAAATGTAAACTATGAAAGGGCTCTTGTTTAATTGACAAATTAAAGAGTGCCCTTTCTCTGGACCATCTCTGGTTATCCCTTATATATGCCTTATATTTCGCTTATATTTTAATAAGGCAAACATAAGGAAGATATAAGCAAGTACAAGTGAAAGTCCAGACCAGAATTTCACCAATGTTTTGCTGAAAATCGGTAATTTAAGGAAAAAAACGCGAGTGACTATTTTGTCGTTTAAATTTATTGTCTATTTTTACGCTGTAGACATTTAAAAGAAACAGCAAATGAAGAAATTATCGCGACGCAGCTTCCTACGTACCAGTTTTGCAAGTTTTGCAGGATTGACACTTGTACGCCCCGATACGTTTGAATTTAACGCTACTCCTGAAATCATGGTAGATAAAGTGAAACTGGGTAACAGCGGTTTGACTGTTTCCCGGATTGCCCTCGGCACCGGCTCTAAAGGTGGCTCGAAGGCGTCAAATCAAACCCGACTAGGAATGGAGAATTTCACAAAGATGGCACACCATGCTTATGAGAAGGGAATTTCCTTCTTCGATATGGCAGATTCATACGGGTCGCATCAATATGTGGGCAATGCCATTAAAACGCTTCCCCGTGAAAAGCTTACCCTACTCACAAAAATATGGACCAACGAAGATGGATCGAGTCGAAACGAGCCGGTGCGGCAGACACTTGACAGATGCAGACAGGAGATTGGGTCCGACTATATCGATATTGTGCTGATGCACTGCCTGATGCAGCCCGGATGGAGCAAGAATCGTACGCATTATATAGATGGCCTAGCAAAAGCCAAACAAGATGGTATTGTTAAAGCTGTCGGCGTTTCGTGCCATAACTGGGAGGCAATGGTGGAAGCGGTTGATAATCCATGGGTTGATGTGATATTAGCGCGCATCAATCCGTTCCAGACTAATATGGACAACACCCCCGACAAGGTGAAGGAGTTGTTGGGAAAGGCTCAAAAGAATGGTATCGGTGTGGTAGGCATGAAAATATTTGGTGAAGGCAGGCACGTGAGCGATCCCGAACGGGAACAATCCATCAAATTTGCACTGACCGAGGCAAATATCCACTGTATGACATTGGGTATGGAGTCGATTGCTCATGTGGATGATGCAGTATCACGCGTTATGCGACTCGCAAATGGGTAAGTGAAATGCTAATCTATTCCTGAATCCGTTTTCCGGTTTGTATATTTCTGATTAATTCGCAACCCCATAAGCCCAAGGCGGTTAGCTCGATGAATCCAGAGAAGCCGATAAATTGAAAGGCTTCGGGATAGAAATCAGTCGAGATCTGAGAAGTAATACGCCACGTATTTCCCAAGTTTAGTAGGATGAAAACAACCCAAAGTGAGTTGGTCTTCCGAATATCGACACCGGCAAAACTAGGTACTACCTTGCTGGAAATTGCCACAATCATCATCATTATGAAGCCGACAGTAAGTGCATGCCGATAGGCTCCAAAGTAGGCGTGTGAGAAGGGATTATCTCCACCAGTCATCGGTAAGTAGATTCCAAACATATAGTAGGGACCAAATACCAACAGCACACCGGCCACAATGAACCAAACGTAGGCTGCCCAGATGAACTTCAAGCTACGGTCGTTATAATTGGAAGATACAGGGCGAAACAGGCGAAACTGAATGGGAGTACCAATGGCTGCAACAAGGATAATTATATAGGAGATTCCATTTGCAGCATGCCACCAGTGCACACCGGTAGTCATTCCGGCTGTAAAAGAAATCACTCCAAAAAGAATGGCTCCATTCATACCCCACAACAGGAATTTTTTCCAATTATCTGAAGGGTTTCGAAGACCATATGCTCGTGGCAATATGTGCATGGATACACCCAGTATCATCATTACAGCGATACCGAGTGTTTGAATATCGCGGTATGGAATATTGAAAGAGGAGACGTTGAAAAGAAACTCCTTCTGTGATGTTGTGGATTCAAACAGCCAAAAAATTATCGGATTCAAGATGGCCGCAATTAGAAACCACATAAGGGCTGAAAAAGCAAATCCATCTCTCTTACCTCTAGAAGTAGCGTTGTGAAGTGTTTGCCAAATAACTACAATAAAGATGGAAACGGCTACAATCTGCAAAAAACCGGCAAAAATGCCCAGTGATAGATAGGGCTGCCGTGGAGCAATCACATGAGCAAATGCTTGCAGCAAAATGCCTGTAATCATCAAGGGCAATGTGGAAAGAGCTAGACAAGGGTTCCATAGAGTTGTTTTTTTAAAATATGGCAGCGAACGATAGGAAAAACCCATGATGAAGAGGCCTACAAAACCAAAAACCATGGCGTGACCGTGTGCAAGTACCCATGAATAGTCGATACCATGGAAATTTTCGTCCAACCCAATTAATAGCAGGTTGATGGCTCCCCACATGCACCCAAGTGTGAAAAGAGTAACCAGTGCACTGATGAAAAAATAGTGATGAATCTTCTGGCCCAATAACAATTGTCTGTCACTGGATAATGCTTTGTTGATCATTGGAATATAGTTGTCTTTTACCTGAAACATGTCGGAATACCTATTCAAGATGAATGGGTAAGTCGAAGAATCAGTTAGCTGTGATTATGAAAAGACAAATATATACAATTCACTCAGAAGAAATGGCTACTTTAACAAAAAATTAACTGTTAAATGTTTGTCGCTTCTAACATAAGTAGATACAACTTCTGCAGAGAGCGTGTTTACTTTTGCAGAGGCAGTGACTTGCTGTGTGGAACGAGGATAAAGTACGATCCGTTTGGTGCTGTTACCTTCATACACGTCTAACTCAAAATAGAGATCACTGTTGTTGCGTAGTTCATAATAGTTGGTCTTGTCGCCGTTCGTTTTTACTTCGGTATAATGTACCGGCATGAGCTGTACACAGGCCTCAAAAAGTGCCCGTACATTCTCCTCCTTACCGGCTAGAATTTTGCTCGCCCAAGCTACAGTACGTCCAGCTTCCAGTGCTTCACGAATGGATTCTGGAGTACGTTCTTTGGCCATTACCAACGTCATGGAGCGATGGATATAATCTCTGCTGAAATCATACTGATAGGCCACCAAATTGTGCATGTCAGTACTGCCCATGACGGTCAGCCCCTTGTCGACACACCAGTCGAGGGCTTTCAAGTGAAATCCAAACCCGTTGATTACTTCTATGCCGTGCAGCATTTTGTGCTGATAAAGATATTCTATCAGTGGAAGCCATTCATAGGAGCCCTCAATATTGGGTTTCCAACCTGGGTGATTCCAAAAAATGAACGCATTCTGGTCGGCAGCTTTCTTCAATGACTCCTTATCAAGATCGTTATCGCGACTCACCACATAATCTGATGCATCTCCATTAAAGATTGCATTGAAGTGCCCGGGAGGGGTGTTTCGTGTTAACTCATTACCTTTCAATAAAACCAAGTTGTTTTTGGCCGCAGCCTCTCTTACCAGTTCGTATGCACGGTTGGGATTTACGTTTACATCTGATTTAAAGGGGGTATACTCAATGTGGTCGGTAATTGCAAATGCATCCAGACCCTCTTCCCATACTTCCTGATTGCGGATAGTGGGCCATACTAACCCGTCGGAAAAAACGGTGTGCATATGAAAATCGCATTTTAACACCTGAAATTCACCCACATTGGGAATGAGTATTTGTTTACGTTGTACAGGCCGCCTGTTTTCATCGAGGTAACGCATACCCTCTACATCTTTTCGTTGCCCCAGAGCCACTAGCGGTATTAAAAACAGGAGGAACAATGATACATTTCTTTGATTCATACGTAATTTAAATTAAGTTTAAAGGGTTATTACTTTATAAAACAATTTCATATTTCTACAAATTTATCCATTTTTTTTAAATAACACTTAAAAGCAGACTACATAGTTGTCCTTGCTTCGCCAATGAAACAGGGAATCATATTATTTGCCAAAACAATTCTGTTATTAGGTACAAGAAAAGAGGTTAAAATAATCTTTTTTAGTTATTTTTGCCTGTTTAATCCATCTGGTATTTAAGGGATATTCAAAATTATAAGCTACGTATAAATTGAATAAATTCGTGTGCGATGAAAAATGTGATAATTATCTCCTCAATCTTCCTGTATTGCATCCTCTTCCCTATTCACGGGCAGGAGAATAAATTGTCAATTTTTCGAACCAATACAGAGAAAACATCTTTATTGCAAGAGCGGACACTCGATAAGCGCCCGCAACAACATCAACAGAACATTCAACAAGGGCAGCGAAGAAAAGTTGGCGTTGTTTTGAGTGGAGGTGGAGCCAAGGGCTTTGCTCATGTGGGTGTATTGAAAGTATTGGAGGAAGCGGGCATCCCAATCGATTATATTGCCGGTACTAGCATGGGTGCCGTGGTAGGGGGACTCTATGCAGTGGGATACAGCGCCGATATGATTGATTCGCTAATTCAGAGACAGGATTGGAATCATTTGATGCGCGACAATGTATTGCGTGAAAATATCCCAGCGGTACAACGAAACAATGGTAATAAGTATGTAGTTTCGTTACCATATAATCTTCCTTTTACTGATAAATCGGCTGGCGTCATACTTCCTCCTGGGGTATATACCGGTCAGAACATTTATACTCTTTTTCTCAATAAGACAATTGGTTATCAAGATAATATTAGTTTCGATAATCTCCCCATTCCTTTTGGATGTATATCGGCAGATGTGCGTTCAGGAAAAGAAATCGTGATGAGAGAGGGGAACCTGCCTGAGGCTATCAGAGCAAGTATGGCTATTCCGGGTATGTTCTCACCTGTAGAAAAAGATGGTATGCTGCTGATAGATGGTGGTGTGATTAATAATTACCCGGTGGATTTGGTAAAAAGCATGGGTGCCGACATAGTGATTGGATCGATTTTTCCAGTCGATGATAAAGTGCTCGAAAAGAGCAGGGGAAGCATCTCTGAAATTACCCAACAGATTTGGAACTTTATTGGTCAGACAAAGCGTTTGAGCAACATTGATGAAACAGATATTCTAATCACACCCAATGTGTATCCGTATGGTATGCTCGACTTCCAACAACCAGGAATCGATACCATTATACAGAGGGGAAAGAGGGCGGCAAAGGAGAGATGGGAGACACTAGTCGACCTGAAAAAGTTGCTCGATCAGGAAAATGGACAGGTGACCCCTCAAACAAAGAAAACAAATCCCTACTTAGAACTCGACACCTTGGAAATTCACCAGGTTGCGGTGGAGGGTGTGACGCCTCGTGAAAAAAGCTATATCATGCGATGGATCGATATCCAAAAAAATAGATTGACTCGCGATGAACTAGATGAAATGATTGCTAAAATATATGGTAGCGGTATGTTTACGCGAGTCTACTACAAGCTCGAGGGGGAGCAGCCTTTCGACTTGACTATCTATGTAGAAGTGAAGGAGTCGAACCGGTTAAACCTGGGCATTCACTTCGATAGTAACGACATGGCTGCAATTCTTGCGAATACCACTATCCGACTGAACAGCTCACTCAATTCGATGTTCGATATTACGGTGCGATTAAGTCGTGATTCCTATTTAACGGTTGATTATTCCATTAACAGGGGTATTTTCTACAAGGGGGGAATAAATTATAAAATTGGTCGTAACGATTTGAGTATTTACGAGCGAGGGGATTTGTCATACAACCTGGGTATTACACGAAATACTTTCAATCTGGTTTTATCGGAGTTCTATATTGGTAATATGATGCTGCATTTGGGTGGCCAAATGGATCACTTACATTTATACAAAGCTTTGGGAAGTATGAGAGAGCCACCGAGGTCATATGAGGACAACGAGCTCTATTTCAACTATTTGCTAAATGGTGTATATGATAACCTCAACCAGATTTATTTCCCCACATCGGGACAATACTTTTCATTTGAGTACTCTCTTCATACCGACAACTTTGTGAAATTGGCCGAAGAGAGACCGGTGAGCATTGCGAGTATGAATTTTTACAAACCGATCTCATTGAACAAGAGGTTTTATCTTACACCACGACTCTCTGCACGGTATATATTGAACGACAGCGTGCCCAATGTGTACCGCAACCTAGTGGGCGGAAGGACCGACGGTCATTACATGCCTCAACAGATTGCGGTACAGGGTTCAGTGGGAATGGAGTTCATGAAAAATATGGTTTTCTCGGGCGATCTAATGCTCCATTATCACTTCACGACCAACAACTACCTTTATACAAACGTCAACTTTACAATACATAACGACCATTTGTACACCTTGTTCGATGGAGATAAGTTTTTGGGCATTAATGTGGGATACTCCTATCTGACTGTTGCAGGTCCCTTGCGACTTGAATTGGGATATAATGAACTGTCGCACCGGTTCCATCCTTATGCAAGTTTCGGATATCGCTTTTAGATTTTATTACTCCGACATGTTTTTGATGTATGGCAGCGAAATTAGGTTCCTGAATTGGTAGAATGTGGCGGCATTGGAGCGGAGGAACATGTATTTCTCCTCTTCGGTCATGAGGTCTGATTTCACTACAAAGTCGTACGACATGCGATAGGTGATGGCTGTAATTGTACGTGGATAATCGGATCCCCACATCAGCTTTTCCATGCCAACTAGCGAGGCAGCCTCTTTTATTGCCCTAACGGCTCCAGTGAAGGGGTAAAATTCATCGTTGAACAACCAGGTGATGCCTCCCGATTCGATCATAACATTCTTGTAAAGAGCCAGTTTGATTTGCTCTTCCCAACCGGGACGGGTAACCATACCAAAGTGACCGATTGCTATTTTTAACGAAGGAAACTCACGGATTATTTCCTTCATTTCGCCCACCTGCTCATCTCCATCGGCCAAATCAATGGAGAGAATCAACTGTTTTTCCTCCATTTTTCGGAATAGAGACATCAAACCTTCGTCGGTCAGAAAGACTCTCCCTTCGGGTAAGAGAAAACGATTGGCAGGAAGCTTGATTGCAGAAAAGCCTTTCTCAATAAGTCGATTACCCTGTTCCACATAGTCGGGCTGCCTCACATCGACCATTCCACAACAGAAGAACCGATTGGGATACCGTTGTTGCACCTCCCAAAGATAGTCGTTCTGAAGTCCGTCTATATACTCCTGCGTAATTACAGCAGCAGCAACCTGAGCGTAATCCATATTCGACAGGAATACCTCTGCGCTATTTACTCCGTCGACCATAAACGGAGGAAGCATCTGTCGCACCTCCCCCATGAAGAGTGATCTCCCATTTTTGATTGTTTTGATTGACTTGCCCTCTACCACTGTATCTTGTTTGAGCCAGAGGTGTGCATGGGCGTCTATAATTGAGTAGTCCATATCTATTATTAAAATTCAATGAATATGCGGAATACCTTGCCAGCATTACCTGACCAGTATTGAAGTGCCTCGCCCGCTTTTTCAGGGGGGTAGATGCCAGATACAAACGCTTCGGGCAGGTTGTTACGCCGTACATATTCAATCACAGCTCGAAAATCTTCGGGCAAAGCATTGCGTGAACCGCGTATATCGAGTTCCTTGGAGACAAAATACTTGGTTTCGAAAGAGACTTCACTCTTGGCATAACCTATGCAGACCACTCGTCCGGTGAATGCAACCTCATCAACAGCCATCCGATAGGTAGCTGGAGATCCCACAGCCTCGATTACGACATCAGGCCCCATACCTCCACTGATTTCCGTCAGTCGATCATGAAGACTCTCAGTGGCAGTGTTAATGCCATAATGTGCGCCCAACGACATAGCGAGCTGCAGCTTTTCATCGTCCATATCCACAGCTATAACCCTCGCTCCACGCAATGCTGCACGTATGACAGCACCCAGGCCAATCATGCCACATCCAATGACCATCACTAGGTCCACATCGGTGATGGCCGCCCTTGAGACAGCATGAAAGCCCACGCTCAGTGGTTCAATCAATGTCATGTTTCGGGAAGAAATATATTGGTCTACAATCACTTTCTGCCAAGGCACCACAATATATTCGCACATGGCACCATTGCGTTGAACGCCCAAGGTCTCGTTATATCGACATGCGTTGGGGCGACCGTTTCGGCAGGAGGAACAGCGTTGGCAGTTGGTATAAGGGTTCACGGTGCAACGCAGCCCAGGTTGCAGGTTATCGGGTACCTCCTCGCCCAGTTGTGCTATTTCCGCGCTTATCTCATGACCCGGTATGACTGGAAGCTTTACCATGGGGTTCTTACCGAGGAAGGTATTCAAGTCGGATCCGCAAAAGCCTACAAAATTGATTTTTAAAAGCACCTCTCCCCGACTCGGTACCGGCATGGATTTTTCTACTACATTCACTTCACCGGGTGCTGCTATCTGTATTGTTTTCATATTATTCATTTTTAACTGTTTAACCATGTATCTCTAAAACGGGGCTCCAGAATTTCTCGTACCTCGTTGAGGAGTTCCACGTTGATTGGGTCTTGGGCCCAAGCTAAATTTTGGCGAACCGACTCCGGTCGTGTTGTACTAAAAAGTGTAGTGGCAATTCTCGGATTGGAGACTGCATATTGTATGGCCAGCTTTTCGATGCATTCCCCTTTGCTCTTGCAATGGGCAGCAGCTTTCTTGGCAACGTTCTTCAACGGTTCGGGCGCAGGGTGCCAATCGGGTGTTCCTCGCTCAGTAAGTAAGCCCATGGAAAAAGGAGAAGCATTGATAACCCCCACTCCACGCTGTTCAAAGAAATCGAGGTAATCGACTAGTGAATCGTCGTTAAGCGTATAGTGACAGAAGGAGAGAATGCTCTCAACAGTACCTGCTGGGACATGATCAATTACATAGACAAAATGGCGCAAAGTGAGATTGGTGATGCCCACATGCTTCACAATACCTTTGTCTCGCAATTCGACCAATGCCGGTAGTGTTTCTTGACAGACCTGTTCCAAATCGGCAAACTCAATATCGTGCACATTTATCAGGTCGATAAAATCGATATTCAACCGCTCCATGCTCTCAAAGACACTCTCTTTGGCCTTTTTGGCGCTGTAGTCCCAATAGTTCTTCCCATGTTTACCATAACGGCCCACTTTGGTGGAGAGGTAATAGCGATGCCGCTCAATTTCTTTCAATGCCTTTCCCAGTACCATTTCGGCTTTCAAATGACCATAGTAGGGGGAGACATCAATAAAGTTAATACCGCTGTCTACTGCTGTATGTACAGCCTTAATCCCCTCTTCTTCTTTGAGTGAGTGAAAGACACCTCCCAATGAAGATGCCCCAAAACTAAGTGGGGAGACTTTCATGCCGGTTTTCCCAATTTCTCGTAGCTCCATGGATGTATCGTATTTTTTTTGTATGTTTTTCTCCAAAATCAAACGTAAAGATACGTTGTTTTGCCTTATATTCCTCAATTTGCCATCCACAAACTGCTCCATCACGAAACGATGATTGCTCGAATTGCAGATAGGCAACTACAATTGAAACGCAGGGTTCGGTAAACCGCACTTTTGATACTACCAATGTTGAAGAGTGAGTGGGAAGCACCAATTATACAACGTGATTAAGCTCTGATTTTCGAAACTTTTGTATGCAGGGAACTATTCTCAGCTTCAATTGTTAAATGGATGATTTGACAATTTCAATTCTTTTATGATGAATTGTCTATAATAAGGAGTTGGTGAAATGAACGTATTGGAACAAAAACTAGCAGATAGAGGCATTAAGTCGACAGCTGTAAGGTTGTTGATTTTCAAGGCAATGTTGGATTATAATCAGGCTTTCAGTCTTTCAGACCTGGAAGCAGAGTTGGGAACGGTCGACAAATCGACCATCTCCAGAACGCTCAAACTGTTTCATGAACATTTGCTAATTCACAGCATCGACGATGGGTCCGGCTCCATGAAGTACTCGGTCTGCAACGACAATTGCCAATGTACACTCAATGAACTGCATGTTCATTTTAACTGCACACACTGCCACAAAACATACTGCTTGGAAAGTATTTTAATTCCCCCCATGCAACTCCCTGACAAGTTCTTGCTGAAAGACATCAATTTCGTGATGAAGGGGTTGTGCGACCAGTGCTCAGGTATGTAATCCATTCTCACATAAACATATATACTACATTACTATACTGCAATCATCTCGTTGTAATTCGATTGCCAAGCTGCAATCATCCTGTAGTTATTATTTTTGCAACCTATAGCAATCCTAAAGTCAACAATTATTCACCTGGTAGTAATCACATTATAATCAAATCACAATCACGTTGAAATCTTATTGCAATCACGTTACAATCACATTGTCAAGTGGATGCCTTTTAGATAGTAGAATTTGCAACTTAGTTGCGTGTTTTTCCTCATACCTTTGTACGTGAAAACAGAAACGACTATGGTTAAGGAGGATAATAAAACAAACGATATCGATAGGAATATCGACGACAGTTGTTCACCTGATGAACTGACCACCTGTTCTACTACATCATCAACAGATTGTGGATGTGCATGCGGATGTGAAAGTGAAGATACGGACGATGAACCCGAAGAATCAACATGGAAAAGCATTCTGCAGGTGATCGGCACTGGAATACTTTTTACTGGGGGTATCCTGTTCGATTCACTGATTAAACCGAATTTCTTCACCGGTTATTTCCGTCTGATATGGTATATTGCAGCCTACTTACCTGTTGCTATACCCACAATGCGACATGCGACCAACGCAATGGCAAAAAAGGATTACTTTAATGAGTTCACCCTGATGATTGTTGCCACATTAGGGGCTTTCCTTATTGGTGAGTATCCAGAGGGTGTTGCCGTGATGCTGTTCTATACAATAGGCGAACTATTCCAGGATTCGGCTGTACGCAAGGCTCGAAGGAACATTCGCACCCTACTTGATGTGAGGCCTGACAGTGCGACCGTCATTCGCAACGGATTATCCTCCATTGTTTCTCCGAAGGAGGTATCTATTGGCGAAACCATTCAAGCAAAGGCTGGTGAAAAGATTCCGCTCGACGGGACACTGTTATCTGCAAAGGGGAGCTTTAACACATCGGCACTCACCGGTGAGAGCGTTCCTCGCACCATTCGAAAGGGTGAAACCGTTTTGGCCGGTATGGTTAACCTAAATAATCTGGTGGAGGTGCAAGTGGAAAAATCATATGCCGACAGTTCACTCTCTCGTGTGTTGGAGATGGTGCAGGAGGCCACCTCTCGCAAAGCAAAGACGGAACTCTTCATACGTTCATTTGCGAGGGTATACACTCCAATAGTATTTGCGTTGGCACTAGCAATTACGTTGTTTCCATTTTTCATTGTTACGGAGTATGTTTTTACAGATTGGCTCTATAAGGCACTGGTGTTTTTGGTTATCTCTTGCCCATGCGCCTTGGTTATCTCCGTACCGTTGAGTTATTTTGGTGGAATTGGAGCGGCTTCTCGTAATGGAATCCTCTTTAAAGGAGCTAACTTTATTGACCTCATCGCCAAAGCAAACACTGTGGTCATCGATAAGACAGGTACAATTACCGAGGGTATTTTCAAAGTGCAACATTTTGAATCTGTTTATCTGGAAAAAGAAAAAATGATAGCGTATACGGTTGCACTTGAAGCGAAATCGAACCACCCTGTATCGAAAGCTATTCTGGAACATTTCCCGCAAATAAAACCAAGCGACTATCAACTTGAAGATGTAAAAGAGATTGCCGGACACGGAATGTGTGGTTCGGTGGAGGGCCAAACGGTGCTGGCCGGAAATGCTAAGTTGATGAAGATTTATGATGTGAAGTTCGATAAGCGAATTGATGAAATAAAGGAGACAGTTGTGCTGGTTGCAATTAACCGGCAATATGCTGGGCATTTTGTGATAGCCGATCAGATTAAAACAGATGCGAAAAGTGCCATGCAGGGGTTGAAGCAGCTCGGCGTCCTTCGTACGGTGATACTGAGCGGTGATAAGTCATCCATCGTGCAGGAGGTAGCCACAAAAATTAATGTGGATAAGGCGTATGGTGATTTGTTGCCGGGCGATAAAGTAGGATATATTGAGGAATTGAAGAAGGATCCTTCAAATGTGGTGATCTTTGTTGGCGATGGCATTAACGACGCACCGGCATTGGCATTAAGCGATGTGGGAATTGCCATGGGAGGGATGGGGTCAGATGCAGCCATTGAGATAGCCGATGTGGTGATACAGACCGACCAACCATCGAAAATTGCAACTGCTATTCATATTGCCCGTGCGACCCGTGCCATTGTCATTCAAAACATTGTTTTCGCACTGGGCGTGAAGTTGCTCATTATGCTTCTGGGGGCCTTCGGAATAGCAAGTATGTGGGAGGCAGTATTTGCTGATGTGGGTGTTTCCCTTATCGCCATCCTCAATGCAATCAGGATTATGTTTTATAAAAAGTCATCGCTTTAGATGTGTACTATCCTCAAATTGTTCGAATCACTTTCTCTGCATCCAAACGAAATTTGGGATTCAATGTAGGCTGATTTTCATCATCTTTGTCTCTGAAACCGATACAGACAGCAAATAGTGTTCTGTAACCATCATCTTGTAAAATACGATCGTATTCATCTAGTTGAATACCCTCCATGGCTGTTGTGTCGATTCCCATACAGGCACAGGCACTTAAAAAATAACCCAAGGCAACATAAACCTGACATGACAACCATGTTTTAATCTCTGACACACTTTTGGGTTTTAATACCCTATTATAATACAGGGTAGCCCTTTCCGGTAAAAGTGGCAGATTTTTCTCTTCGAAATCTTTCACCTCTTTCACTACACTAAAGACAACAACGTGACTAGTATCATTTACTTTGCTCTCGTTATGATAGGAAACCTTTGCGAGTTCTTTTTTTATTTCCTCATTGGAGATGAAGGTGAACTTCCAGGGTTGACTATTAATGGATGAAGGACTAAAGCGGAGAATCTCTTTCAGTTCTTCTATAGTATCGGCATCAATTTTCCGTGTTGGATCATACTTTTTTGTTGTGTATCGGCTCTTTGCAATATCTATAAAACTCATATTGTAAACTTAATTATAAATGATAAGTATATCTATCATTAGCAAATAGTGTGCCAATTAAAAATCAATATTCTTGGAGCGATACCGTTTATTATCGGATTTTCGTTTTTTATCTTCTAAACGCTTTTGAATAGATGAGAAAGAAGGTTTGGTCGTAACCCATATTTTTTCTGGTGTAAGTACCTATTGAATAGAAAGTATCTATTCAACATTAGGGGGAAAAAGATTTGGATTATATAAAAATTATCTATATATTTGTATCAGTTATAAACAAATCAGTTAAATTATTGTATTATGAAAACAGTAGATTTTTTACAGTTAGATTCAAAAAGTACAAAATGTACAGTGGACGGTTTGCAAACGTTATTAGCAAATTTACAGCTTTATTATACCAATTTGCGTGGTTTCCACTGGAATGTGAAAGGTGTAGAATTTTTTGGTTTGCACGCCAAACTTGAGGAGTTTTACGACGACACAGCTGAAAAGGTTGATGAAGTGGCCGAACGTATTTTGATGTTGGGTGGTGTACCTGCTCATAATTATTCCGATTATTTGAAGACTTCTACAATCAAGGAGACAGGTGTTGTTAGCAATACAAAAGAAATTGTGAACAATGTTCTTGAATCTTTGAAAGTGTTGATCGGCTTAGAACGTGGAATTCTTGAAACAGCATCTGAAGGTAAAGATGAAGGTACTGTAGCCTTGATGAGTGATTTCATTGCTGAACAGGAAAAAAATGTTTGGATGCTTACAGCATTTCTTTCATAAGTAAATAATGAAAGGAGCTTACAAATAGACTCCTCTCAAATTTTTAAATCCCCAAAAGTATCGTTATTACTTTTGGGGATTCATTTTCCTTCAACGATAGACTTGAACAGTTTACGGTATGTTTCGCCAATTGGTATTTGTTTTTTACCGATGGAAATGCGATTTTTATTAACACTGGTAATCTTTTTTTTGTGTATGATGAAGGATCGATGAACTCGCATAAATCGGTCAGGTGGCAACTCTTCTTCCAATGATTTCAGACTCATAAGTGACAAAATGGGCTTTGAGTCATTTTCGGTATAAATCTTTACATAATCTTTCAGTCCTTCAATATAGATAATATCTTCGTATAGCACATGAAGCAGTCGGTATTCTGATTTCACAAAAATTCCGATGTTCTCATTTACCGGTTCCGGAATATGTCTAGAAGCAGTCATCTCAAACCACTCTAATGCTTTCCGTGCAGCAGCTAGAAATTCATTAAATGAAAATGGTTTCAACAGATAATCGAGTGCACTCACCTTATACCCTTCTAATGCATATTCACTAAAGGCTGTTGTAAAGATTACCCGCGTGCGTTGACTAATTGTTCGCGCGAAATCCATTCCATTAATTTCAGGCATTTGGATATCCAGAAAAAGTAGATCGACCTTTTCTTCGGCAATTAGTTTCATGGCTGAAACAGCATTGCTATACTTACCTGTGAGCCGTAGAAAAGATGTTTTATTTACGTATGATTCGAGAAGTGATAAAGCCAGTGGTTCATCGTCCACGATCCAACAATTCAGTATCATCCTTTTGTTTTTTTGTATCAATGACAAGCACTGTGGAATAAACATCATTCTCAATGGTTGTATTCCATGAGTAATTACCATGGTAAAGCAGTTCCAACCTTCGTCGCACTAGTTCTAATCCAATACCACTGCCACTCTTATCCTGTTCCGTTTTCGGAAAATAACTATTGTTTGAAATAAATTCAACCTTTCCATCGGGATGTTCTTTCAATGAAACTTCAATGAAAGAGGGTTTGTCTCCACTTATTCCATGCTTGAATGCATTTTCAATCAAAGATATAAAAATGAGCGGAGAAATCAATGTATCCCCCGTTTTGGAATATGAAAGGTCGGTGGTCAATTTAACGTTATCAGCTAGGCGTATGCGCATCAGTTCGATGTAATTCCGCATAAAGTCTGCTTCTTGTCGCAATGGTACATAGGTTTGGTTGTTATCATATAGTAAATGACGCAACATCTTACTCAAGTCCATCACTGCTTGTTGTGCTTTAGGGGGATTGAACTCAATAAGAGCGTAAATATTATTGAGTGTATTGAGTAAGAAATGAGGGTTAATCTGATTTTTCAGATTCTGCAGTTCTGCCTCCGACTTGGCTTTTGCGAGTTCTTTGCGTTCATTGTCTAACTCAAACCAACGGACAGTCATCTTCAAGGCTACACTCAATCCCATAACAAGGAAGAGTGATGTGGAGTTGCGTACAATGAATAGCAAAGGGAAGAATGGATTGCGTCTTCCTCGCCATCTTGGTCTTAAATAAGGTATCAACTGTTCGATTAGTTCTCTTCCGTAATGCATCATGAAGGCTACCCCTACAATCAAAAGTACATTGTAAATAATAAAAGCTTTAGTTCTTTCACGATAGAGAAGCTTATCGATTAAAATGAAATAATTTAGATAAAATACCAGCATAAATCCCAGCATTTCGGGAATCGACCGTAAAAAGGGACGCCATGTAAACACCCTTTCTGTATCCATAAAAAAATAGGGAAGAATGAAAATCACTCCCCACAACAAAAGGTGGACAAAAACGCTGTTCCACTTGTGTTTCAATTTTGGTGTGTAATGCTGGCTCATTCTATTTTTGTTTAAATCTGTGTAAAAATAGCCATATTCTCTGAATAATGGTTAACTAAACCATAATTTAATAGAGAAAAACTTGCTGGAATTCTGTTCCAGCAAGTTTAGGATTATCTTCTAAATTAGAATTTTACATTCTACCGCCTCCAAATCCTCCTCTTCCTCCTCCATGAGGTGGAGGACCGTCAAAATCGCGACGTGGAAACATGTCACTCTGTGTGGCACCACCTTTAAAGATATTGAATCGATATACAAAGTGTACCATGAAGTAGCTAGTTAGCGTATTGGTTGTGGTATCTCTGATGTAGTTGGATGTCACACTTCTACTGATGTTGGTGCGCTGTTGTAGGATATCGTATATCTTGAATCGGATGGTACCGTTTTTCTGCTTGAAAATAGTCTTCTGCAAAGAAGCATTCCAAAGCCATTCATTCTGTTGAAAACCATCGGAATAACCAGAGTTAGTAGAGTAATTGATATCACTCTCCAAATTCATACCCCAAGGTAGGTAGATAGTTGTAGAGGCATTTCCACCGTAATTGAGGTAGTTTTGGTCTTGCTGTCCTTCAAGGCTGTTCGCTACATTGTTGTAATTAACATTTCCTCTGACGGCAAAGTCAAACTGTTCAGAACGGTAATTGAGACCTAACATCTCCATCAATGAAATTCGTTTACTGGTATTCATTTTATCGTTACTGAATCCATTAGTATTGCTATAGTTAGCGAATGACATTGAGAATACAGAGAACTTAATGTTCTTCAACGGTACGTTGAACATAACACGTCCGTTCACATTCCAGTTTCCTTCAACGTTGCGATAGGTTGTCTCTCTACGACCGGTTGTTATATCGGTTAAAGATGCAGAGACAATGTCATTTGTCATGTATCCTCCATTGAGGAAGGTGTTGAAAGAACTAGCCTTTTCGGGGTTAGACCACTGATAACGCAGCTCAAGACGATGCTCGAACGAGGGCTTTAGATCTGGATTACCATAGCTAATATTGAGCGGGTTACTAACATCAACAACAGGTGAAAGTTGCTGTATTGATGGTTGATTGGTATTTCCAAAATAACGGAGGCGAAAATTCTGTGTGCGGCTCCAGCGATAGTTAACTTGAGCCATTGGCGCATAGTTTATAACATTCTGTTCACCTTCATAGATCTTACGTTCACCTACAAAAGTCTTGCTACGAGATGAAGAAGGCTGTATAGAGAAACCGAACATATAGTCATACTTCTCTCCTATTCCCTTGAAATTGGCTTCGATTTCTTGATTCACAAATCTGTTTTCCAAACGTTTGCTGTAAACAGTATCTAGTACAGTATAGTTACCGGCATCATCCTTTGTACGAGTGTCTCTATCTGATTCTGAATCGTTTGTACGATATTGATATGCTAACTGTAAGTAATAGTGGTCGCCAATGGGTTCCACAAATGAAAGATAGCCACGTAATGAACGGTTATCACTGATGTTGGTAAAACGTTGGTCGATCAAATCATTGGGACGTGTACCATTGTAATAAGTTCCGGAGAGACTTGTCCCACTGTTATCGGAGTCGCCCCCCTGTGCCCTCAATTGTGCACTCAAAATTCGACCTTCTTTTCCTAACTCATGGCTGGCGTCAATGTTGATCGAGTAGTTCTTTCCGGTACCTTCTGATCTGTAATCTGAATCACCATAGTTGATGGTATCACCCGAGTTTAAGTTTTTTGTATTGAAAACACCAGTCTCATTTCGCTCGTTGGTGTAATAAGAGAAAGCAGGGCGAACAATCACACGTGTCTTTTCGTTAGGCTCCCACTCTAAACGCAGGTCGGTTCCCATATTTTGACTGATGCTGTTCGAACGGTTCTTTTCTGATTCAATTGTATTTCCTGTACTGAGGATTTGCTCAGTAAGTACATCTGAATTTACGTTGTTATCGGTAGATCCGTAGCGAATGTTACCACCCAATTTCAATTGGGGTGTGAATTGCTTGCTAAAGTTGCCGCCGATGTTTCCAGACGTGGAGATTCCACTATTGCCTCCAAAACCACCCATACGACCACCGCCCATACGACCGCCGCCCATACCGCCCATACCTCCACCGCTAAACATAGATGTTGCAAGGTCGGAGAAACCGGCATTGTTGGTGTTGTTGATACTTCCAAGGAATGTATATTGATCCTTATCTTTCATATAGTTAACCATTGCATTTGCTTCATAACGGTCCTGACTACCATAACCGGCAAACGCATTTCCAAAGAGCCCCTGCTTCATACCAGGACGTACAGTAAGGTTGATCACATTCTCTTCTTCGCCATCATCGAAACCGGTCATCTGTGACTGTTCTGTTCTACGTTCAAGAATCTGAAGCTTGTCTACCATTCTGGCAGGAAGATTCTTAGAGGCAACCTTGGGATCGTCGCTAAAGAATTCCTCACCGTCTACTAATATCTTGGTAATTTGCTTACCATTAACTGTAATCTTTCCATCGCTATCGACCTCAACACCTGGCATTTTCTTCAACAGATCTTCAACAACGGCACTTTCAGTTACTTTATAGGAATCGGCATTGTATTCTAGCGTATCACCTTTGACTGTAATTTCAGGTGCTTTGGCGGAAACAATCGCTTCTGATAATAGAATATTATCGTTACTCAAAAGAATATCTCCCAATTGTACATTGGATTGCGACGAGGTTACCTGTACATCTCGATATACATCGTGGTATCCGACATAGGAAATATGCAATATATATGATCCATTGCGAACAGGAATGGAAAAATAGCCATCGTTGTTGGTGGCTTTTCCTGTCACGAAGGCACTGTCGGTACGTTGCAACACCCGAATATTGGCCAATGCAACCGGTTCCCCTTGATCCTTATCAAGCAGCTTTCCGGAAATGGTACCTCCCGACTGCGATTGAGCAATCACAGAGAAACCGCATACCGTAAGTGTAACTACTATCATTAAAAATTTCTTCATCGTTCTAATTTTATTAAATCTTTTTTCTTCTGCTGAATTTCGTGCAAAAATAAGCTCGCGGCAAAATGTTGACAAAAGAAATAGACCAACTATCTATTTTTATCGACCAATATAGGATTTAAGTCCATCAATCCTTTAGAGGAAAAGTGCACAATATGTAACATTTCACATGTTTTTTTGAATAATTTGTTTATGTTTGCAATCGGTTGGATATTTATATTATTGAATTCTTAATGTTTCAAGTAATAAAAAAACACAAATTCTTATGTTGAAATCATTGAAAAGTGAGGACTGGGTATCTACGATACTCGGAGGAATAATTCTTCTGTTTGTTATCTTTTTACCTTCGGTAATGAAGCAGTATACATACATGTCGGTAATTATTGCTTTGCTGGCATATCTTGGTTACCTTTTCATGGGCAACAAAGACCGTGGTAAGTTCTTTCTCTCCTTTGCCGTGGTTTATCTACTGGCATGGTGGGCTACCTATATATCTAGTATGACACCTATAAAAGCGATGGGATTTGAATCGGTATTTTTTGCAGTAATAATTGGTCTACTGATTCGCAACACATTGGGACTTCCCCAATGGCTGGCTCCGGCTGTAAAAAGCGAATATTACATTAAAGCTGGATTGGTAATTCTGGGTAGCTCCTTACTTTTCAATGAGATCATGAAAGCTGGTTCACTGGGTATGATTCAAGCAATCATTGTGGTTCTTTCAGTTTGGTATTTCAGCTACTGGGTTGCTTTTAGAGTGTTTAAAATAGACAAAGAGATGTCAATTCTGCTTTCCAGCGCAGTCTCAATCTGTGGCGTTTCTGCAGCAATTGCAACAAGTGGAGCTATTAAGGGAGACCCAAAGAAACTATCGTTTGTAATTTCTTTGGTACTGATTGTCGCCATCCCCATGATGTACCTGCTACCCTATATGGCAAAATGGATTGGGTTGAGTGAAGAGGTAGCCGGAGCATGGTTAGGTGGAACCATTGACACGACCGCTGCAGTGGTGGCTTCTGGAAAATTTATTGGCGAAACGGCCGAACAATATAGTGTCATCATCAAATCAGCACAGAACGTACTGCTTGGTGTGGCAGCCTTCGTAATTTCACTTTATTGGTCATATAGAGGTACTAACCATGATATACGCCCCTCAGGTAGTGTATTGTGGGACCGTTTTCCGAAGTTTGTGATTGGTTTTCTGATTGCATCGTTGATATTCAGCTTTGTCTTCGACACCCAAACAGGCAAGGAACTTTCACAAGTAGCAAACAAAGGTGCCCGTGGACTCTTGTTCTCGTTGGCATTTGTCTGCATTGGACTGGAAACAGATTTCCGATACATTTTTAAGAAAGAGAACACCAAATATATCTGGTCGTTCCTTACTGCACAATCATTCAACATTATATTCACACTTTTAATTGCCTGGTGGCTCTTCAGCTCCATCTAACAAGAATACTTGCTAAACAAAATCATGTGATTGAACGTTCTTTCAGCGTTCGTCTCAAAAATGATCTCCGGAAAACAGTCTATTATTTCATGATTGTTTATTCGGGATGAAACTCGTAGTGTAAACCCCGATGAAGCGATTTTTACAAGTACTCATAAACGTAGCAGTAGCCAATACAAGTGCTTACCTGCTTTGGAGCGCCTTTTCTTTTTGGATATACCTTGAAACAAAATCAGTACTAGTACTCTCAGTACTCAGTGGTACCTATATGCTGCTTGTCACAATTTCGAGCATGTTGTTCGGAACAATTGTGGATAAGCACAAGAAAAAAAAGGTGATGATGGGAGCATCGGTATCAACCATGGTTTTCTTGTTATTGGCAAGCGCCATTTTTTTATTTTCCGACAAGGGCCATATAGCTAACATGAAATCTCCGGCATTCTGGCTCTTCTCATTTCCTCTCCTTTTAAGTGCTCTCACTGGTAATCTGAGGGCCATTGCACTTTCTACCACAGTCTCCATCCTTGTACCAAAGCAGGATTATGCACGTGCAAACGGACTAATTGGTACTATTCAAGGATTTGGGATGATAGCAAACACTGTTTTCAGTGGACTTATCATAGGATATATGGGAATGGAGTGGGCAATTTTTATTACACTTCTGTTATCGACAGCTACATTGATACACCTATTCTTTGTCTCCATTCCCGAAGAGCAGATTGTACATGACTCACATTTACAAAACAGCCATGTTGACTTTCGAGGTGCCTTACGGGCCATCCATATTGTACCTGGTTTGATGGCACTTATTTTCTTCACCACCTTTAACAATTTCATTGGTGGTGTTTTTGGGGTGCTACTCGATCCGTACGGACTTGCGCTCTTTCCCGTTGAAGTATGGGGTATTATTCTGGGTTTTGTTGGAACTGGATTTATTATTGGGGGGTTGTTTATTGGGAAAAAGGGTCTAGGAAAGAAGCCTCTTCGATCGTTGCTTTTAGGCTATATCTTTATCAGCCTCATCTGCATTCTCTTCACTCTACGTGAAGGATCAATTGTATTTGTGGGGGGTATGTTCCTATATATGCTTGTTGTACCTATTGTTGAAGCAGGTGAGCAGACCATTATTCAAACGGTTGTTCCAAAGCGAAAGCAGGGTCGCGTGTTTGGATTTGCCCAAACTGTTGAAGCGGGTGTAACACCTATTTCAATCTTTATTATAGGACCTCTGGCACAATCCATTATAATTCCCTATGTAGAATGTGATACCGGCAAACAAACCCTTGGTTGGCTATTAGGAGAGGGCGAAGCCCGTGGCATCGCCCTCACATTTGTTATTGCTGGTGCATTTATGTTGTTGTTGTCAATTCTTGCATTTCGTACGAAAGCTTATCACATTCTTTCCGAATCATATACACGCAATATCGACAGCAAAGAGTAAACAAATTAAAGTTCCTTTGCCAACTTTAACCACATAAAATTAGCACGTTCCATCGTAATTTCAGACCAACTATCCACATGAAATACGAAACAAACGGCTGAAGCAGTTGGTAAATTGTCGATTCTCACACCTAAGTCATTGATCAGGTCTGTTACTCCTGGATTATGTCCCACATAGAGACAACTTTCCACATCATTGGATAGTTTGGAAAGGACCTTCATGATCCACCGTGACGGTGCAAAATAAAGATTTTGGTCTGTTTGAATTTTATCTTCCTGATAATCTGTCTGCTGCGCTACAAGCAAAGCCGTTTCGTGGGCTCTTTTTGCCGATGAAGATAAAATGAGGTCGGGCTTACCCGTTCTCTTGAGTATATAGTTCCCCATTGCAATGGCATTTGCTTGGCCACGTTCGGTGAGGAGACGGTCATAATCGTCTTTAGCCATGGTATTTTGTTCAGCCTTACCATGGCGAAGTATGATAAGCTGCTTCATATTTATTCCCAGCTTAGTATAACTTTACCACACATACCACTCTCCATTACGTCGAAACCGTTTTGGAAATCTTCGATTCCAAAACGGTGGGTGATGATTGGTGACAGGTCCAGCCCAGAGATCAACATTTGTTCCATCTGATACCATGTCTCCCACATTTCGCGACCATATATACCTTTTAGTGTGAGAGCTTTAAATATAATCTCATTCCAATCGACAGTCGTATTATTGGGAAGGATACCTAACAACGATATTTTTGAGCCGTTGTACATATTGTCAATCATATCTCGGAAGGCAGCTGGTGAACCTGACATCTCCAGTCCCACATCGAAGCCTCGCATTCCGAGTTTCTGCATTGCCTGAGCAATGGATTCACCTTTGGCAGGATTTACAGTGAGTGTGGCACCCATCTTACGAGCAATCTCCAATCTGTATTCACTCAAATCGCTTACAACAATATATCTGGCCCCGGCGAATCGGCATATGGCGGTAGCCATGCTTCCAATTAGGCCTGCTCCAGTAATTAGTACATCTTCTGCAATCAATGGGAATGAGAGCGCCGTATGTGTAGCATTGCCAAATGGATCCATAATTGATGCAACCTCATCGGAAATTCGGGGATCAAGCTTCACAATGTTGGAAGCGGGCAGTGAAAGGTATTCTGCGAAGGATCCATCACGATTAACCCCCACACCAACAGTGTTCTCACACACATGAAGTTTACCGCGACGACAGTTACGACAGTGTCCACAGGCAATATGGCCCTCTCCTGTCACACGGTCCCCAATCTTCAGGTTTTCCACTCCGCTTCCCATATCTACCACTTCACCCACATACTCATGTCCGATGGTCATAGGTGTTTTAATGGTTTTCTGTGACCAATCGTCCCATTTATAAATGTGTAAATCGGTTCCACAGATTGCTGTTTTCTTTATTTTAATCAAAACATCGTTTACTCCAATGGAAGGAATGGGGACCTCCTCCATCCATATACCCTTCTCGGGACGTAGCTTCACCAGTGCTTTCATATTTATATCTATTCAACTGCCTTCAGTCTACTCATAGTATTTCATACTAAATGAGACTGTTGGCATTGATTTTTCTTGTTATATAATACCTAATTTATTTCCTACTTTAATAAATGCTGCGATTGCTTTATCGAGATGCTCTCTATTATGACCAGCCGAAAGCTGCACACGGATGCGTGCCTGTTCTTTGGGTACTACAGGATAGTAGAAACCTGTCACATAAATACCCTCTTCCAGAAGATTAGCTGCAAACTCTTGCGATAGTTTGGCATCGTAAAGCATGACAGCACAGATAGCCGATTGTGTCGGCTTTATGTCGAACTTGGCTTCTTTCATTTTTACAACGAAGTAGTCCACATTCTCATGCAGTTTGTCCTGCAGGTGATTGGACTCAATAAGTAAATGAAATGCTTCAATTCCTGCAGCTGCAACCATTGGAGGAATGGAATTGGAGAAGAGATAGGGGCGTGAACGCTGGCGCAACATATCGATAATTTCCTTACGACCGGTGGTAAATCCGCCAATAGCACCACCAAAAGCTTTACCCAGTGTGCCGGTGATTACATCTACCTTTCCCATCAGATTGAACTGCTCGGTAACGCCTCTTCCTGTTTTGCCAACGACACCGGCAGAGTGACTTTCATCGACCATTACCAGGGCATCATATTTCTCAGCTAGGTACATGATCTGATCGAGTGGAGCCACGTTTCCATCCATTGAAAAAACACCGTCGGTGACGATAATACGGTAGCGCTGTTCTTGTGCTTCTTTCAGTCTTTCTTCCAGTTCAGCCATGTCGGCATTGTCATAACGATAACGTTTAGCCTTGCAAAGACGTACACCATCAATTATTGAGGCATGGTTTAATGCATCGGAAATAATGGCATCCTCTTCGGTAAAAAGCGGTTCAAAAATACCCCCATTTGCATCGAAACATGAAGAATAAAGAATTGTATCTTCTGTTTTGAAGAAATCGCTGATTGTTTTTTCCAATTCCTTGTGATAATCTTGTGTTCCGCAGATAAAGCGAACCGACGATATCCCGTAACCACGCTCATCGAGTGCTTTTTTTGCCGCAGCAACAAGCCGTGGATGATCAGAAAGGCCGAGGTAGTTGTTGGCACAAAAGTTGAGTACCTGCTGCCCCGATTGTACCTTAATCTCGGCACGTTGCGGTGTAACTATAATCTGTTCTTTTTTATAGAGGCCGGCATCCTCTATGGCTTTCAACTCAGCCTGCAGGTGTTGTTGCATTTTTCCGTACATACTCTTGTTGTTGCAATTTTTTTATATTCAGTATATAGTAGTTAACTTTCTCTTTCTTCTTCCATATCTTTTCTCAGTAACTGAGGGAGTGATTTCTTCGATTTAATTCCCAGCTCACGCAATTTTTCAGTCTGTCCAATAAGGTTACCTCTACCTGCTGTTAACTGTTTATAAGCATTGTCGTAACTCCTTTTTGCTCGATCGAGGTGTAGATCAATATCTATAAGCGATTCCACGAAATTCACAAACTTGTCGTACAGTGCTGCACCACGCTCGGCAATTTCTTGTGCATTACGATTTTGGTATTCACGTTTCCACAAATCTACAATTAATTTCAATGCGGCGATCAAGTTTGTGGGGCTTATCAGCAGAACTTTCTTATCGTATGCATATTGCCAAAGACTCTCCTCATGACGGAGCGCTAGCATGTAAGCCGGCTCATTAGGGATGAACATCATCACAAAGTCGAGTGATAAAGCATAATCCTGATAATTCTTACGACTCAGTTCATCGATATGTTTTCGTACGGAACGTAAATGGTCGTTGATATATTTTTTCTGTTCCTGTTGATTATCACAGCCAATGTAGTTGGTATATGCTGTAAGCGACACCTTTGAGTCGATGATTACCTTCCTGTTGTCGGGATAGACAATGATCACATCTGGTTGCATTCGAGAGCCATGCTCGCCAGTAAGGTAATTACCATCGTCATCCTTCAGGTACTCCTGCACAAAATATTCCCTTCCTTTTGTAAGTCCCGATCGTTCCAGAATATTCTCTAAAATCATCTGTCCCCAGTCGCCCTGAATCTTTGAGTCGCCCTTCAGCGCTTGCGTCAGGTTGTTTGCTTCTTTGCTTAGTCGGTCGTTCAGCTCTCTCAGATTCTTCACCTCCTGACCCAAGGAAAATCGTTCCTTTGCCTCAGTAAGATAAACCTCCTCTACCTTTTTTCTGAAGCCATCAATATTTTCACCCAGAGGTCTGAGTATCGAATCTAAATTCTCGCGGTTAAGGTTGGTAAACTTTTCGGTTTTTTCTTCCAGTATCTTCGATGCGATTTGTTCAAACTCAAGGTTAAACTGCTTTCGAATAGCTTCCATCTCATTCTTTTGCAGTTCCAACTTTTCTTTCAGAGTTCTATTATCAGCAGTAGACGTCGCCAGTAGTCTATTAATTTCATTCAGTTCACTAGAAAGTGACCTCACCTCGACTTTAAATTGTTCAATTTCTTTCTCTTCTTCTACAATTTTTTCTTTTAACAGTAAAAGTTGAGTATTCAACCTGTAATTCTCTTGCTTAATAAATTCGTAATCACCTTTCGGAACAGATTTCATTTTCCAGTAAAGTGACACAATAATCCATGCCAACAAGATACCAATTCCACATCCTGTCAGCAAAAAGATTATTTCTGTGTAATCTTTCACAATAAAACTACTCTGTTGAAGATATCTTGAGTGGTGCTATTTGATATTTTTCAGCACATGACCCATCCGCTTCTTCTTGGTTTCCATATAAAAATGGTTGTATGGGTTGGGAGTAACCTCCAAAGGTACATTTTCCACTACTTCAAGACCGTACGATTCCAGACCAATTCTTTTCTTGGGATTATTGGTCATCAAACGCATTTTCTTCACTTCCAAGCTACGAAGTATCTGTGCTCCCACACCATAGTCTCTCTCATCGGCCTGATAGCCGAGATGCAGGTTGGCATCGACTGTGTCGTATCCCTCTTCTTGCAACTTGTAGGCTTCGGCTTTGGCCATGAGACCAATACCACGTCCCTCTTGATTCAGATACACGAGTACACCTTTGCCCTCTTTTTCAATCATTTGCAATGCTTTATGGAGTTGCTCCCCACACTCGCAACGCATGGAACCAAATATATCGCCTGTCATACAAGAAGAGTGTACCCTCACCAGTATTGGCTCATTATCATGCCATTCTCCTTTAATTAAGGCTACATGCTCCTGTCCTGTAGACTTCTGCAGGAAGGGAATCATTCTGAATTCACCATATTCGGTGGGTAGTTGTACAGCCTCGCCTCGTTCAATGAGCGACTCAGTTTGAAGTCTGTATTTAATTAGATCGGCTACCGAGACAATTTTCAGATTGAATTTAGCAGCCATCTCCATCAATTCCGGCAGACGAGCCATGGAACCATCTTCATTCTTGATCTCTGCAAGTGCTCCGGCGGGATACAATCCGGCCAGACGTGCAAAATCGATTGTTGCTTCGGTATGACCTGCACGACGCAAAACCCCTTTCGACTGAGCACGAAGAGGGAAGATATGTCCTGGACGTCCAAAATCTTCTGGTGCAGTTTCTTTACGCGTAAGTGCTAAAATAGTCTGCGCTCTGTCGTATGCCGAAATACCAGTTGTACAACCATGAGTTAGCAGATCGATTGATACTGTAAAAGGTGTAGCATGGATGGAGGTATTGTTGGTCACCATCATCGGTAAATCCAGTTCTTCGGCTCTCTCCTTGGTGATGGGAGCACAAATGAGTCCCCGTGCGTACGTTTCCAGAAAATTAATTTTTTCCGGTGTAATGCATTCTGCCGCGATGACCAGATCTCCTTCATTCTCCCGATCCTCATCGTCAACCACAATGATGAAATTGCCTTTTCGAATCTCTTCAATGGCTTCTTCTATAGTATCAAGTTTGATTTCTTCTTGCATATGCTGTTTTTATTTTATGCTGTTATCACATGACCAGTTGTATGTGCGTTTTGTATTACTCCAATCAACTCTTTACAAAGCCGCTGTATCTCCTTAAGATCTTTCTTAGTTCTTGTTTCAAACGGCACCGAGAGGATTCGTAAAACAATTCCCACAGGAAAGAGGTACATGCTTATTTTTGCCAATACAGTATTGGCCTTAACTGGTCTTGTATTGGTGATTAACACCGGGAATGCCTCTGCAAGAAAGAGCTCCTCTGGTCTCCGAGAGTTGGAGATTTGACTGAGAATAATCTCCATTGAACTTTTTATGCCTTGCAATTCCCTCTCGTATTCACTATTCGTCCAAAACAATTTGTAGGATACCCTGCCATAGGTAGTAAGGTAACGATCAATATCTTCCGAGAGACCCGATAACGAGTCTACTATCTCTTTATAATTAGGATAATCAATCACCACTGTTTTTAACGGATACCTCCTTTTAGCTCGAATAAAGAACAATTTTTTAAAGAACTCTAGATAGGTATCTGCATTCATGATCACTGAATCGTTCATAGCCTTGTAGGTCAGAAATACACCGATAGGCATGAGAATGAACGAGCTGAACCACATACCAAACCAATGTTCCCATACCCCATCGCGTGTCATTTTATAACCCACATTATCCACAATATAATAAATAATGAAGAGTACCACAGAGATTACAATGGGCGTACCCAAACCGCCCTTTCTCACAATAGAACCCAAAGGAGCTCCAATGAAAAAGAAAATGAGGCAGGTGAAAGGTATGGTAAATTTACGATGCCACTCTACCCAATGTCGATTGATAGTCTTTTGAGTTGTTGTTTTATTGAGTGATCTGAAAAGGAACTCGTTGTTATTGTTATCAGCTTTTGAAAAAGCGCTTTGCAATATATTAGACTGCTCTTGCAGAGATTTCGATTGCAACAGTGTATCGGGACGTGGAACAAGCACGTCGTCTAATTTTGGTGCCGCAATGAGTGAATCTTTCTTTTCAGTAGGATAGCTGTTACGAAAAGACAGATAAGAATATGTTCTCATCATTTTCCTATCAACTCTATTAACACTGTCCATGATTGTAGTCATTGAATCGATGGAGGCACCCAATTGAGTGAGGTTCTTTGAAACATAGTTACTCGTTGAACTTCCCTCAATCACATCTTCTCCCATGCGGTTAAAGTTTGCATCATACGAGATCATCATGGTTTTCACATCGAAGTTCTCCCGAGCATATGGAACAAAATCGGTGCGACTTCTATTTTTAGATCCCTGTGTGAAATTTTGGAACTGTTGACCACTATACATTGTAAAAACCAACATTGTCTTATCCTCTGTTGAATTCATCTCTGCCGAATCACAAACAATCACTGCCATGTTGTTGAAACCACTCGCCACATCATAAATCAACACATCGTATAACATTCCCGTTTGTTGATTCTTTTTTTCTACATAGAGGTTGTAGCCATCAATCTCCTTATAGAAAACACCTTCCGGCACATCCAGTTCGGGTGAGGCCTGACGAATTGAGATAAGTAGTGAATAAAACTTGGTTTGTATTTTCGGCATGGCGTTATTCTGAAAGAAGAATGCACCCACGCTAATGAAGAAAATAAGTATGATCAAGGGCTTCATGATCCTCAACAAAGGGATCCCTGCCGATTTTATAGCGAGGAGTTCAAGGTTTTCTCCTAAATTCCCGAAGACCATTAGCGAAGCCAACAAAATGGCCAAAGGCAATGCCATGGGAATAAGATTCAGGGCAGCATAAAAAAACATTTCGCCAATCACATCAAGTCCCAAACCTTTGCCCACCATATCCTCCACGTACTTCCACAAAAATTGCATCAGTACTAGAAATAAGCATATAGCAAAAGTCATCAGAAAAAGCGGTATAAAGGTGGTCAGTATATATCTATATAACCGCTTTATGTGAAAAATATTCCTCATTTATTCTGAAAAAAGAGACCCGTTTAATTTTTGGGCAAAGATAATAAAATCAAACGGACAATCGTATTTTCAAAAGTGTAAAGAAGTTTAATTGGCACAGCAACTTGAGGAGGTTTGGCCATTTAAATACCCAGTCTTCGTTTCAATTCATCAACTTGTGTTTCCCATAAAGCAATGGCATCACCTTTTTCATCGGGTTCAGCGAAGTCTGTAATCTCCAATGTCATTTGGCCTGACAGATCCAATTTATGGATTGCGAATTCAAAATAAGAGGGTTCTTCTTCCTCATCAATCCATCGGTAACGTATGCTGGTAAGGGTTTTTTGATTTACAATGATTGCTTGGTTTTGACTTTTCCCCCATTTGAAGGTATAGATATTTTCGGTATCATCCATTGTAACCTCATCAGCAAACCACTCTGAAAGGCCGTCAATCTGGCTCACCATGCGCCACAAGCTACTCAGGGTTGCATTTCCCATTAGGAATTCAATATGGAATTTTTCTTTTGGCATCTTTCAGTATAAAAATAGGCTCACAATATACAATTTTTTTTTGAATTTATTACCCAAAATGTCCAAAAACAGAAAAAGCTGTCTTCGGACAGCTTTTTCTACTTGCGAATAAAAAAGACTTATTGTACAGGTTTGTATTCCACGAACGCCTCAATAGCCTCGTAAGATGCCAACCCTAGTTTCCAATACATATCGGCAGTAGCTCGATTACGCTCTTCTGAACGTTGCCAGAACAACCTTTCATCATCCCCTAAGAAAGGAGCACTTTCCATTTGGGATTGATGTCTCAAGATGGCATTTCTTTTCTGACGTAGTTCCTCTGGTGAAAGAGGTACTGCCATTTCAATATGATCAATCTCCCACTCCATCCATGCTCCACGATACATCCAGATGCGGCAATCGTTGAACCACTCTTCATCTTTGAGTATATCAACAGCAGCCAGAATTGCATCGAGACACACTTTGTGTGTACCATGAGGATCTGCCAAGTCGCCAGCAACATAGATTTGGTGTGGCTTGATGGTTTCAATAAATTCCTTTACGATTGTCACATCCTTCTCTGAAATAGGATTCTTCTTCACTTTACCTGTTTCATAGAATGGAAGATCAAGAAAATGAACATTTTCTTCAGAGAGTCCTACATATCTATCAGCCGAGCGAGCTTCTTCCCGTCGGATTCTTCCCTTAATAAAAAGAATATCAGGCGTATCTACATCTTCTTTTGTCTTTTCATACAAGAGATAGTTGCGAATTTGCTCATATTTCTCCAGCATAGCCGTATTTTGCGGATTGAATTTCTTGCGAATACTATTCAATACAGAGATATAACGAATTACCTCCTCATCTCCCACTGCAATATTTCCGGATGTCTGGTATGCCACATGAACCTCGTGACCCTGATTTACCAATCGCTGGAAGGTACCTCCCATGGAAATAACATCATCATCGGGATGTGGGCTGAAAATAATTACACGCTTAGGATAGGGTTTTGCCCGTTCCGGACGATGCGTATCATCGGCATCGGGTTTTCCACCCGGCCATCCTGTAATTGTATGTTGCAGGTCGTTGAAAATTTGAATATTCACATTATACGCAGAGCCGTATATTGTGATCAACTCACTCAGTCCATTGTCGTTGTAATCTTTGTTAGTCAGTTTTAAGATGGGCTTATCCACTACCCCACAAAGCCAGACAATTGCACGGCGAATAAGCTTGCTGTTCCACTCACAATTGGTAACGAGCCATGGGCGACTTATGCGTGTAAGTTCAGAAGCAGCCGCCAAATCTACATAGATTGTTGTTTCGGTATGCGTCTGCAAGATAGAACCGGGAACCAAGTCAGTTACTGTACCTTCAACGATATCGCGAATGCTCTTTGCTTTTTGTTCACTCCATGCTACCAATGCAATCTTTTTGGCACCCATCATATCAGACAGCCCCATGGTGATTGCGCTTACAGGTACCTTATCAAGAGAACCGAAGTTGCGTGCAATATCTTTGCGTGAATCCCCGTCGAGCATGACCAATCTCGTTTGTGAGTGCAGTCCACTACCCGGCATGTTGAAGCCAACATTTCCCTTGCTTCCAAGTCCCAGTAATAAATAATCGAGACCGCCCATTTTTTTGAGACTGCGCTCAAATGCTTCGCAGTTATCTGCAATCAGATCCTTTTCGATGGAAGCATCGGGTGAATAAATATTGGTTGGATCAATATCAACTTGATTCAAAAACACCTCTTTGAGCATCTGTAAGTTGCTGAAAGAGAAATCAACAGCAGGGTAAAACTCGTAAGTATTAAAAATAATCACATTCTTAAAGCTTACATTCTCTTTTTTGTGCATTCTAACCAACTCTTCATACACTGGAAGAGGAGAAGCCCCTCCACTGACACCCAACACAAATGGAGCTCCTATTTGCTGTTTTTGCAACATTTCATCCACAATTTCGTGGGCCACCTTTATTGCTGCTTTCTTTGATTCCTCGTAAATGGCAACGGGTAATTTCTCGAAACGTGAAAGATTGTACTCTTCAAAATCGTTCTCGGGTAAGTAATACTTCCTGGGAACCCGTTCGAGTGTGATGTGAGAACTCAAATCTAATCTCATATTTTTAACGATTTATTGATTCAATAGTTATTATTTGGCTTTGTTATCCATCTTGTTCGTCACCTTACTATATACAAACAGGGCAACTGCAGAAATGGCACCAATAGCCACAAAGACATACCAAATATGGTGAGCATTCTGTGTAGCTGCAGCGTATGCTACATTATCCATTACACCAGCTTCATTGATAAAAAGGCGTGGATCCGGTAAATATTTGTCCAATAAAAATCCCGAAAGTCCGAATGCAAACAAATAGGAAAAGAAAGAATGCAGATGGCTGAAACCGAGGTATAAGCCCTCCTCACCTTTGGGTGCCTGTAAAGAAAAATACTCCAAGTAACGGGGAGAGATAAAACACTCAGCAATTGCCTGAAAAGCAATACCGACGATCATCATGAATGCTACCGGATGCAATCCTAAGATATGATCTCCTCCAATTTGCGTTCCCATCGACATAACCAGAGCCGAGATGGGAATGATGAACATACCCACCATCATAGATGTAATAGCACTTCGTTTCTTCATGAAAGAAGTCACAAAGTTCACACAGACAAATACCACCAAAGGATTCACATTGGCATACCAACCCGGAGAAGCACTTTCACCAATTAATCTGATCACAAACTTTGGCATGGTAGCGTACATCTGACTTTGAATGACCCAGAAACCGCTAACAATGAGAATGAGCAACATTAGTCGCACATTAAGCACCACCTTCACCAGTGATTTACCAATTTCAGCGAAGCTTTTTCCTATACCTTCAGTCTTTGCAGATTTATAGAAAAAATATACAGCAATCAACGCCAGGAGCGTCATAGCTGCTGAGAAATAATTCAAATAAACAAGCCCCTGATCTCCCATACTTCTACGCAGGGGGTCAACCACTGTTTTGCCGGTAAAAGCACCAATGTTAACCATCATATAGAAGATAGAATAACCACGAGCCCGGGTGTCGGGAGTTGTCTCGCGAGCGACTGTACCTGAAATTACCGATTTAATGAAGGCACCACCTATCACAACCAGAATCAGTGGAGCAATAATCGACCAACGGAGGTAACTTTCATTTAATCCTGTGTAGGTGGTTGTCATGTCATAACTAACCAAACCCGCACTTTCAAGCATTGTGGGTAGAACACCCAATCCTGCATAACCAACAGTTAACAGTAAGAAAGCGATTATTATGGCCGAACGAAAGCCAATTTTATCAGCATACGCACCAGCAAACAAGGGAAGAAGGTAAAGAGTAGCCGAGAACAAACCGGCAATCACACCTGCTTCAATATCTGAGAATCCCCAAACATTCGACAAATAGAGGGTTATTACTATGAAGACCGCATAATATGCCAATCGTTCCAACAGCTCTACAAAATTAGCTACCCAAAAAGGTTTTGAAAATTTTCCCATTGTTGTGTATTTGATGTTAATTTTGCTGCAATTTTAATATTGCAGGCAAAGATAAAAAAATATTTGAATATATACGATATTTGAATTTATTCTAAATCAATCACGGTGATTCCTGCCCCACCGAACTGTACATGCTCATCACGATAGTGAGCCACACCATTCACAGTTCCCAGATAGTCGCGAATAATCTGACGTAATGCTCCAGTACCCGTTCCATGCAATATGCGGACCCTGGAAACACCCAGTTGAATAGCATCATCAATAAAATAGATAACAGCCTGTAAAGCCTCGTCGCCTCGCATACCACGCACATCTATATCCTGTTTGAAATTCAATTTCCGCTCGTGCATTAAGTCGCGGGTATTAGATGCTTTCTTTTCCTTTTTCAGTTGGTTATTGCTCACTCGCTCCAGATTATCGAGACTCACCATTGTTTTTATCATTCCAAACGCTATGGTAGCCTTCTTGCCAGCAACCTCCATTACCTCACCCACCGATGTCTGTCCCTTAATACGTACAGCATCACCAATTGATAGTTGCTCTTTGGGCTCTTTAGCTGTCAATTGTTTCGTCTTTATCTTCTTCGTTACCTTTTTAGGCACGATTGAATCCTTCTCGTCGATATCGACTGACGACACCTGTTCTTTGAATTTGTTCAGTGATTCCCTTATTTGTTTGGTTTTATCCTTTTCGGCCTTTGCCTCACGGATCTCACGTATAGTATTTTCTATACGAGCATTACTTTCGGCCAGCATCTGTTCTGCTTTTAGCCGTGCTTGTGCGAGGATCTCCTTCTTTTGCTTGTTAATCTCTTCCAGCTCCAATTCATATTTTGTAGAGACCTCCTCAAGGCGGTTTCGTTCGCGCCGAATCTCGTCGCGTTTGCGTTCCCAATACCTTCTATCCCGAGCAATATCTTGCAAGTATTTATCCATGTTGATGTATTCGCTCCCCACAATCTCCGATGCATAGGCTATGACCTCTTCCGGAAGTCCAATTTTGCGTGCTATTTCCACCGCAAAGGAGCTCCCTGGATTGCCAATAGAGAGACGAAAGAGCGGTTGCATCTCATGCCGGTCATATAACATGGCACCATTCACCACACCCTCATGCTCGTTTGCAAAATGTTTTAGATTCTGGTAATGCGTTGTAATAACACCAAACGATTGCCGTTTGTTGAATCGATCGAGCAATGCTTCTGCAATAGCTGCCCCAATTTGCGGTTCGGTACCACTCCCAAACTCATCGATCAGTAACAATGACTTTGCATTGCACTTTCGTTCGAAAAATTTCATATTCATCAGGTGTGAACTGTATGTAGAAAGGTCGTTCTCGATAGATTGCTCATCTCCAATATCAATAAAGATATCAGAAAAGATGCCCACTTTTGAATTTTCCTTCAATGGAATCAGCAATCCACATTGCACCATATACTGGAGCAGACCAACAGTTTTCAGGCAGACCGATTTACCACCTGCATTGGGGCCCGATATAACCAAAATTCTATTTTCCTTTTCAAGCGTAATGTCGAGAGGAATTATTTTACGGTTCTGTTTCTTTAAGGAAAGATAGAGCAGCGGGTGTATTGCCTCAACCCAATCGATCAGTTGTCGATCATGTAACGATGGCCTGATCCCCCCCATCAGTTTAGCGAAGGAAGCTTTAGCTTGTATGAAATCTATTTTCGCCAGAAACTCATATGACTCCAGCAGATCGGGTAAAAAAGGGCGAAGGTAGTCGGTAAATTCGACCAGAATACGAATGATCTCACGCCGTTCATCATTTTCCAGTTCGCGGATACGGTTGTTTGCCTCCACTACTTCCGAAGGTTCAATAAAAACCGTTTTACCAGAAGCCGATTCATCATGCACGATACCTTTTATCTTGCGCTTGAAGGAGGGATTAACCGGAATCACTAGTCGCCCGTCGCGCATACTGGGTGCCACATCCTTGTCCACATACCCTTCAGCCTGCGCCTTACGAAGGATGGACTGTAGACTTTTTGAGATACCATTTGCTGTTGTAGTGAGTTCACGTCTAATTTCCGCCAAACGAGAAGATGCATTGTCTCTCATCTGGCCAAAACCATCGAGCATGGTATCTATCTTGCGTGTAATCTCAGGGAAGGTGACCACATTACCGGTGAGAGCAAGCAGATGCGGATAACGCTGCGTTTTCTCATCGTCGCGCCGTAGAAATAATACAATTCCGTTGATGGTTTGTAGCGAACGGCGCAACTCAAAGAGTGCGCTTTGGTCGATCCAAGAGCCTGCAATCCGTACTCGTCGTAATACAGGACGCAGGTCATAAAAATTGTCCAGCAGAAAAGAATCCTCTTCCTCTCTAATACGTACAAACTCTTCTGTTTGACAGAGCAGCGTACTGATCTCATCAAACGAATCAGAAAAATGCATCTCCTCCACCTTCTCTCGTCCCAGTGTACTTAGACAGCGATCGGAGATTAGTTGCCGTACTTTATTGAATTCAATCTTATGTTCGAAATTATCAGGATAGATCACGTTATTTAGTTTGTTTACTTCCTTAAGAAGTTGAAAAATCGTACAAAATTACAATTTTATGGGGACTATTTCTAGTATGTGCAACAGATTCCCCATTTTCTTTTATAAAAACTGAATTATCCCTAATTGAAATTTTTTACCGATGTTTTTTGATTTCTTGTTGCAGAATTCAAAAAGATGTACTACTTTTGCCCCTCGAATTTGGGAACAGAGTTCCAAATTGTTCAAATATTACATAATGGCGAGATAGCTCAGTTGGTTAGAGCGCATGATTCATAATCATGAGGTC